>CANCMG010000010.1 GCA_947378965.1 Alcaligenaceae bacterium | reverse complement strand
GGCCAGCTGTTTGCTGCAGTTTGCGGTAGAGCATCGCAAAAAATATTTAAATCTGCACCTGCCTGTTTCACCATGGCATAGGCTTCAGAAATCAAAGCGCCGTAGCCGCAAGACAGCAAATTGTTGGCGAGCTTGATGGCTTGACCCGAGCCTACTGGGCCACAGTAATCGATCGTGCTGCCCATCATCGATAGCAGCCAATTCAGCGAAGTACAAGTCTCTTGGTCGCCAGACGCGAACAGGCGCAGATCACCGGCCGCAGCGGCTGGTGGCCCTTTGCCGACCGGGCAATCGATAAAACTGATCCCACGCGCTTGCAGTGCTGCGTGTAACTGACGGACGGCGTCAATGCCATCGGTTGACATCCCGATGACGACTGATTCGGGTGCAAGATGCTCAGCCAGACCGTCGGGGCCTAAGACAATTGCGAGAGAGATTGAAGGGTCAGGTAAAGACAGCAACACGATATCGCACGCCGCCCCAAGCTCTTGGGACGAGGCCATGCGTGTCGCGCCGAGGGCGACCAGGCGCGCGACTGCAGCCTCGTCGGGATCACAAACATTAAGCTGACCATGTTTTTTTAGAATATTCATCGCCATGCCACCACCCATCAGTCCTAGACCGATGAAACCGACTCGCTTATTTGTGTGCATGGTGTCGTCAAATTTTTCTGAGTTCATAAAAAATGCTATTGAGGTTCTGTGTCAGGACCGGATGCTGGTGCAAGGCAGCGGCTATCCGCATGGCGTATCGACATACTATATATCAATATATAACATTTCAAACTGGCGTCATTGCGAAACCCTATCTTTCGCGGCTCAGGGCTTTGACGTCGCCTCTGTGTAACCTGCTTCTGCTTCTGCTTCTGCTTCTGCTTCTGCTACTGCTTTTGCTTTTGCTTTTGCTCCTGCTCCTGCTCCTGCATCTGCATCTGCCCCTGCCTAAGCAAAGCGCATGAAAGATGACGTCGCCAGGTGGTCCGCGATTATTTGAGAGTTAGGTGCGAGGGTCGATTGAAATACAGTAATCTGTATCAAAATCTAAAAGGGTCGACAATGCTGTTTCTTAAGAATCATGGCAGGTTCAAAGCGCTAACCTCTATCGTATTGGCGGCATCAGTCCTAAGCCTTAGCCCGCCGGTCGTTGCACAAAAAGCGCCAGACTATCCGGTGCAGCCTATCTCTCTGGTCGTCGCTTTTAGTGCTGGAGGGGCCGCGGATATTGTGGCGCGTTCGATTACCCCTAAGTTATCAGCGCAGCTCAATACGAGCGTCGTGGTTGAAAATAAACCGGGGGCAAATGGCAATATTGCAGCCAGTTACGTGGCCAAGGCACCTGCAGATGGGTATACGCTTTTAATGGGATTCCCCGGACTAGCCAGCAATCCGAGCCTATACAAAAAGATGACTTATGATCCCGCTAAAGATCTGTTGCCGATCAAGATGTTGGCGAATGCCCCAGTTCTATTAGTTGTTACCTCAAATTTGCCGGTCAGTACCGTCGCCGATTTAATTGCCTTGGCAAAAAGCCGTGATAAACAACTTAACTTTGGCTCTGGCGGACAAGGCGCCTCGGGGCATATGGCTGGCGAACTCTTTAAGATGCTGACGGGTATTCAGATGCAGCATGTACCTTATAAAGGCGGCGGCCCAGCGCTCAATGATTTGATGGGCGGTCAGATTGATTTAATCTTTGACAGCGTGCCGAGTTCAGCTCCACTCGTACAGGGTAAAAAAATTAAAGCCTTGGCAATTGCCGGTGGGCAACGTTCAGAAGCCTTGCCAGAGGTGCCCACTTTTGCTCAGAGCGGTTGGGCTGAATATTACTCAGACACTTGGTTTGGCATCCTTGCGCCCAAGTCGGTTAACGCAGACATTCGTGATCGCTTGTTGACCGCGTTGACTGCACTTGTCGCGGATCCGACGATTGCGCTCTCTTTTAAAAACATGGGATTGATTCCCAACGAGGGGTCTTCAAAAGACTTCGAGAGTTTTTTAGCGAAGGAAACTGCGAAGTGGGCCCGCGTGGTTGAGGTAGCAAAAATCTCGTTGGACTAAAACCTGCGCGCTCATCCGCAGCGTAGGCTTTAAGCTCTAGCTAGATGTATGTTTTCGCAATACATTCATCAGAGTATCAAGACTCTTCCATTGCTCGACACAATCAATCGTGCGTTCTAGCTCAGTGACACCCCGGTCTGTTAAAACGAGGCTAGCAAGTTCATGAAACTTCTCTCGAATCTCAGATTCTTGATAAGGCTTTTGAAAATCACCTTTGGCACTTTCACAAGTTTTAGTGATGGTCAGGCCGTTCTTCAAGGTCAGCGTCACACGCGAAGGTTTCAGTTTTGGAAACTGCGCATTTAGCGCGGGGTCCTCTGTAACAAACACGCGCTGACGCAGTGCTGCGACCTCTGGGCTTTGCACAAAACTCTCAGTAAACGAACCATAGCCTGCGTTACCGCGCAGCGCAATGGCGGCAACCGCATGCGGCAAAGAATACTTTGACGCAAAGCCATTAAGGGGGGCTTGGCTCTGCATGGCTGAGGCAAAGCGATAGGTATAAACTTCGACCCGTTCAATTTGCTCAGGTATGACTTGCGCCTGCTCCCAGGCCTCTTCAAAAGCATCCAGAGACGCATAGATCGGATTACAGCAGGCACGAAGCCGGAAGTAGTTGCGAGTAATCTCAAAGGTGGTGCCTAACTGATCAAGAAGCTTAGACTCTTGATAGCCATCACCTACGAGATTTGCAAAGGCTTCGCCAATCGCCCCCTCTTGAGCAATAAATCCGGCCTGCGCCATTTCGGGAGCCAGCGAAGCAGTCAACCCACACATGCCACCCGCTGCATTGAGTGTCGTGGCGCCTGCAACGGCGTTGGTATAACTCGGTGTCAACACAAAGGTCGCAGCGATACGCATCGCTTGACCGGTTTGCTGTGCATTGAGATTGCGTAAACGCGCACCACCTGCAGCAGCCCCAATCATCGAACTCTGTCCATTCTGGTGTGCCAGGGGCCGAGGCGTTAAGGCGTAACCCATCCTGACGGCAACGTCATAGCCCAAGATCAACGACAACAGCAGATCTTCACCACGACGCCCTAAGACCTCTGCGCTGGCGAGTAGGCCGGGTAACACCTGAACGCCTGCCTGGCAGGCTACAAAACGATGGCCTTCGCATAATTCAATGGAGCGACCGGCTGTACCGTTGATCAACGCAGCTGTGCGTGGGTCATTGGCTGGCCATCCTCGCGTCAATACCGTTGCACCGCTTCCGGCGGTCGCTGAAAAGGTTTTTTGTAAAGCCTGTACTTCAGGCTGTTCAAAACCGGCAAGGATCACCCCGATGGTATCCAACAGCACCAATTTCGCATGGCGCTGCACCGTGTCAGGGATATCTTTTAACTGCGTTTGACTCACAAACTCAGCGAGTGTGTCGACAGGATTAGTCATATTGATTTTCACTCAGCAGATAAATTTAGACGTGTGACTTCAGGTAACCACCGTTTGCGCTCAGCCTCAATGAAAGCCGCGAATTGATCAACGCTACCAGGCATTGACTCGATTCCCATTGCTACCATTTTGTTTGAGAAGTCTGCTGAGGTCAGTATTGAATTGATCGCTTGGTTCATGGCAATAACTGTTGATTGTGGAGTTTTAGCTGGGGCCACCAGACCAAACCACGATGAAGCCTGTACGGCGTACCCCTGCTCTGTCAGCGTGGCAATCTCAGGCAAACCACTGAAACGCTTTTCACTCGCGATGCCCAAGCCTTTGACTTTACCCGCCTTGATATTTTCGATTGAAGTTGAGAGGGTATCGAACATATAGACCGTATCGCCCGAAAGTAAACTTAACAAGGCGGGCGCGACACCATTGAACGGAACATGTAGCGCGCTAATGCCCGCTTGTTGATTAAAGTAGGTGCCAGCCAAATGTGGGATCGTGCCATTACCCGCAGAACCCATCGGCATCAAATTTTTTAGTGTGTTGGCGCGCTTGACGAGTTGTTGAATACTTTCAAGCGCCGAGTCGCCTTTAACAATAACAATCAGCGGTGAGCGCGTCATGCCAGAGACCGGCACGAAATCTTTCTCGGGATCGTACGGCAGATTTTTTTGCAGCCCTTGATTAATGACCAACACCGAGGGTGAGCCTACCAAGTAAACAGAACCGTCGGGCTTAGCCTTTGCAACATATTGAGCCGCAATCGTGCCGCCTGCACCGGGCTTATTTTCGACAATCGAAGGCTTGCCAGTCAACTTAGTCAATTCTAAGGCAATCAAGCGTGTGATCTGATCGGTTGGCCCCCCTGGCGCGAAGGGCACAATCAGACGCGTAGTCTCTTGGGCATTGGCGCTATGTAGGCAGCACATTAATACCAAGATAGTTAGCTTAATAAAGTGTTTGTGCATTAACCTGATCGCTGATAATTGAATAAATAATTAGGGCTCGATACCTGTAGAGTAAATCAAAGTATGACTTTCGTCTTCAGTAAGAGTAAGCAGTAGATGACATTAGTCACTGACTTCATTTCAACCGACAGAAGAGGTTCATCATGCACACTAAACGCCACACCATAAAAGCGCTACTCAACCTATGCGTATTCGGCGCTCTTGGCGGTATTGTCGCGCTGAGCCCAAGCTCGGCGCTGGCTGATAAATGGCCAGACAAACCCGTTCGAATCGTCGTGCCCTTTGCACCAGGAGGCAGCAACGACATTATGGCCCGACGTTTAGCCGAAAACTTGCGACAGAGCTTAGGGCAACCTTTTCTGATTGAAAACAAACCCGGGGCGGGTAGTGTCGTCGGTGCAAACTATGTCGCCAACGCCGCTCCAGACGGTTATACGATTTTGTTTGTGTCCGGCTCGCTCGCGACGACAGCCGGTGCCCAGAAAACTCCTTATGATGCAAAAGTTGCCTTCGAACCCATCACTACGGTGGCCGAAGCCCCCTTTGTTTTGCTAACCCGAGAAGGATTTCCTGCTAAAAATATTAACGAGCTGACCGCGTATGCTAAAGCTAATCCGGGCAAGGTCAACTACGGCACAGCTGGCATTGGTGACAACGCTCAACTGATGACTGAGTTGCTTTCAAAAGAGGTAGGCGGGCTTAAGATGCAATCAATCGCCTACAAAGGCATTAGTCCGGCACAGCTCGATTTAGTCGCAGGTCGTATCGATATCCTCTTTACCACCATGGCCTCAATCAAAGGCACTGCAGCGGATGCGCTGCCAAAGATTGCGTTCACTGGTGCAACACGCGACGCTGATTTCCCCAACATCCCGACCGTCAAAGAACAAACGGGCTTGGACTACGTCGTCACAATCTGGTGGGGGGCCTTTGGTCCGGCCGGCATGGATAAACAGGCACGCGACAGACTCAATGTCGAAATCAAGAAGGCCGTATCAACCGCCGAGTTTAAAAAGTTTCTCGACACACTGGGCGCTCAACCCGCAACCTCAACGCCTGATGAACTTCGTAAGCTGTTGGCCGCAGACGTTGATCGCTGGACTGCTGTATCTGAAGCAATCGGTATCCGTCCAAAATAATGCACCTTTTGTAAACATTCTGGAAATCGCTATGACAACCAACAGCGAACATGCAACAAACTGGAAATCGCTATGACGACCAACAGCGAACATGCAACAAACTGGAAATCGCTATGACGACCAACAGCGAACATGCTCAAGAAAATTTCTTGAGTCTTGTCGGAGAGTACATCGCTGACAGTTCTGTCAACATGCACGGCATTACCTCAAGAACTGATCCTAAAATTTTAGCGACCGAGGCGATCCGTCTAAATCGACAGGCTAGGCAGGCAACAGATGCAGGCATTAATCCGTTTTTTCAGCCAACCGGTTTTCAGGGTGTGTTGAAAAGAGAGGCCGACGTCTTGCGGCTGGGTGTAAAACCGTTGATCCAACACGACGCAAAACATTCTCAAAAACAGTTCAATGATTTACCGACGCTGGTCGATACCGCCAAGCTGTTGCGCGACGGAAAAGTCACTTGTACCGAACTGACCCAAGAGGCCGTGAAGCGAGCGTTACAGACGCAGCCGTCTTTGAATGCCTTTCTTGAGATATGGGCAGAAAAAGCACTCGAGACTGCCCATCACAGAGACAAAGAATTACAAGCGGGTCATGATCGCGGCTTGCTACATGGCATCCCCCTGGCTCACAAAGATTGCTTCAATATCGTTGGGCATGCCGCAACGATTGGTTCTAAAGCACGACTGTCCGAACCGAGCCAGGATAATGCGCGCGTGATCGAAATGCTTGAGCAACAAGGCGCTATCAATATTGGCACACTGAATCTAAGTGAAATGGTGGCTGGTCCAACCGGACAAAACCCAATCTTCGGTGACTGCTGTAACGCCCACGACCCCAACAGAATAGCGGGTGGCTCTTCAAGTGGCTCGGGCTCGGCTGTTGCCTCGGGTGCTGTCTTTGGTTCGATTGGTAGCGACACAGGCGGCTCTATCCGCATCCCTGCCTCGGTCAATGGTCTCTTCGGGCTCAAGCCAACCTATGGCAGAATTTCTCGTGCCGGCTGCTTTCCCCGCTCCTATTCTGTAGATTGCCCTGGCCCTTTGGCCAGATCGGCTCAAGATAGTGCTGCGTTGCTTCAAGCGGTTGCCGGTCATGACCATGATGACCCCTCGACACTGTCAAGCGAAGTCCCAGATTATTTAGGCCTTCTGGAGGTTGCGGGTTTGGGGAGCCGCATCGCAACACTCAGTTTTGGTGAGGATGAATACTACGACCCGCAAATCAACCAGGTATTTGAGCAATTCATCGTTCAAGTCCAAAGTCACTTTGGTTCTGTGAGTCATGCCACCTATCCAGAAGTGCACCGCTGCAACGCCTTAAGCGAAGTCATCTCTAAAGTCGAAGCCGCTGCCGTCCATGCTCAATGGATGAGAAAAAATCCCCTGGCCTACTCGCAAGCCGTTTTCACCAGAACTGAAACAGGCTTACACATCCCCGCCGTCCGTTATATGGAGTCACTTATTTTTCGCTTGGAGGTGCTGGAATCCTTCGTACGTGAACAATTGCGCGATGTGGATTTATTGATTTGTCCAACCATCCCCATCCCGACACCACTGCGAAGCGACATTGATCTTGAGCGACCAGACGTCGCACTCAAGACAGTTATTTCTTTGACCCGGCTCACCCGCCCCTTTAATTATCTCGGGCTACCGGCGCTGACCATGCCGATCGGGCGCGATCAAAATGGTATGCCGGTCGGTGCTCAAATTATTGGCCGTCCCTTGTCCGAGGCGAGGATTCTTTCGTTTGCACATCTCATCTCTCAAACAATGGCTGCTTGAGCCGCTGTGTCATCGAGCTCTAGGTTAATCACTGGAACCGATCGGCGGTTTGTTCCGAGTTCGCGAGCTTATTTGTTAAGTTTGTTCTGAGTTCGCTAGCTTATTTATTAATAAAGGAACATTTTTGAAAACCACGGATTTGCCCAGACTCACTTTGTTTTTTGACGGTAAGTGCCCCCTATGTCAGGCAGAGATCGTATTTTTGTCACGTCGAAATCAAGCTGGTTTGCTTGCGTTTGTTGATATCAATTCTGATCATTACGATGAACGAGCTGTGGGCGTAAGCTGTGCGCAAGCGCTCGCTGAAATGGTTGGGCAGTTTGATAACGGCGTCATCATCAAAGGGCCTGCAGTATTTGGTGAGGCCTATCGGCGTGCAGGGCTGCCTCGGTTAGCTTGGGTGATGTCGCGTAAGACACTCGCCCCATTGCTGGCCCTAGGCTATCGTTTTTTTGCGAAACATCGCCAGCGTATTTCTAAACTGCTTGGCCCGACGGCACTTCGGTTGGTGGGTGGCAAGGATGCTAAATAGGTACCACGCTCTAAATTCACAAGCGGTAACGTTTGCAAAAAACGGCTGAGTCGATTAGCCAGTATGTAGCGGCTTGTCTGGTGTGTTGGCCCACTCGTTCATCGAGTTGTCGTACACAGACCAGTTCGTAAAGCCTAACGTTTCTAGAACAAAAGCAGTTGTTGTGGCGGCAATGCCTCCTCCGCAGTAATTAATCACCTGCTGCCCGGCTTGCAGATCAAGTTGCTTCAGCAGAGCAGTCATCTCTTCCAGGCTTTTGAACTGGCCCGTCTGTGGGTCGTAAAGGTCGGTAGCAGGCCAACTGCGGCTGTTTGGTATGCGCCCAGGGCGGCCATAGTGGGCACCGCCTGTTCCTAAAAACTGTTCTTTTTTTAGTGCGTTCAAGAGCACTTTTTTAGGATCAGTGATCGCCTCACTGACCTTGTGTATATCTGCTAAGCGTTCGACTTTTGGCGCGGCTCTGTAATCACTTACCTCGACGGTGGGCAGTGCAGTGCTCAAGGCCAGGCCAGACTGCACCCACAGTGCCAGCCCACCATTCAGAATCGAAATGTTTTGATGACCCATCGCGTGCAGCACAAACCAAATCCGCGTTACCACAGACAATTGCTGATGTCCGTACAGCACCACGTGATCGTCGTGATGGATGCCAAGGCGTTGCATCAAGCGATTAAAGTTGTCGGGGCTGGGTACGGTAAAGGCAAAGCGCGCACCAGGCTCAGAAAAATCTTGCTCCATACACACGTGCTGCGCACCAGGAATATGCCCCTTCAGATATTGATCACGACCACTCTCAATTTTTGAAGGCCCAACGGGTTGGGCGAACATGTAAGTGGTGCAATCCAGGATTTTGATCGTAGGATCAGTGAGGTGCTCAGAGAGCCATTCTGGCGTGACAATGTTGGTGAAAGACATGTTTAGCCCGCTTTTAAACCAGACTTCTGAATAATATTTTTATACATATCCACATCTTTCGTGATTTTTTTTCTAAACTCTACCGGTGATAATCCAACCTCTAGCATGCCTTGTTGTTTAAGCTTTTCTGCCATAGCGTCTGAGCGCATCAACTTTTGAATATCATCGTAGATTTTTTGAACCAAGGCGGGCGACATGTTTGCAGGTCCTAAAAAACCCAGCCAGGTAGAAATATCAAACCCTGCGTATCCCGACTCAATCATAGTGGGCGCCGCAATAAAGCCACGTTGACTTGTCGTCAAGGCAAGCGCTCGAAATTTATCGGCATTGATATACGCGATCACAGACGGCAAGGTCGCAAAGGTCATTTGAACATGGCCCGCTAATAAGTCGGCAATGAGGGCGCCGCCACCCTTGTAGGGTACGTGGGTAATTTCAACACCAGCCGACTGCTTAAATAGTTCTGCCGCCAAATGACCGCCTGTCCCGTTGCCGGGGGATGCATAGCTGATCTGTGTAGTATTGGCACGTATCAAGGCCTCGAGCTCTTTAACCGTCTTGGCCTGAACGCTGGGGTGAACGATTAGAACGTTTGGCAGTTCTGCAGCCAGCGTGATGGGCGTGAAGTCCTTTTCAACATTAAAAGGAAGATTGCTTGACATGCCCGGATTGATGACGAATGCGCTGCTCGTCAAGAGCAGGATATGGCCGTCAGGTTCTGCCCGCGCCACTGCCTCTGCGCCGATGTTTCCACTTGCGCCCGCACGATTTTCCACTACGACCGGTTGCCCCCACGTTTCAGTCAGTCCAGCTGTCAACGTACGTGCCAGCATATCGGCGCCGCCGCCAGGCGCAAAGGGGACGATGATCTTAACGGGCTTCTCAGGAAATTTTTGTGCAAAGGCCGTTCCACTCACTAAAGCGACACTGAGGGAGACCAGTACGCCGCCTATTTGTTGCATGACTGTCATTACGTACTCCAGGGAGGTGCGGCTAAAAACGAGAACTGTTCGTCACTGACTTTACTTGGATAATTTTGTTCAGTCGGCTTTCACATCAGCAGTCTTAATGAGCGCACCCATTTTTTTGTATTCGTCTGCCAGATATTGACCAAATTGTGCCGGTTGATCGGCAACGGCCACGCCTGCAACTTGAGAAAACTTATCCTGAACATCCGAAAGCGCTAACACCGCTGCGACATCATCACGCCATTTTTGAGTGACCTCGGGGGGCATGCCCGCCGGGCCGGATAGCCCATACCAAGTGCTCATGACGACCGAGGGAAACCCCTGTTCTGCTGTGGTGGGCACGTCGGGGAGGGCAGCGATTCTTGACGCTGCCGCCACGGCAATGGGTCGAAGTTTTTCAGCCTTAATGTGCGGTAGCGTGCCAGTCGTGGTGTCAAAACTGTACGCCACCGAGCCGCCAATCAGATCGAGCATCGCGCCAGCGCTGCCTTTATAGGGCACATGTGTGACACGCATGCTGGCTGCCAAGTTAAACATCTCGCCCGCGAGATGCTGCGTCGATCCGATCCCAGACGAGGCAAAGTTCAGTGAGCCAGGCTTGCTTTTCTCAAGCGTCACCAAATCGCTCATCGACCTTGCTTGGACCTTCGGACCAATCACCAGGACGTTTGGAAACGTAATGATCATTGTGATGGGGGTGAAGTCTTTCAGCGCATCATAGGGCGGGGTGATGAGATGAGGCCCAATCGTAAACGTGTTAGGGACACTAATTGTCACGTTGTAGCCATCTGGGGGCGATGTTGCGACGAGATTTGTGCCGATGTAGCCGCTTGCCCCGCTTTTATTCTCGACGTAAACCGGTTGCGCCCACTTTTCACTCAGTTTTGAGGCAAGCAACCGTGCCACCATATCGACGCCACCACCCGCTGGAAACGCGACGATGATACGCACCGGTTTTGACGGAAAAGTTTGCGCTGCAGTGGGAACCGAAACGCCAATACACATCAAGGCGAGAGCGAGTGCTACCCATTTTTTTTGTGATTGAGCGGCGACCATTATTTTTATTTGTTCCCGGCTTTAGCGATGGTGTCGGCTTCAAGAAGCTCACCAACAATGCCGTCCTTGGTACGAAACTTAACCGGCAATTTTGCGGCTGTGCCGCTGATAATTTCGATGCCAGGAAAGCTCTTGAGCATGGCTTCGTATTTGGCAGGATCTTCGACTTCTAAACCAAAGTGGTGAATACAAGGGCCTGCACCCGCAATAGTGGCTTCAGGTGACTCTTCACTTTCGTATTTCAGCAGCGTCAGATACATCACGCCGTCGCTAAGATGGCGAGAGATGTGGCCAACCGACTGAACGGTAGAGACGTACTTTAAGCCAAAGACGTTTTCATAAAGATCAGTCGCCGCCTGAAGATCGTCGACTTTAATGGCGATGTGGTTGATGCGAGTCATGTCTGCGCTCCTGTTATGTTTGAAATGTTTATAACATGTTGGTGTTGAGCCGAAACTGCCTCCATGAGGTCGGTTTGCGATGCAAATCATCACCTGACACTGAACACAACATTAGCGGGCAAGATTGTTCTGACTCTCCTTCGTAAGCCGATTCTTGTCGAAGCTGCACTCGCTTGACTGAAGTTTGATACGGCTTGGCATCGGCGATGGTGGCACGTTGTTTGTAAGCACGCCTCACGTGTTTCTACTTTACAAAAAATTATGTAAACGTCATAATTATGACTATTACATAAAAGTATGTAAAAAATGACCTTCCATCGTACCGCTCTCGCTGACGAAATGGCCCAGCAATTGCTGAATCCTTCGTATCTCGACACCTCGTTGCGGTCGGGGTTATTTCTTTCTGGGCCACGGCGAGTGGGCAAAACCACATTTCTCGCGAGCGATCTCATACCTGCTTTGGAAAATAGAGGTGCCGTCGTTATTTATGTCGACCTTTGGAGCCAGCCGCAAACTAACCCGGCAGATTTAGTTCACGACGCAATTCGCAAGTCTTTGATCGAACTGCAAACTCCTGGTTCAGGAATTCTCCAAAAGCTCAAGCGGGTTTCGAGCCTCAGCGTGGGTGGCGCAAGTCTAAAATTTAGTTTTCAGCTCGCGGACGTAGGTAAAGATGGTGGTGTAAGCCTTGCCCAAGCGTTCACGGAGCTTGTTGATCAAGCCAACACAGATGTGGTGCTTATCATCGACGAAGTGCAGCATGCGATGGGTACTTCCGAAGGTGATCACTTGCTTCATGCGCTGAAGGCAACCCGAGATGCGGTAAACACACGCAAGGGCACCCCCGGCTACTTTCTTTTTGTCGGGACAGGTTCGCATCGAGCGCGAGTCCAAGAGCTCGCGGTCAAAGGCAATCAGGCGTTCAATGGCGCGGTCACGCATGAGTTTCCAGTGCTCGGACAAGACTTTGTTGAATATATCTTGCAGCAAGTCAGGTCGACGTTAGGCTCTAAAACCCCCTCATTATCTGTCGCTGAAGCGGCGTTCAAGCAAATGGGGAGCCGACCCGAAGAGTTGTTAAAGGCACTAAACGTTTGTCGTCAGTTGCCGCAAGGCGCCCTCGCTGACGAGCATCTCCCGACCATTGCAGAGGCTTTTGGCACGGCCGCAGCGGATGTTGAAATTCAAAAGATAGAAGCATTAGGCTCTCTTGCAGAAGCCGTCTTTTCTCGTATTTGCACTATCGGCGGAAATGTCAAAGGCAGTTTTACGGGGCCAACATTGAGGGAGTTTTCTGCGCAACTCGGTCGAGAAGTTACCTCCGGAGATGTTCAGGGGGTCATTAATTTGATGACCTCAGCCAACTTACTCATGCGAGTCGGCCACGGGGTCTATGGGGTGACTGACAGTTTTGTCGAAAAAGCGTGGGTAACGCGAGTGCAGGCCGAGGACATACTACGGGCTAACACGCCTTAATTCTGTAAGTGTTGCAGCGGGTTGGTTAAGGCATATATGGTTTTGCGTCACGCCATCGGCTGTTCCCCCACACGGCGCTTGCTGAGTCTTTCGAGCAGCATGTCGATGCGGTCGCCACCCCAGAATAACTCGCCGTCGAGCACGAACATCGGTACGCCAAACACGCCCATCGCCTCGGCTTCGTCGATCACTCGGTCATGCTCGTTGCGACCCGGCCCTTCGACCCAGGCTTCATAGGCGGCAGGATCGCCGCCTATGTCGGCAATCAGCCCCTTCATCGCCGCCAGCGAATCGATGTCCAGCTCGCGTTTCCAGAAGCGCACGAACACGGTGTCGTTGTAGATACGGAACAGGCCGTTCTGCTTGGCGAACAACAAACCGGCATTGGCGTAGTAGCCGTTATAGACCCGCTCCGGGCCTTTCAGTACCAGGCCCTGGGCGTTGGCCAGACGACGCGCATCCATGTAGCTGTAGCGCACCCGACGCCACTGATGAGCGTTGCGAGTTTCTAGTGTGCCGAGATAATCCTGTATCCGCAGTGTGTACGGATACCAGTCCAGCTCCAGCTGGTATTCCTCGGCCAGCGCATAGGTGCGATCCTTGGCGACGAAGGCATACGGACTTTTGTAGTCGGTGTAGACGCGTACCGGGGTTTTCTTTTGCATACGTTCTCTTGTGGGTGGTGTGGGATGCTGTCGGTTGCTACAGGTTGGTAAGGGTTGCGATCGGTTCGTAGCTGTTGGCTTGATCTCTTCTCCGCCCTAAAGAAACGGGGCTTGTCGCGCACGTTGGTCAGTTGGGGGGACGCCTCGCGCGCAGGCCGAGTTCATGCAAGTCCAGCGTATCGGGCGTGACTCCTTGCTTACGCAGCAAATGCTTCTGTACTTTCGCAGTGGGCGTCTTGGGCAGGGCGGCCATCACCCGCAGGTAGCGTGGCAGCATGAAGTGGGGCAGCCGCGCTTGTAGGTGAGCGAACAGCGCTGCCGGGTCGAGTTGCTGGCCCTCGGTAGTTGCCACTACCAGCATCACTTCGTCTTCGCTGAATTCGGACGGCGCCGGAATCGCGGCGACTTCGCGAACTGCGGGGAAGGCCAGCACCTCGGCCTCGACTTCATGCGAAGAAATGTTCTCGCCGCGCCGACGGATGCAGTCCTTGATCCGGTCCTTGAACAGATAGTCGCCGTCTGCATCGATCGTGAAACAGTCGCCTGTATGGAACCAGCCATTACGCCAGGCGCGGGAAGTGGCGGCGTCGTCGCGGTGATAGCCATGGTTCATGGCCCAGGGCTGGTCGGTGCGGATCACCAGCTCGCCGGTTGCGCCGGGCGGTACCTCGATATCGTTCTCGTCTACCAGACGCAATTGCACACCGGGACGCGGACGGCCGCATACATGCGGCTTGGACGGGTTCGGGCCACAGATTAGCGGCGTGCTGATCTCGGTCATGTTGAACAACGTGTAGACTTCGACCCCGAAGCGCACGGCGAAATCGGAGCCTATTGCTCCCAACGGCACGATGAACACCATGCGCAGCGAATGAGAGCGGTCATCCGGCCGCGGCGCTTGCTTGAGCAGGAAGCTGGCCATCACGCCCAGCAGGAATACGGATGTCACCTGCAGTCGCCGTATCGAATCCCAGAAGCGCTCGGTGGAAAAGGTGGCGGTGACGCCGATTGAGCTGCCACGGCATAGTGCCGCCGAGGCGATGAAGGCGCCGCCGATATGGAATATCGGCAGGTGCAGCAACTGGCGATCCTGTTGCAGCACGCATGGCCAGCCGACTGGGCCGACCGAGGTGTAGCTATGGCGATAGGAAGCCAGCACGCCCTTTGAGGCTCCGGTGGTGCCCGAGGTGTAAATGATGAACTGGGTGTCCCACGGCGCCAGCAGGGGGTCGGGCAGCGACGTCGGCGCTGGCGTGGTCAGCACGCTGGCTGGATGTATTGCCCGGCTCGCCGATGGTGTCGCTGTTTGTGTCACAGGCTGTGCCTGCGCATTGGTCCCGTTCACCACGATGGTCGCTAGTGCCGGGCCGGCAGCTTCTTCTAGCCGCGCCAGCAGTTCCGGCTCGACCACCGCCAGCCGGGCGCCGGCATTTTCCACCACATGCCGCAACAGGCTGCCCAGGTAGGCGGTATTGACCGGCACCGCGATGGCGCCAAGGTAGTGCAGCGCGAACATTACCCGCAACGCAAACCCGCTGTTGCCCAACATCAGGAGCACCGTGTCGCCGCGGCCTACGTTGAGCGCGGCCAGGCCATTGGCGGTGCTGCGCACCTTGTCCAGTGTGCTGCGAAACGTCCAGTCAGCTTCATCCTCGAACGCCGCAAACACGGCGTCTGGCCGCTCAAGCGCATGGCGTTCCAGGGCATAGCGCAGCACGGCTTGTTCGTGGGGCAGAGCGGCACTACTGGATTGCATGAATATCCTCGTCTTTGCTATCGGGCGTTCTCGTGGATCAAGGAGTCAGACCTTTGGCAGTAGGCGTATGACTGGCTGTTGGAGGGCCGGCGTCTACACACTTGGGCGATAGAAAGGGCGATCTCCGGCCACCGTCACCCGGTGCCCACTTCGCGTGTGAGGCCAATAATCCCACATCGCCCTGTGCTGGACACAGCGGTTATCCCAAAAGGCAATCGAGTTTTTCTTCCAGTGAAAGCGACATTGAAACAGTGGGTTTTCAATATGTTCGTACAGATAACGCAACACACCTGCACTTTCGTCTTTAGGTACGCCGTTCAAATGAATCGTAAAACCGCGATTCACGTAGAGTGCCTGACGACCTGTTACTGGATGCGTTCTGACAACGGGATGCTCGGCATAGGGGTAACTTGGTTTATCGACCACACCAAAATTTTTGTATGTTCCGCGATAATTCGCCTCACCATCATGAAGCGCGGTCATACCATTTAGGTAATGTTTCATCCGATCTGATAACGCATCATAGGCAGCATACATGCTGGCAAACAGGGTATCGCCACCATGAGGTGGGAGTGTGTGGATATGCAAGATACTACCCATCGGAGGCGTTTGATCGCAACTAACGTCCGTGTGCCACCTTTCACCATTGGCGCGAGGAGAATTTTCGTCTGCGTGAATTTTCATTAACGCAGGTAGGCCTTCAACGTGCGGCGCTGCGGGGTGAATATGCAAATCGCCAAATAAACGACCAAACGCAAGATGTTGTTCTTTGGTGATGTCTTGATCTCTAAAGAAAATCACCTGATTTTCAGCCAAGGCGCGATGCACTTCATTTTGCTGCTCGGGCGCCAAAGGCTTAGACAAATCAATACCAGAAATCTCTGCACCAATGATTGGGGTCAGCTTATCGACACCTATCGTCTTATATTCGCTGGTCTCTTGCGCTTGATGCCGATAGCGCGGTCCGTTGTTACCTTTGGTTTGCATTCCTATACCTCTTAGTCGAGTTTGATATTTAATCGGGCAATGATAAAGCCCCATTTTTTTATTTCTGATGCCCGGAACTCTTTGAATTTTTGTGGTGCTTTCGTTTGGCCTTGGGTTGTATCCAAACTAGGTGGCCGTCAGTTCGTTCTCGTCAGGGGAATTGTCAATTGGACTTCACCTGCGTTGCCCCTAGAGTGCCAATCAGGCGGCTGTAGCGATCGCTCTCAGCGTGCACGAAGGCGGCAAAATTAGCTGAGTCAAGGTAGCCCTGCGGCACCTTCAGTGTCTGTAAAAGCGTCATAAACTCAGGCGCCTGTGTGGCATGTGAGCAGGCAGTAGACAGTCTAGCCAATACCGCCGGCGGTAACCCCTTAGGAGCCACCAGGCCGCCCCAGCCATTGGACACCAGCGGAAAGCCTTGCTCCTTAAACGTGGGCACGTCCGGCAGAGCCGGATTGCGTTCAGTGTCAAGAATACCAAGCGCGCGCAACCGAGGAGTCAACGGCGCGTAGGTTTGCACGCCAGCTACCCAGCCGGTGATCTCGCCACTCAAGGCGAGTTGAGCCGCTTCAGAGTCACCCTTAGACGGCAAATGTAACCACTCAAAGCCAGCGAGCTGAGCGAACTCTACCGCGGCCAGGTGCGGCAGTGAACCAACGCCCGTCGAGGACAGTACGACCTTGCCCGGATTCTTTTTAGCGAACTCCACTAGATCTTTGACAGACTTGAAGGGAGAGCTATCAGCCACCGCCAGCACTTGTGGGGTTAAGTGCGTACGGCAAATATATTCAAAAGAGTCGACGCCGTAACTCTGTGTCGTTAAATGTGGTTGTGTGGTCAGTGGGCCCACGGTGGTGAGGCCCAGCAGAGAGCCGTCAGGGGTTGCTCGCGCCACCCGCGCGGTGCCAAGCGTGCCGCCCGCGCCAGGCTGGTTGACCACCACAATTGTGGCGTTCAAATGGTCTTTCATGCCTAGCTGCAGCAGACGAGCCACTGGGTTGACGCTGCCACCCGGCGGAAAGGGCACAACAATTTCGATCGCCTTGGTTTCGGCAGCAACAGCCAGCGTACAGACAGTCGCCGGGGCTAGGTAACCGAGGGTCAGCATGACCCTGAGCAGCCAACGACTGCAGTCACGGCGATCACTGCGCGCAGCGGGATAGGTATGGTGTGCGGATTTTAATGAAGGCATGAAGAGGACCAAACGTGGTGAAAAGAATGAATGCCTACTCTAGTCAAGCGAAATTAACCTGTCCAACTTATTATTTAGATCAACTAATCGAAAAATCAGCTGAATGCGCAGTTGAAGTTTTACCTAGTCAGCTTTCACATCAGCAGTCTTGAATCGACTTTAATGGCGATGTGGTTGATGCGAGTCATGTCTGGGCTCCTATTTTGATTGAAAAAATGACATGCGATTTTTTAGATGAGCATAGCCATTTGAATAACTTTGATCGTATAACGCTTCAAGTCCTTCTTGCTGCGCTAATCCTGCCAAGAGGCTTGCAGCATGATCGCGTCCCCAGCCTTTGAGGTCGAGCATCGCTCCGTGCGTGTCAAGCACTAATTTTTCTGCATGCCAGGCCCGCACAGCTATTTTTGCTTCACTCAGTTTGGTGGGCGCGTCTTTATCCATTTCTAAAACGATATTCGGAAGCAAGCGAGCGACTTCGGGCGAAGGTTGCCACGCACCACTGGGGCCAGAAAACGCACTGTACGAAGTGCCGCCGGCGCCCGCGATTGCAGCCACGGCCTGCAAGCTATTACGCGCCTGGCGCACATCCTTGGGTGCTGGACAGTCCAAATGCGGAATCCACGGCATACGTACCTCGATTTTATCGACAGGCGCTGTGTTGACCGTTGCGAGCATTTGCACAACAAGGTTGGTGTAGATGTTGCAGGGGTAGTGCTTGAAAACCAGCCCACTGGGTGCATCGTAATGGCCGTCATCCAGTTTCATGCGTGTTAGATCAACCTTACCCTCACCATACAAAGTTGACAACGCACGAAACAGATCATTCGAGGCAGACCAGTCATTGGCTGCGAGCAAGGCCGCTTCGACACCATGAAAAGTTCCCCAGCCAAAATGCGTCATGCCAACCATTGAAGCGGCGCTGTTCGTGGCCAAGCCCGAAGCTCGGGTTAAGGCCAGCGCCATCGCCTGAGTGCACTGAAGTGGGCTCAGACCCAACACTCTCGAGGACGCGGCGGCAGCAGCGATTGTTCCGTACACGCCAGGGCTGTGAAACCCTAGTCCAGGACGGGCACCGGTGATCGCACGTCGAATCCGCCAACTCGCCTCAAGGCCTGCTAACACACCGGCTCCAATGAGCTCCTGATCGCTTGCCTTGTTTGAACCCGTCGCGTGGACTAATTTTGCTGCGAAACAGGCCGCTAAGGTCGCTGGTAAAGGGGTGTGCGAAGGCCCAGGATCCATTGGATCTAAATCAGCAGCGCCACCCAAGGTGGCTAAACAACCGATCCCGTCTAGAGGCGCGAATACTGCACTCAGCATTCGACTCGTATGTTGTTGACCTTGGTGCAAGCCTTCTTCATTAAAAAAATAAGGCCAGGTCGATCGTTCGCGCTCAATACCCAGCAGGCAACACAACAGAGACGCTCGGATACTTTGATCAACAATTTCTCTCTGTTCAGGCTTTGCGTCGTTCCATTCTGTGGCGGCCACAAACTCGCCTAATGCTAATAACTCAACAGACATATGAATTTCCAGTGATGACGAGAGCGCACAAGAAAATACAGGCCCGCGTGTGACGACACAGCAAACTAAAGTGGCGTCTCACACGCAAGACGGGTGTTCATGCTGCAGGCAAACAGTTAAAACTTTAAATTGAGAGCCCCGATACGTTTGCCCATCTCGACCGTTTGTCGGGCAAGTAATTCATCCAGTTCTTTCGGAGGCACAAATTCAGCGACGTTGCCCTGAGCGGCGAGTTTTTTGACATAGTCTGGTTCAGCAGACATTGCTTTCATCTCTTGGCTCAAGCGCTCGACAACGAACGGCGGCGTCCCTTTAGGCCCAAACAGTGCATACCAGATCGGAAAAACCATATTGGGATAGCCTGACTCAGCCCAGGTTGGTACGTTTGCCAAGAAGGGCAAGCGTTTGTCGGATGTCACCGCAAGTGCAATCACTTTTCCGCTTTGTATTGGCTCATTTAAAGCTGCCGAATACCCCGGGGTCGATAAGTCAATCCGACTCGCGAGCAAGTCAACAAAAGCGGGTGCTGCACCTTTGTACGGGACATGCAAGAGTTTGATGCCAGCATCTTTTTCAAAAAAGGCTAACGGCAAATGTGTCGAGCCACCGGCACCGGCCGAACCATAAGACACTGCCTCGTTTGCTGTTTTTGCCTTTTGTACCAAGTCACTCATCGAGGTAATGCCAGAATTTTTTGATGCCAGCAAAACATGGGCTGAGGTCGCGATTCCGCCGATCGCTGCAAAATCGGTCGCCTGAAAGTTGATCGAACTTTCGGCTGGTTTGACAAAGGGATAAATAGCCATCGAGTTGGCACCAAAATATAAGGTGTAACCGTCTGGGGCCGCTCGTGCTGCCACCTCTGTGCCAACTAAACCGCCGCCTCCCAATAATGTTTGAATAATCACCGGTTGCCGTAGTTTTTCGGCCAGACGTTCAGCAAAAATTCGAGCCGCCGCATCGGTCGGGCCACCCGCACTGTAGGGAACAATAATTTTGATCGGATTTTGCGGATAATTTTGAGCCTGCGAAGCCGTAGCAAGCAAACTACAAATCGTAACCACCAAGCACTTCAACGTCGATAAATTTTTCACCTGAAATCCCCTAATTATTATTTTGAATAAGGCGAGCGTCCTAAATCGCAACTCAACCCTTGGCGACGTTTGCTGCGTGCTCTCCGGCACGACGGCCAAATACTGCCCCACGCAGCACTGAAGTCGCACCCGGGTAGCGTCCGTAATAAATACCAGCTGTCTCGCCGGCAGCGTATAGACCTGACAAAACGCTGCCCGCCTGAGAAACAACTTGCGCGTTGGTATTAATCTTCAAGCCACCAAAGGTAAACGTATTGGCCGAAGTAATCGGATACGCGTGGTAAGGCGGCTTGTCTATGGGCACTGCATAGTTTGATTTTGGTGGGGTCAAGCCAACGGTCGATAAACCATCCATGGTCTCAGGATTGAACACGCCGTCGCGACAACAACGATTGTATTCATCGATCGTCTTCTGAGCAGCAACGCCATCAAACCCAAGACGCTCACCAAGCGTTTTTATATCAGGTGCCGTTTCAGGAGGTTGATCCGTACGAACCGTGCGACGCCAATTGTTGATGCTATTAATTTTGTCATCAAGTATGCAAAACGCGATGCCTTTTTTTTGCTCGGCAACTATCCTGACGGCCTCTTCGTAATTCGAGTCGATCGGACCAGGCGCTTCATCTAAAAAGCGCAGACCTTGTCGGTTTACCAATACTCCATAGGGATACACCATCACCAAGGGCTCAGAGGCACTTGATCTAGGGTCAATCGGCTGGCCATGATATTCGGCAAAATCGCCTGACGGCGCAGCACCGATGCGCAACCCCATTTCAATACCTTCGCCCTTATTGTAGTAACCGCCCCTAGATATAGGCCGCAGAAAACGACCCTTTGCGCCAATATAACGAACCACCATTTCTGGATTACCTTGAAAGCCACCACTTGCCAAAATCACAGCACTACTCTCAAACGTGACAGGAGTATTGTCTAGCATGGTCGCCACAAGCCCATTGATTGCACCTGTATCAGATTGCAACAGATCTCTGGCTGTATGTTGATAGAAAAAATCAACGCCAAGTTTTTCTGCAAAGGGTGTCAAGGTTTCAACAAGCTGTAGACCGCCACCCACAATCGCAATCCGAGGAGAGGGTCGCGGGATCAGGCCATAAAAGCCCGTGCTGCCAAATTGAATACCACGCTGTTTCAGCCAGGCAATGACGTCCGGTACCGAGTCAACAAACCACGAGATCAACTCAGGATCGGTAAAGGGTAATGAGCGAACTAAGGCTGGCCAGTTTTCGTAATCTAAAACTGTTGCTGCCTGAAAATCAGGCTGAATGTAGTAGCCACTGTTTTCAACCAAGAGCGTTTCAAAATCGGTTGAAACCTCTTGCTCGTTTTTCATGCGTAAAGTCGCCTCGGTGTAGCGGGTGTTTCCCCCTCGCTCTTCGTAAGTCGACCGCTCTAACACTGCGACTTTGGCCCCGGCCTCTGCTGCTGCCACAGCAGCACTGAGCCCTGCAACGCCACAGCCTACAACAACTACATCGTATGTATGTAGTTTTGATCCGTCTTTCACAGCTAGTCTCCTGATGCCCAGTCAGCCAAAAAGCGTTTGGCGACAAACTAAGCCGGCGCAAGCTTCTGACACTCGTCTTTGTGCCTGTTCTCTATGCTTATGCGGCCTAACTTAGTTTTCTGTTCCTTTCTAACCCAATAGTGGTTTTCATAGCAACAAATTTTTTCCGAAATATTCGAGAAGACGGGGCAATCGCCGCGCTTTCTAGATTGCTCCTGAGTCCCCTGCTAACGCGAATAATGCGATCCCGCCCTAAGAGAGCTTAAATAGAGGGCTCGCAAGCAGCAGAGGCACTGTTGTCCAAAACAAGCTAAAGGCGCTGAATTGGCAAGCGTGATAAAGCGCTCGACGGCGTAGCAGGGGCTCTGTGACCATGAACCGTAGCATTGAGCCGCTGAGCGAGTCGTAACTCAAGGTCGAGCTTAGCATCCGCTCAGGAAGCACCCAGGCCAACAGAATCAGTAGCAGCACCTTGCAAACCGCGGACTGTTCGTGACTTAATTTCCTTGGGTAGTGTTGTTCAAGCCTTGATCGCGGCAACAATGCACTTTGTCAGTGTGACGATGTGAGGTAGTTTGGCGCGCTCGCTCAAGCTCGCAGCGTACAGTGTGCGTGTAAAGGTCGGCCTTAAAGGTATAGCGATAAAAACGTTCTTGTCGAACTCGTCGTGAAAAGATGACTGTGGCATGATGGCACAAGATCGTGTCTCTGCGACTAACGCCTTAATTAACGGCACGCTGTCTACCTGAATTTGCGCCGAGAGCTTGATTCCATTTTGTTCGCAGTAAAGATCAATGACTTCACGCAAGCCATGCCGAGAGGCGGGTAATATCAGTTCAAGCTCTGTCAGATCTTTTGGTGTGACATACGACTTGGCTGCGATTGCGTGTTCTTTTCGAGCAACCAAAATCATGGACTCTGTCATTAAGCGTCGGGATGCGAGCTTGGATGAATTAGGAATATTCAAGATCACAGCTACGTCGACGTGCCCGTCTACGAGTTGTTGATAGACTTCGCCCGTCGAGGCTTGAATCGCGGTCACTTGAAAATCAGGGTAGATTTTTAAGAAGCGTCTAAGAATTTCTGGCATGTAGCGAGACATGACGATCGATGAACCCGCGATGCTGATTTGACCGGTCGGTCGTGTTTTGGCGATTTCGACTGCTTTAAGCGCGTTCGCCATTTCATCGATTATGTTGCCAGCGTGTTTGAACAACACTTCGCCAACAGCTGTCAGCGCGACGCCTCGTCCTGTTCTGTCGAGCAGTTGCGCATCCAAATCAATTTCTAGTTGCTGTATTTGCCGGCTTAGGGCTGATTGCGCAACGTCAAGCAAAGTTTCAGCGGCGCTGAAGCTCCCCATTTTGGCGACGTGAAAAAAATAAAATAAACGGCGCGTGTCGATCAGCGCCCGACTTGCAATGGTCGCAATTTGACTGCGTTCGTTTTTTTTTAATTGAGACATAAGTTTAAAAAATAGCTGAAGCAGAACTGTAACACCCTCAAATTCTGCAGGGCTCAGTTTTTAACGATGGTGCCTTTGTTGAGGGTGACTTTGCATTGGCCGCGCAATATCTTTGATGTGATCTAGGCTAGATACGTTGATGTTCGCTGCAGTGCAGCGAAAAAAGAACGTGCAATTTGATATATATCAAGTTAGCATTTCAGTTATGCATTACTGATTATCGTAAGTCTGTCTGATAAAAACAAAACCTAGCGTAGCGGGCAACTCTTGCAGGCAAGGGTCTAGGGATTTTGACAAAAGGGCTGTGCCGATGGGTAATTTGTCTAAAGGTCCACTCGCGGGCATCAGAGTGCTTGAGCTCGGCACCATGGTGGCTGGCCCGTTTACGGGTACGCTACTAGCCGATTTCGGTGCAGAGGTCATAAAAATCGAACAGCCTCAGACGGGCGATCCGATGCGTCACATCGGGCCCTACGTAAAGGGTGAGAGCTTATGGTGGAATGTCGAGGCCAGAAACAAACAGTCCGTTTGTCTTGATTTGCACTTGACCGAAGGTAAGCAAGTATTAAAAGAACTAGTCATCCATGCTGATGTGTTGATTGAAAATTTTCGTCCGGGCACGATGGCTAAGTGGGGGTTGTCCTATGAGGTGTTGAAAGAGCTCAATCCCAAGTTGGTGATGGCGAGTGTTTCGGGATATGGCCAAAATGGCCCTTATTCAGAGCGCCCGGCCTACGACCGCATCGCACAGGCCTTTTCTGGCTTGTTAAATACAACTGGTTTTCCTGATCGCCCGCCTGTCCGTCCCGGGATTCCGATCGCCGATTATGGTACGGGTGTGTTTGCGGCGTTCTCGATCATGATGGCACTCTATCACCGAGATGCGAGCAATGGCGAAGGACAGCATCTAGATATTGCTATGTATGAATCAATGCTGCGGCTGACTGATTCAATGGTGACTGCCTTTGATAGCTTAGGGGTCTCGCGTGAACGTACGGGTAATCTTAATCGCAATGCGTCACCTGGAGATCACTTTGAAACCTCAGATGGTCGTTTTGTCGTGATTACTGTCTCAAGTGATGCGTTATTCGCAAGATTATGTCGTGCTATGCAACGTGAAGATTTGATTACGGATGAACGCTTTGCCATACATGATGCGCGAGCTGAGCGCCTGGTTGAAATCAATCAGATTGTTGGACAATGGATTCGTTCTCAAACTGCGGAGCAGGTATGTGCGCGCCTCGAATTAGCGCAACAGCCGCACTCGTTGATCTACAACGTGTCTGAAATGTTGAGCGACCCCCACTATATTGCTCGGGAGTCGATTGTGACAGTTGAACACCCCCGCATGGGACCGCTAAAAATGCCGGGTGTTGTGCCTCGCATGCAAGGTACCCCTGCGCCTCCAATTAAAGCCGCGCCGTTGCTAGGAGAACACACCGAGGAAGTGTTACGGACCCTGTTAGGTAAGTCAGAGAAAGAAATTGAACAGCTTCGTCACGCAGGCGTGGTGTGAAAGGTTAAAAAAATGAACAGGTGTTTATAGATCGCCTGCATGATTCATAAAATAAATCAGACGGAGAGCAACATGACGGATTCCACTTTGCCCAAGCAGTCATTCTCGGATTTTTACGTTGTTTCAGCGGACAGTCATGTCAACGAACCGAATGATCTTTGGGTCACACAGGTTGATCGACAATATCGGGAGCGAGTGCCCCGAATTGAAATGAAAGATGGCCAAAAATGGTTTGTGATGGAAGGGCGTCGGCCTTCGAAAATACGAGAGGCTCCTCGAGATGAGCAGGTTTCGGTAGACGAGTTTAAAACTTTGAGTGAACAACAAGGTAGTCGGCCGCAGTTGGATCGCACCAAAGGAGCAATGTTTCAGCAACAGGGTGGAATCGGCGCAGATCGTTGGCGTGACATGGCCTTTGATGGCATCGATGCGGAGGTCGTTTTTCCGAACAAAGGGCTGGCGAACTGGTCCTCGTCTGATCCTGCTCACAACGCGGAAATGTGCCGGGTGTATAACGTGTGGGCGAGTCAAGCCTTCGCCGGTGATGTGCGCAGTTATCCGGTAGGCTGCATTCCAGCGCTTGACGTAGGCATGGCGCTGACAGAGATCGACAGAGTCGCAAAGATGGGGTTGCATGCGGTCATGATGCCGCCACTAGCAAACAAAGGGTACAACTCGGAAGACTATGATCCCGTTTGGGCCGCCTTGAGCGAAGCGGGGTTGCCGGTTTGCTTTCATGCAGGTTCAGGCAAAGACCCTAGAACGGCCTCTGGCAACGGTGGCGCGATTATCAATTATGTCGTGCACGCGATGAATACGGTTCTTGAACCGGTGGTGCAGTTGTGTAGTTCAGGTGTGTTTGAGCGTTTTCCGAAACTCCAGTTTGCAACGATTGAAGCGGGTGCGGGTTGGGTGCCTTATGCGCTCTGGGCGATGGATCACGGGTATGACAAGCATGCCTTTTGGGTATCGCCACGTTTAAAAGAGCGCCCGAGTGAATACTTTAGACGCCATGGGCATGCGAGCTTTCAAGATGATCCGGTCGGTCTTGAAGGCAAAAAATGGATGGGAATTGACTCCATACTGTGGGGGAACGACTATCCGCATCTCGAAGGGACTTGGCCCTATTCCAGTGAAGTGTTTGACAGTTACAGCACGTTGCTTACTCGAGACGAAAAAGCGAAAGTGTTGGGGCTAAATGCGGCGCGCTTATTCAATATCCCGGTGCCCGAGCAGTATCGTGCCCAAACCAATGTTCGGGTTGACGCCAGCCCAGCTACGGTTCGTGAAGGTTGATGCGATGCAAAGCACTCAACACACGGCGATTGTTGGCGTAGGTCATACCGAATTTACGCGTTGGGGAGGCATCGCTGATCGTAGTCAGTTTCAGCTTACTGCAGAGGCGATTCTCGCGGCGGTTCAAGACGCTGGACTACAGACCCGTGACATAGATGGCTTCGCATCTTTTTCAAACGATGCGAATGAAGCGGCCCTCATGCAAGTCGCCCTGGGTATTCCGCAGATGCGTTGGTCGTCGATGGTCTGGGGAGGTGGGGGCGGAGGCTCGATTGCGGCGCTCGCACAGGCTTGCAGTGCGATTGAGTCAGGGCAGGCAAAGGTGGTGGTTGTTTACCGCGGTCTGTGTCAGGGTCAGTCTCGCCGCTTTGGTCGATTTGGGCAGGGCCGAACACACGGAAACTTCGTTTATCCCTACGGTCTGTTCGCACCGCCTCAAATGCTCGCAATGGTGATGCAGCGCTTTATGCATTTGTATCCAATCACTGAGCTTCACATGGCTGAGATTGCCTTGAATGCTCGCGCTAATGCAAATCGCAATCCCAATGCAGTGATGGGTGGTAAGACCTTAAACCTCGAACAGTACCTGACAAGCCGCTGGATTGCTGAGCCATTTAGGTTGTACGACTGTTGCTTAGAAACGGATGGGGCTTGTGCGGTCATTGTGACGAGTCGCGAGCGCGCACGCGATATGAAGGCGATACCCGTCGAGGTACTGGCGGTAGGGCACGGCAGTGGAGCGGGTTGGGGGTCAGGCCCTTTAGGTAGTCATAACATGCCTGATGAAGACTATGCCTCGACCAATAGCAGGCTGCTGGCGAAAGAGCTTTTTGCAAAAGCTGGTCTGACGCCCAAGGATATTGATGTCGCACAGTTTTATGATCATTTCTCAGGTTTGGTGCTGATGGCGCTCGAAGAGTACGGCTTTTGTGGAAGAGGGGAGAGCGGCGATTTCGTCGCCGCAGGTTCAATCAGGCCTGATGGATCGTTGCCGATCAATACCTCGGGTGGGCAATTATCAGAGGCTTACGTGCATGGAATGAATCTGTTGGTAGAAGGAGTTCGACAATTAAGGCATGAATCTAACGTGCCTATCAAACACGCCAAAACCTGCCTCGTAACGGGCGGGCTTGGCGTTTCGCCCACCAGCGGTGCAATTCTAGGGAGACTTTGATGTCATATTTTCCGATTGATATGCCAGCGCCAGAGCCCAATATGGACGATCAGGGTTTTTGGAGGTGCTGCGCCGGCAAACGTCTGAGTTTTCAGTCTTGCCCAGATTGCCACACGGCTCGTCATCCGCCCACACCCGTGTGTGCTAAATGTCACTCAACAAAAGTTGAATGGGTGCAGGCCCCGGAAATTGCAACGGTGTACACCTATACCGTGATCAGGCATGCTGGGCATACTGCGGTCACCACAAACTTACCTTACGTTGTTGCGGTCGTTGAGTTTGACGAACTCGCTGGCGTGCGCTTTGTTACGAACATCACGCATCTTGAGCCTGCCGAAGTCTCAATCGGCATGAAGGTGCGGGTATGGTGGGATTTACTAGAAGAGCAAAGCCTGAACGGCGCGCCTGTTTATATTCCGCGCTTCAAATCAGAACGACTCGCTGGGTAGCGTAAGCCCATCATTCGCGTGTAAGGCGTTGATAAGTTGTACGGTGAGTACCCTAGAAAAAATTGAGTTGCATCACACGTAAAAGGTCTAAACAGAAAAGTGCTAATGCGTCAGATTTAGTTCTCTTGAGAGACCCGGAAAATGAAAAAATATGTAATGTTTGCGCTGTGCAATCTACTGTGTTGCGGCGTGCCTACTTTTGCACAAGAATGGCCTGCGCGTGCAGTGACCTGGATTGTGCCGTTTGCTGCAGGAGGGCCGACGGACCAAGTGAGTCGCTACATGGCTAGTAAATTATCATTGAAAATCGGTCAGCCTGTCGTGATTGAAAATGTCGTAGGTGCGGGGGGCGCCATCGGGATGGAGAAATTGGCCAAGTCATCTCCCGATGGCTACACCATTGCGACAAGCGCTAATACGCTACAAGGAATTGCGCCGCACCTCTCTAAGCTTCCCTACGATACGGTAAAGAGCTTCACGGCGATTGGCGGGCTGGCGGCTTTTTCATACGCGATTGTTGTCCCGATCGATTCGCCCATCAAGACTATAGATGCGCTAATTCGCAAAGCTCGCGCAGAGCCCGGAAAGGTCACCGCAGGCTCGGCCGGTGTTGGCACGGGTGTTCATTTAGGAGCGGTCTTGCTTGGGCAAAATGCCGGCGTAACGTTCAACACGATTCACTACAAAGGTGGTGGCCCGATCATGAACGATATGATTGGTGGGCATTTAGATTTTACACTCGAGGTGATTGGCACTGCGCTGCCGATGGTAAATGCGAATCGAATAAAGATCATTGCAACAACCGGAAAACAAAGGCACGTTACTTTTCCAACAGTTCCGACCGTCAGTGAAACCTTGAGCGGTTACGAGATGAATGGTTGGTTCGCTATTTTTACCTCTGCCGGTGTGCCCGAGAACATTGTTTTAAAATTAAACCAGGCGATTAATGATGTTGCGCGTTCAACCGATTATCAGAATTTTGTGGCAGGCAAGGGGTACGACATCATGATCACGACCCCAGCTGAGCTTGCGCAGTTAGTCAAAACTGAAGTCCTCAAATGGGGCGAAGTCATTCGGGCTATTCCTGACTCGGTCAATAAGAATTGACGAACCACCTAGAGCTTTTGACGTTGCGCATGCTTGCGTCCATAAACCTTAGCGATGGGTCTGAATTCGCTACTAATTTTGTGGCCTGTTGCCAATTGGTTTTAATGGATGTAAAGCAGGACAGCTAATAAATTAGTCAGCTCTACTTCTTCACTTCAGTATTGTACGGGCTATCAGGTAACGCATTAGGCCCCATTAAAAAACCTGAGCGTGTGCCTGTTGAACTAACGGAATGTAATTGGGTGCTGCGCGAGCCACTGCTGCGTTAATTGCGGCGACTATCAACATGGTAAGTGGGTGCTCACCGCTGCTGTTGCTTGGCCAATACACAAGTTTCTTATCTTCGTTCCAGAGTTCAACGTTATCTTTGCTCACCAGTCGATAATCAATTTCAACTGTTACGGTGGTTGCGATAAATGCGTGCTGTGCGTCCTACCGATTGTTGGTGACGAAAAGTACGGAGTCTGCACCGAACATGCTGGCTAAGTGAGCAGCATCCTCTTTGTGTTCCAGTCGCCGGGGGATTTAACCAAGCTCGATCACACAAAAAGATTTTTTCTTTCAAGGGCAATGACAAAAGAAAAAATAGTGGCGACTAAAATCGAAATGAATCCAATTGTTGATGAGCCTACAAATGTAATACGTTGTTTTATATTCGAGGTGTTGTGATGATGAAATCAGTCAATCAATATTGTGTTGGAGTTTTGTATGAAAATCGTACAAAAAAATGGGTAGGGGTTGAATATTGACCAAGGTCTTTTGTGAGCCCAAAGATAGTGGCGCAAATGTTGACACTGAAAAATAGTATCTTATTTCCTTTTAAACTCAGGTAAAGAATAAATGATTTCATCCTTTTTAAGTTTGCCAGCTTTAGTCATTTTGTTGTTAGTGATGGCTGGGTTTATAACAATCAGCCTTACAGTTCTTTATATTTTTCAAAACCATTGCCGTGGTCTTCTTTTTGCTGACCATACCGATTTTGCGGCAATATTTTCGTCCGCACTTGGCATTGTCTTCGGTTTGATTTTAGCCTTCGTCACCATTACGACTTGGCAAAGCTATAGCACCGTTGGCTCTGCTGTCACGAAAGAGGCTGACTCTCTCTCGCCCATGTACAAGCTATTGGACGCCTATCCGTCTCCAGCTCAAAAACAAGGCCAGGTGCTCTTGCAAAAATACATCACTGAGGTCATTGTCGGAGATTGGGCTGCCATGGCGAACGGTAAATATAATTCTGTTAGTTATCAGCTGTTGAATGATTTTCATCAACTGCTGATTGAGCATGAGGCAAAAACTAATACAGAAATAGTGGCTCAGCAAGAAGAGCTACGACTATTAAGTGATTATCGGACTTTGCGCCTGAATCGACTCGCCAACGTAAAGTCAACGTTAGACATAACGATGTATCTGACCATGACGTTGGGTGCGTTTTTCTTTCTTTTTTACCAGTGCCTCTATGCGATGAAAAGTTTGCGGATACATGCTGTGATGGTGACTGTCTTAGCAGGCTCACTTGGTTTAATTTTCTTTTTGATCCTGGTTTACAACAATCCGTTTCTTGGGCCGAGCGCGATCCAACCTGACGAATTTATCAAACTACGAAATACGTGGATGGAGCGGTAGCTCAATCAACGACTACTCGGGGATTGTCGCTTGATTGAGGCATGTCGCCATCACCCTGTGCGGACGCCCAGATAATGGTGAGCTAAGGCCTCATCGGATAAGAGTTCATCGCGTGTGCCCTGCATCACAATCTTGCCATTGCTCAGAACCACTGAGTGATCGGCAAAATTAATGGCCATCTTTGCATTTTGTTCGACCAAGAGCACGGTCAGGCCTTTTTCGCGCAGCCTGTTGAGCGTGCCGTAAATTTCCTTGATGATCAGAGACGCCAAACCTAATGATGGTTCGTCTAGCATGAGCAGCTTGGGGCGGCCAAGCAACGCTCGCGCAATCGCTAACATTTGTTGCTGTCCACCAGATAAATTGCCGGCAATATCCTGATGTCTTTTGGCCAAAATAGGAAAGAGATCATAAATCTCATTAAACGCCTCCTGTCTTGCGCTCTCAACATTGAGATTATCAAAAGCAACCATCAGGTTTTCCCAAACCGTCATCCCTGAGAAAATGTCACGGGTCTCTGGAACCTGTAAAACTCCCTTGCGCGCCACTCGATAAGGCGCCAAGCCCGAAATGATTTGGCCGTTGTAGCGTATTTCACCTGAACGAGCTCGTATGCTCCCAGAAATGGCACGAACCAAGGTGCTTTTACCTGCCCCATTTGGACCAACCACCGCGACAACACTTCCAGAGGTGACTGTTAAGCTGAGTTTTTCAAGGACTAGAGCTTTGCCATAGCCCACACTGATCTGATCAACTTGAAGTCCAGAAAATTGCTCAGCCATACTTCAAGATCCCAAATAAGACGCAATCACTTGCGGATCGCGTTGTACAAAGTCTGGTGATCCTTCGGAGATTTTTTGTCCAAAGTTAAGAACCACAATTTTGTCCGAAACACTCATGACCATTGACATATCGTGTTCAACCAGTAAAACAGTGATGCCGGTGTCACGTATTTTCTTGACGTCTTCAACGAGTTGCTCAGTTTCGCCCTCGTTCATGCCAGCCGCAGGCTCATCCAATAAGGCGAACTCAGGGCGGCCCATCAACGCTCGTGCAATTTCAACACGTCGTTGAATGCCGTACGGCAAATCGGTTGCCAAGTCGTCAGCATAGTCACTCAATTCGAGCAAAGACAGAATTTCGTCAGCACGACGTCGTCCGTCTCGATCCCCGAGATACATGGGTAAAAGCATTTGCATCCAAGACATGCCCAGCAGAGTACGCATCCGTCCGATGAGTAAATTTTCTCGCACAGATAAGCCGTTAAACAGCCGGACAGTCTGAAAGGATCTCCGTATGCCCAGACTCGCCACTTGGTGCGGACGCAGACCCGTTAATGATTGACCTTGAAAGTGGATATCTCCAGAGGTAGGTGACAACACACCACTAATCATATTAATCAATGTCGTTTTGCCAGCACCGTTAGGCCCTATTAACGAGGTAATTGAGCCTTTTTCGACAGTGAAGCTCACCTTGTCGATGGCGTTGACACCATAGAAGGATTTTGTGACTGTTTTAATTTCAAGCATCTGTCGCCACCGGAGGCCGTTGGGCCCGACTGCTACCATTTTTTTTGTTGGCGAACAGCTTGAGCAGTTGGTTTTTCGGGAGGAAGCCGGCGGGCCGATACACCGCCATGAGCAGTACGATGCAACCGTACATCGCGGGAGCCCACTTTTCTAGCGAGGTGATGACTTGCGGAATGATGGTTAACACCATTGCCCCTAACACAGCACCTAAGGGGGTCAGCCCACCGACCACAAGAAACATCAGGATGTCGGTGGTTCGGTGGAAGCCAAAATTACCGGGACTGATGAACGAGTAGTAGTGTGCATAACATGCACCAGCCATGCCTGCGAGCAGTCCACCGATTGCCAAAGACGCAAATTGAAAAGTTGGCACATTCAAACCATGACAGGCAGCGACCATCGGGTCCTTACCTGCTGCGACCAGAACTTTTCCAAAGCGTGAGTTGTATAGCCACGAACTGGCTGCTACGCAACCAGCTGCCAAAATTATCAGCCAATGGGTATCGAGGTATGGCATGCCTGTCAAGCCCATCACAGCGCCTGTGGGCTTGAAGTGTGAGAAGAACAGCACAATCAGCTCAGCCGCAGCCAACGTTGCGATGGCTAAATAGATATCCCGAATACGCAAGGTTAGCAATGCAAAGGGAATGGTGGTGGCCGCACCCGCTAAACCCGCAACGGCTATTGCTGGGCCAACGTGCCATCCCATTTGCATAGTCAGCCAACTTGAAAGATAGGCTCCGACAGCCATGAAACCAGGAAGGCCTAAAGACCAGACACCGGCAACAAAGGGAAAGAGCAGGCTGAGCGTCAGTAGGACATTGATTGCCACTAATGCCTGCACCGGTTCTGAGAGCAGGATGTCCAAGTTAGATTTCCCTCGTTTTGATACCGACGCCAAAAATACCTTCAGGGCGAACTAAAAACACGCCAATCAGAAATAACCAGATGAAAGCTTCGGACCAACCCGGCGGAGCAAACGCCTGAAACATGACTTCACAGACACCTAGCAGCAAACCTGCAAAAACTGCCCCACGTACGTCACCGAGGCCACCAATAATGATGATAGCCAGCGCCTTGATTGCATACATGTCACCCATGAATGCGCCAATGCTTTCAAAGCGCATTGCCACCATGATTCCAGCTAAGCCGGCAAGCGCTGAAGACAGACAAAAAACCAGTACGACAGCGCTAGGAACTGCAACACCCAGCAGAGAGGCGGCCATCTGGTTTTGCGCAATTGCACGGATGTTGCGACCAAAACGAGAGTGATTGATCAAATACAACAAGCCGATCATTAATATCGCCGAGATGAACAAGCTGCCTAGCTGGACACCTGACAGAATGACGTTACCCAACGTCAGATCGGGCAAATTCAACAGAGTCGGAAACTTGGTAGGTTGGCTTCCATAGAAGTTAACGATCACCACCTGGATGATGATGCCAAAGGACAAACTTGCGACAAAGCCACCCAGCGCATGTTCAGGAGAAATGGGCTTGAAGGCTACCAAGTACAGCAACGCCCCTAACAACGCGGCACTTAAAACACCCAAGAACAGCGCAAGCATGGGCGTAACGCCTACACCAATCAGTGCGAAAGTCACGAAGGGTGCAGAAGTGAAGATGAAGGCATGTGCAAGATTCAACATGCGCAAGACGCCAAACACTAAGGTGTAACCGATGCCGATCAGCGCATACACACTGCCCAGCATCAATCCATTCACCAATTGCTGTGTGAACATTTTCTTGTGCGTACTGGCTTATTGTTTAACCCACTTGCTCTCACGCACTCGATAAACCATGGTGGTCTTGACCGTGTCGCCGTCCTGATTCATGTTGATCACATTGCCAAGACCTTGATAGCCTTTGAGCGTCGCCAGATAAGCCCGAATTTGCTCTCGCGACTGCTTAGGGTCGGTTGTTGGCGTGATCTTGCTTGCACGCATGGCATCGGCCAGCACATGCATGCTTTCGTAGGCGCTTGCATCAATATAGGTGGGAGATACATATTGCCCCGGAAGTTCTTTTTCGACCCGGGTCTTGAATTCAGCCACAAATTTCTTCACGTTGGCATCGGGTGATTCGGGGTCAAACGGCTGCCCTGCCCAAAGTTGTAAATCATTGGCAGCTGTAGCAATCGACTCTGTGATGTAACCCTGGCCTGCGAAGATCGGCACATTGAGGCGCTGACGGTTAGCTTCACGCAAAAACCCATGCGCTGGCTCAAAGCCCGCCCCAAGTAGCAGCACATCAGGATTCATGGCTTTTAACTTGGTCACGAACACACTGAAGTCAGTGGTATCTGGGGCCATTTCCACAAATTGATCCTTATTGAGGATCGTCAGCCCTTGCTTTTCAATGACTGCAGGCGCAACCGTTTTAACGAGAAACTGGTTGTAGGCGTCACGGGTGTCTACTGCAATTGCCACAGTCTTAACATTAGGATTGTTTTTTTTCAGTCCCGCAATGACTTCCTCAACGATCAATGAGTCAATTGCTGCGATACGGAAAGTCCACGGGCGGTTTTGTGCCGTCAGTCCAGGCGCAGCTGAACCCGGTGAAATGCTCACCAAGCCTGCGCGATTTGCAGCTGGAAACGCCGTGCGACACTGACTTGTTTGAATCGGCCCTAGCATTGCTGCAACGCCTGACCGATCCAGGTTGCGGGTTGCAATGACCGCTTGCTCGGGACTGCTGCGATTGTCTTCGATCACAAGCTCTATTTTGGCGCCATTGACGCCGCCAGCCCGATTAATTTCATCGAGCGCAATTTGTGCGGCGATCAGCATGTGAGTGCCATAACTCGAGGCTGCGCCGGTGCGCTCGGCATTGACCCCGATCTTAATTGTTTGTTGCGCAAGGGCGGGCTGTATCAGTGCAGTGATACCAAGCACAAGCCCCGCAAAGAAAAGGCGTTTAAGCGTCATGGCTGTTTCCATTATTATAAAAAATAGTTGTGTCTGGATTGTCTCAATCGTTTAGCAGTGGTCAGCTCAGGCTTTACACGCTCGGGGTAGTGTCAAGTGCAAGGTACTGGCAAGTCAATCTTTTTTTTGTCAGGGTTTTCCAATTCAGTGAAAACCTGTCGAGTTGCAACGAAGCAGAGAAGGTAGGTTCATATAAATCAATTACTTACGTGAGTAAAATGCCCTTGGTTGCGGGCTCACCGGTTGAGAACAATTTGCAACGTTTCGTCGCTGCTCAATTAATTAGGGCAATGGTCAATGCGACATTGGTGCTTTTGACCATAAATGTCTTAGCCCCCTTGAAATCTCACAAACAGCCCTTATAATTAGCACTCGACCCCGATGAGTGCTAACAATTCATTTGGGCGTTTTCCAACAACCTTAATTTTTTGTAACAGGAGTTCTACATGGCCCTGCGTCCCCTGCACGATCGCGTGATCGTCAAACGCCTGGACAACGAGCGCACCACTGCCTCGGGCATCGTTATCCCTGAAAGCGCGGCTGAAAAGCCCGATCAAGGTGAAGTGCTAGCCGTTGGTCCCGGCAAACAAACTGAAGATGGCAAAGTCCTGAAAATGGACGTCAAAGTTGGCGATAAAGTTTTGTTCGGCAAATATGCTGGCCAAACCGTCAAAGTTGATGGCGAAGAAGTTCTGGTCATCCGCGAAGAAGAAATTCTCGCTGTTGTTCAGTAATCCACAGAATACGAAGGAAACCTAAATGGCTGCCAAGCAAGTTCTATTCGGTGATGACGCACGCGTGCGCATCGTCCGTGGCGTAAATATCCTCGCCAATGCTGTAAAAACCACCCTCGGTCCTAAGGGCCGTAACGTTGTGCTCGAGCGTTCGTTCGGCGCCCCAACCGTCACTAAAGACGGCGTGTCGGTTGCTAAAGAAATCGAACTCAAAGACAAATTTGAAAACATCGGCGCCCAGTTGGTGAAAGAAGTCGCTTCAAAGACTTCTGACAACGCTGGCGACGGCACCACCACTGCTACAGTGTTGGCGCAGTCGATTGTTGTTGAAGGCCTCAAGTACGTGGCTGCCGGCATCAACCCAATGGATCTGAAGCGCGGTATCGACAAAGCTGTCGCTGTTGCGGTTGAAGAGCTCAAGAAGTTGTCAAAGCCTTGCACGACAACCAAAGAAATCGCTCAAGTTGGCTCAATTTCAGCTAACAGCGACTTCTCGATCGGCAAAATCATTGCAGACGCAATGGACAAAGTCGGTAAAGAAGGCGTGATCACTGTCGAAGACGGCAAGTCACTCGACAACGAACTCGACGTCGTTGAAGGGATGCAGTTTGATCGCGGCTACTTGTCGCCTTACTTCATCAACAATCCTGACAAGCAAGTGTCAGCGTTGGATGACCCGTATGTTCTGATCTATGACAAAAAAGTCAGCAACATTCGTGACCTGCTGCCCGTGCTTGAGCAAGTTGCCAAGTCGAGCCGCCCACTGCTGATCGTGGCTGAAGACGTCGAAGGCGAGGCTTTGGCCACGCTGGTCGTCAACAACATTCGTGGCATCCTGAAAACCACCGCCGTTAAAGCGCCTGGTTTCGGTGATCGTCGCAAAGCCATGCTCGAAGACATCGCCATCCTCACCGGTGGTACCGTCATTTCTGAAGAAACCGGTATGTCGCTTGAAAAAGCCACACTGGCAGAACTCGGTCAGGCTAAGCGTATCGAAGTCGGTAAAGAAAACACCATCATCATCGACGGTCATGGCGATGCCAAGTCAATCGAAGCACGCGTCAAGCAGATTCGTGTCCAGATCGACGAAGCCACATCTGACTACGATCGTGAAAAATTGCAAGAGCGCGTGGCTAAGTTGGCCGGCGGTGTTGCTGTGATTCGCGTCGGTGCTGCTACCGAAGTCGAAATGAAAGAAAAGAAAGCTCGCGTTGAAGATGCTTTGCATGCCACACGCGCTGTCGTGTCGAAGCTTAAAGGTGACAACGCTGACCAAGACGCAGGCATCAAGCTTGTGTTGCGCGCCATCGAAGAGCCATTGCGCATCATCGTTGCAAACGCTGGTCACGAGCCAAGCGTTGTGGTCAACGAAGTTGCAAACGGTTCGGGTAACTACGGCTTTAACGCCGCCACCGGTGAATACGGTGACCTGGTCGAGCAAGGTGTGTTGGATCCAACTAAAGTCACACGCACTGCCTTGCAAAATGCAGCGTCTGTTGCCAGCTTGTTGCTGACCACTGAAGCAGCTGTCTGCGAACTGGCTGAAGACAAGCCAGCTGGCGGCGGTGGTATGGGTGGTGGTGATATGGGCGGCATGGGTGGAATGGGCGGCATGGGCGGGTTCTAAGCTCAGTTGCGCATGGCCCGAGCTTCGGCTTGGGCGCCTGTGTAAGGTAAAAAATCCAGGCTTCGGTCTGGATTTTTTTATGCACGGTTGATTCTCTTTTTACGCACGCTCTTGTACTGCTCGCTTACGCACGCGCTTGAACTGCCCCTGCGTGGGTATTTGTGCTGGGCAAAATACGCCACTCCGGGGCCGCTCAAGCGCTGGGGTGGATTGATGCGGTGAGTCTCTTGCGCTTGCTGGGGCTGCTAGGACGTCTTCGAGCGCTGTAGCGTGCGGCCGGTTAGAAAGCCGCCGTCTACTACGATACATTCACCGTTCACGTAGTCTGCAGCTGGGGATATCAAGAAGGACACGACACTGGCGATATCAGCTGGGGTACCTGTGCGGCCTGAGGGCACCATGGTTGTGAATTGGTCGCGATAGGCTGTAGAGACGTTGGCCTTACCGACTTCAATAAGGCCGGGGGCTACCGCATTGACGCGGACTCCATATGCACCAAACTCTTGAGCGAGTGATTTGGTTAGCATGACGAGGCCCGCCTTTGAGGCGGCGTAGTGAGCAGCGCCAGGTCTTGCAGAAAAGGCAGAGGTTGAGGCGAGGTTGACGATGGCGCCTTGAATGTTATTTCTCACTGCAGCTTGAGTAAAAGCCTGGCAACAAAAAAAAGTGCCTTTCAAGTTTGTATCAAACACGTCGTCCCATTGGGTTTCGGTCATCTCAAGGGAAGGATGATTTGGATACAGGCCTGCGTTATTGATCAGCATAGTGATGGGGCCCATCTCACGCTCGACTTGCGTGAATACAGACTGGATATCACTTTGCAATCGCACGTCGAGTTTGAAGGCTTGTGCGTTAGCTCCGCTCGCCGATAGTCGCTGAGCGAGTTTTTGTGCCTGCTCGACATTGATATCGGTGATCGCTACGCGATAGCCTGCTTCGTGTAGCTGTTCAGCGATCGACTGACCGATGCCTGTCGCAGCACCTGTCACTAACGCAACTGAGGAGGAGGTCATTGGTTTAAACGGCATCGCGTGCGAGGATTGTGAGTGCAACGGCCTGAGCTCTGAGCACGAGTGTATCGATGCGGCAGTACTCGTCTGCCGTATGAACCTGCCCCCCGACTGGGCCTGTTGCGCAAAGGGTGGGGGCCCCGACTGAGGCGGTGAGTCCGCTGTCTGCTGAGCCACCAGTAAACTCGCCCTTGACTTGCACGCCAAGTTCTTCGGCAGACATTCGATAGTCGGCTAAGAGGTCGCGACTCGCATTCGTCTCGAATAAAGGTAAAAAAGTCCCTTGATGGGTGATACGTCCACACGTACAAGGCAGGGCCTCGTCTTCAATAATATCTTTGATGCGTTGTTGCAGATTCTCGTGATCCACGTCACCTGGAAACCGAACGTCTAATTGGCCCGAGGCATGCGGCGCCACGGTATTGACTGACATGCCCCCTTTGATCGTCCCGACATTGGCGGTGATACCGGCTGCCCTATCAGTGAGTTGATGCAGTGCGGTGATCTTTCGGGCTAAGGCTTCAATTGCGCTGGCGCCTTTGTCGTGATTGACGCCCGAGTGCGCAGCCACGCCGTCCACTTCGAAGTCAATAAAGAATGCGCCTTTGCGAGACGTGACAACGTTACCGCTTGGCCGACCAGGCTCGGCGTTCAATACTGTGGCAGCGCCTTTGGCCATTTTTAGTATGAGCTCGCGCGACGCGGGTGAGGCAATCTCTTCGTCGCCGGTATAGAGCACTTTAATGGGCAAATGATTGCCACCACAGGCGTGAAAGGCGCGTGCCACAAAGGTGTTCATCACTAAGCCTGCTTTCATATCAGCCACGCCGGCACCGTAGGCGACCCCATCCTCAACGCGATACGGACGTTTTGCAGCCGTTCCATCCGGGAAAACAGTATCCATGTGCCCCATCAGCAGCACGTGGGCTGACTCAGGCCCAGCACTGCCGGGCACCTCAGCAACGAGACAGTCTCCATGCTTGGCATTGGGATGTACCTTGGCGGTGATGCCCGCCTTCTCAAGATGCGCACGAAAGACCGCACCGACTTGGTCAACACCAGCTTTGTTGTAGCTGCCACTGTCAATATTGACGACTTGTTCAAGCAGCGCGAACATCTCTTGCTCGTGAGCACGCAACCAGTCGAGAATGGCCTGTTTGATGTCAGTGTGTGGTGCAACAGCGTCAGCGTGCGACGCAACGACTTCAGTGTGTGACATAACGGTTCCTTGGTCTTGTAAATATGTTTAAGCGTTAACGTGCGGGCAGCACCCTGGTCACCTCATGGGGCCAACCAAACATAATGCGATCTCCGGCCTTCGGTTGTTCTGTGGTGCTTGCTGTGTCTGCATTTGGCTGCAAGGCAATGAACTTTGCACCCTCGCCAGCCTCAAGATGAAAATAGGTGAGGGGGCCCGTGTACACCACGTGCGAAATAACACCAGCTAGGGTGTTGTAGCCCTCGCGAGTCTCTTGAAAAAAAGTGATGTTCTCAGGCCTGACCGAGAGCTCAACGGGGTCGCCTGTGCGTGCAAACTCGCTCGCAGGCGCACGCAAGCTGAGGCCACTTTTTTTGGCTACAACGGTGATCAATTGAGACTCTGTCTTTTCGACAGTTGCTTCAACTGAGTTCGAGACGCCAATAAATTCAGAAACAAACGGTGTGGCAGGATTTTTGTAGATCTCTGCTGGCGTGCCCAATTGAATGATCCGCCCACCATCCATGACAACAATGCGATCCGAGAGCGTAAGCGCCTCTTCTTGATCGTGTGTGACAAAAATACTTGTGATGCCGACTTCGCGCTGCAGCATACGGATTTCGATCTGCATTTGTTCGCGCAGTTTCTTATCCAAGGCGCCAAGCGGTTCATCGAGCAACAAGACATTGGGTTTGGTCACAATCGCTCGTGCCAAGGCAACCCGTTGCCGCTGGCCGCCCGACAGCTGCGAGGGCAGGCGCAGCGCCATCCCCTCGAGGCGTATCAGCTTCATGACATCTTTTACCTTTTTGTCGATATCGACGCGAGCCTCTTTGCGCATCAGTAAACCAAAGGCAATATTTTCGTGCACTGACATATGCGGGAACAAGGCGTAATTCTGAAAAACCATGCCAAGGTTTCGTCGATGCGTGGGCACTTGATTCATCGTTTGCCCACGGATCATGATTTCGCCTACGTCAGGCTCTTCTAACCCAGCAATCATGCGTAGAGTGGTGGTTTTTCCGCAGCCACTTGGGCCTAGAAAACTCACCATTTCTCCGCGCCTAACCTCCAAATCGATGCCTCTGACAGCGGCGACTTCTCCATACCGTTTATGAATATTCACCAACTGAACGTCAGGCATCTGCTTGGTCATGACGCTTATCCTCAACCCTTGAGCGTTCGGTCAATCTGCGCTTTGATTTTTGGCATTTGCTCGCCCACTTCTTTGAAGTCAGGCCGAATCAGTTTGCTAATCGCATCGTCTACGCTAATGAAGCCAGCGCGCTTGAGATCATCCGGTACCTTGACCGCTTTGCTGACTGGCGACAGAAAGCCTTGCTTGAGCGATTCGAGTTGAAATTCATCAGACAGCCAGGTATTCATGTAAGCCTGGCTGAGCTTAGAGACTTCTGGGCTAAAGCCTTTACTCAGTTGCATATGGCCGCCCCATTGCACAGCACCTTCTTTGGGAACAGTAAACGCTACTTTTTTGCCTTGCGAGCGTGCGAGCTCTGCCCAAGCACCCCAGTGTGGCGCAAGCCAGACTTCACCGCGATCTACCAAGTCAGCTTCAACGATTGGTGAACTGACCCAGGCCCCGATATTTTTCTTGTGAGCGCTCCAGGCCTTGATGCCTTCAAGAACACTTGGGCCTTTACCCGTTGCGATGGCGGCCATGATGTAGGCGTCGAAGTAGGCATCCCACATTGACACACGCCCAGCGTATTTTGGGTTCCAGAGGTCAAGCCATGAGGTGGGTTTCTCGACTCGATCCGGGTTGTACATAATGCCAAAAGGCGTCATGAGAAAAATGATCCCAAAGCCCCCAGGTGTCATGATCTCGGGGGGGATATTTTTAAGGTTCGTCATGATGGCAGGGTCGAATTTGTCCCACATCCCATCGGCGATGCCTCGTTGCGCGAATAGATCGTTGATCATAGAGCCGCTGATCGAAGGGGTACTGCGTTGGGCCAGCATGCGTGGATACGAGGCAGCATTGTTCGACGAGATGACTTCAATTTCAGTCTTGGGACTGATCTTCTTAATCATGGGAGTCGAAATGTCGTTGCATAGCTTGGGTAACACACCAGGCTGCGAGAGGATCACTAGCTTGGCGACCTCGGCATCTGTAGCGGTGGCTAAGGCGTTGGCAAACTGCATCACCGAAGCACTACCCACCCCTAGCACCAGCAACGATTTGAGAATATCTCGGCGCTGTGGCTGAGTCTTGAAATTGTCCAACAAGTAGCTGTCTTCTTTGTCGCTAGGCTTCATTTTTAGAAACTCCATTGAGTGAAATTAGGTCAAGATGGTTAGTGTTTAAATTGCTTTTTCAATCCAATTGAACGTTCAATCACGATCACGATTAAGGCGGTCACACCGAGAAGCATGGTAGAGATCGCCGCTACCGTCGGATCCATTTGAAACTCGGTGTAATGATAAATTTCAAGCGGAAGTGTCATCACCCCGGGGCCTACCAGAAACAAAGAGACGGTGAATTCGTCGAAGGACATGATGGCCGAAAATACGGCGCCTGCAATGAGCCCTGGTCGCAGCATCGGAATCGTGACAAGGCAAAATGTACGGAAAGCGTTTGCCCCAAGTGTGGCGGCGGCTTCTTCGTAGGCGATGTCAATTTCAGAAAGCGTTGCCCCTACGGTACGAACAATATAGGGCACTGTGATGATGACATGGGCAAAGACAAGACCCCAGAAATTACGCAACAGACCTACTGAGCCAAGCACCATAGAAAGCGCAACTGCAAGCACAATCGCTGGGAATACCAGCGGAGTCATGAAAAGAAATTCGAAAAATTGTTTGCCTCTAAATGTATGGCGCACGATTGCAAAGGCGGCAAGTGTGCCGATGACCAGTGAAATCGCCGTTGCAATCGCTGCGACCAGCAAGCTGACCTGAAAAGCGTCCCAAAACGCCTGAGTATTCCAGGCCTTCTCAAACCACTTCAACGAAAAACCTTTTGGTGGAAACCTTAGGCTTGAGTCATTGCCAAAGGACGAAGGAATGACGACGGCAATGGGCAGGGCAAGAAACAGCATAACGAGAGCCACATAAAGTTTAAGTACTCTCTCGGAGGTTTTTTTTCTCATCGCCTAGCATGCCTTTTGATTGCTAGTCCGTACAGCATTAATACAATCAGCGTGACAATGGTCAGGATCATCGAGGCGGCTGCCCCAGCGGGCCAGTCAACCATGACAACCATTTGTTCGTGAATGTAGATCGACATCACGTTGACTTGCCCACGGCCCAGCCATATCGGCGTGATATAGGCACCAATGGACAGACAAAAGACGATCACGGAGCCTGCTGCAAGACCTTGTACCGAAAGCGGTAAGATAATCCGCAGAAAATTCTGAAAAGGCGAGGCCCCCATCACTGCAGCCGATTCGATGAGCGACTGGTCAATCTTGCTCAACACACTAGAAATTGACAGCACCATGAAGGGCAGTAGAACATGGGTCATACCTAGTACGACACTCCAGAAGCTTTGCATGAGTCGCAGCGGTTCATCTACGATTCCGAGGCTCACCAATAATGCGTTGACTAGCCCCTCATTGCCAAGCAAAATCGTCCAGCCGAGTGTGCGTACAACGATGCTGACGAGAAGCGGAGACACCACGCCTAAAAATACCAAGTGTTTTAGGCGAGAGTCGCTACGGGCGAGATACCAAGCCACGGGATAGCCAATCACAGCGGTAAGGACAGTGACCCAGAGGCCGAGTGCGAGCGTACGTAGGGCAACAAATAACGCGTACGAGTCTTCGAATTGCAACAGGTAATGGTCGAGTGTGAGGCTGGTATTCGCAGGGTATTTGTCATAAAACGAAATCCCGAGCATTGAGGCGAACGGCCACAGCAACCCCACGATCAGAAAGATCACGCCGGGCAATAGCAAAGCAGACAGTTTTAACGACTGCCTAATCCGCGTGCTGCGTTTTGCCGCTGACGTGTGACCGCCAGCGCTAAGGTCAGTTGACCCACTGACCGCCGTCGACATCTATTACCTCGCCAGTGATGAAGCAGGGGTTGACCGTTGCCAGAAACTCGACGACAACTGCAATGTCATCCGGAGTTCCGATGCGTTTAAGCGGTATGGTTTGTAAAATTTGATCGTGGTTTGCACTGATCAGCGCTTCAGTCAGATCTGTGCGAATTGAACCAGGGCAGATGGCGTTGACGGTCACCGTAGGAGCCAGCTCTTTAGCCAACCCGCGAGTTAAGCCAAGTACCCCCGCCTTCGATGCGCAATATGAAAACTTACTGACGGCTTCAGCGCTGCCGCCTGTGGTGGCGCTGATCGAAGACATATTGATGATGCGGCCGCCTCCCTGAGCGAGCATCGCGGGTGCTACGGCCTTGCACCAGTTGAAGAAACCCTTAAGATTGACCATGATGGTGCGGTCCCACTCGGCCTCTGAGATGTCGAGTAAGCCCTTCGGTTGCGAAATGCCGGCATTGTTCACTAAGACGTCGATGCGCCCGTATCGACTCAAGACTAAAGCCGCTTGTTGTTGTACCGCGTCAAAATGACCGACATCGCCAGGTAGCGTCATCACATCCCACCCCTGCGCTTGTAATGCGGCGGCTGACTCAGCGAGTTGTGGCGAGCCGATATCTGCCATGGCAACGCGAAAGCCCTTTGCGGCGAGTCGCTTGACACAGGCAAGGCCGATCCCGCGCGCTGCACCAGTCACTACGGCAACGTTGCGGTCGTTTACATCAGTTTGCATGACCTACCTTCTAATTGGGTATTCGGTTCGTGAGACGCGGCATTTAGACTGAATCACACGCTGGGTTCATGCTGCATCAAATCATAAGTCGGCTAGTTTTGCAATCAACCTCAAGCGTCCAGGTGCGGTTGCGGTAAAACCTGCTTGTGTTTCAGTGACTTGCTCGTATGTCGGTTATCCGCTGGTATTCCAGTGACTTGCGCGTATGTCGGCTATCTGCATGTGTTGCAGTGACTTATTCGTATGTCGGCTATCTGCTTGTGTTGCAGTGGCATATTCGTATGTCGCCTATCTGCTTGTGGTGACGGTGCGCGAACGCCTCAGTGTGACTGTGCGCCATTTTGCCGCTGGCGCGAGAACGTTTAGTATGTCAGCACTTGGTGACTCGCCAGTACCATTACCGTCTGAACGACACGCAGAAGTCGTGCCGCGCTCGCGAAGATTGGTATACCTCGAATAATAGGATGTCTCAGCAACATGAATCAACCGCAGGCTGTTCAAACACACTGGTCTGAAGCAGAGCTCACAGACTTAGCAACCCGTGCATTTCAGGGCCTAGGTCTGACGCAAGCAGACGCTGCTGATGTTGTGAAAGTATTGGTGCTGGCCGATCTTTTTGGTTTAAGTACGCACGGGCTGTCGCGTATTGAGTCGTATGGTGAGCGGTTGTTGGTCAAGGGTATTAACGCTCGGCCTAATATCGCTGTGCAAGCACCTGCGCCAGCGCTGAGGCTAGTGGATGGTGATAATGGGGTGGGGCCTCTGGTCGGTATGCATGCGCTGCGTGCCGCGATGGAGGCGGCGCGGCAGTGTGGCGTTGGGATGGCGTTTGCGCGTGGCAGTAATCATTTTGGGCCGATCTCGCCCTACTCATTGATCGCGGCAGAAGAGGGGTTTGCCAGTGTCATCGGAAGTAACGCCACGACGACGATTGCGCCCTGGGGGGGCAGTGATGCCAGGCTTGGCAATAGCCCGCTTGGTTTTGGTGTGCCTAACCCAGGTGGTTCGCCCTTTTTACTGGATATGGCCATGAGCGTAGTAGCGCGCGCCAAGGTGCGTAACGCGTTTAAGCGTGGTGAGTCGATTCCGGATACGTGGGCGACGGATGCCCAGGGGCGACCGACAACTGACCCCAAGGCGGCGCTAGATGGTTTCTTATTGCCGGTCGGTGGGCATAAAGGTTACGGCCTTGCCTTGCTTGTTGATATGTTTGCCGGGTTGTTGTCTAACGCGGCTTACCTGACACATGTTAAGTCATGGGTGGATGCGCCCGATGAACCGCAAAATTTAGGGCACTTTTTTATTTTGATCGATACGCGTCTGTTGGGTTCGGCGCAGTGGCTGTCAGAGCGGATGATGGATTTTGCTGCGATTTTGCACGATAGCCCTGCGGTTGACTCGACCAAGCCAGTGATTGTGCCTGGTGAAATTGAATTGAAAAAAATGGCGCAGCAGCGTGCTGAGGGGATCGTGCTTGATCCTGCAACGGTGACGCTCTTGATGCAGCACGCGGGCAGTCATTGATGTCGTATGCAAAACTGTTACCACCGGCGTGTAAGCGGGTGGTGCTGACGCTGCGAGCGAATTGAAGCTCTCGATAGTTGCTAAACCCTCACTGGAGACTCTTGTGCAAGATTGGACTTGGTTATGGATCCCCGCTTCAATTTTTGCGGCTGCGGCGCAAGCCGGGCGTAACGCTATCCAGCGCAGCCTGACTGAAAAGCTAGGCACGCTGGGTGCCACGCAAGTGAGATTTTTGTACGGCTTTCCGTTTGCCGCGCTGTTCGCAGTGGTTGCTCTTTTTGCAACAGGGTCAACGTTTCCATCAATGGATCTGAACTTTGCCCTGTTTGTCGCTGCGGGGGCAGTTTCACAGATCGCGGCAACGGCCTTGATGCTTGCGGCAATGCGCCAGCGTGCGTTTGTGGTGGTGACCGCCTGGACGAAAACCGAGCCTGTTCAGGTGGCAGTATTTGGCTTGGTGGTGTTGGGCGATACGATTTCATGGCTTGCCATGGCCGCGATTATTGTCGCAACAACTGGCGTGACCGTGATGGCGCGTAAGCCTGTCAACGGCCTTCAAGAGGGCTCTCAATGGCAACCTGCCGTGTTGGGATTATTGGCCGGCGCCTGTTTTGCGATTGCCGCGGTTACGTTCAGGGGTGGCATCCTAGCGTTAGGCGATGGCCATTTCTTGATGCGTGCTTCGCTAACGCTTGCCTGCGGGTTGGGTGTGCAAACACTGTTGCTGGCTGCGTGGATGATGATTTTTCATTACGAAGCTTGGGTGCGCTGCCTGCAGGCTTGGCGAATTTCAATCTGGGGCGGCTTGCTCGGTGCATCGGCGTCAGAGGGGTGGTTTCTTGGGTTTGCTTTAACTGCGGCCGCTAATGTGCGCACCTTGGGCTTAGTCGAAGTTTTGTTTGCGCAATTGCTGTCTTGGCGTGTGTTTGCAAGTAAAAGTACGCGCCAAGAAGCGGTCGGGACCGTACTGATTGTGGCCGGTGTGGCCTGCCTACTACTGGCGTCGACCTAAGGCGCCCTTTGACCGGCACCTAAATGAGTTGGGCTGGCGGCTGCGCCGACTCAAGGCGTCGAGACTTGAACTTGAATCGGCGAGTCGGTTATCTACCCTAGAGTAACGGAATCCGTTTAGCAGCTGTGTCAGCTGCTGGCGTGCCTTTGTATTCTTGGACGATACGTTGCAACGTGACTTTCGCAGCTGGGCGATTGTTCAGCTCAACCTGGCATCCTGCAACCAACAGCAGCGCATCGGGTGCGCGAGTTTCTCTTGGGTATTTTTTAACCATGGCATCAAGTGTGGCAATCGCACCTTTAAAGTCTTTTGACGCGTAACGACTACTACCTAGATAAAACTGTGCGGTAGGACTGAGTTTGCTATCTGGGTACAGCGTCAAAAATGCAGTCAGATTCTCAATGGCTTCTTTGTACTGGCCTTTGCGAAAGGTCTCAATCGATTGATCAAAGGCCGATTGCTCGCGAGGGTCAGCAGACTTGGCATCGGGCGCGCGGGCGCCAGACGTGCCGCCAGGTGAGCCCAGCCCAGAACTTGGGCGTCCGAGCTGTTCCATGTCTCCGCGCAGACGCATCAGCTCTTGCTCTAGTGCTTCGATCTGATCTGCGAGCTGCAGCCGAGCACGCTGGTTGGCCTCGGTGAGAGTTTTGATTTGCTGGCGTAATTCAACGATAGCCTTACGAGCATCATCATCGGCAAAGGCCAACGCAGATTGATTGAGTGCAAGGCCGCCAATCAAAAGCAACCCAGTACCAAGTATTCGCTTAGAGGTGGTTGTCATAGACATAATATCCCTTTGAAACGACAAGGCGGCCAGTGAGCCGCCCTGTTTAGTTCAGGCCACAGCGCTTAAGCTTAACGCTTATAGTTGAAATCTGCACGACGGTTTTCAGCGTAATCAGCATCAGTGTTACCCAAGGCTTTAGGCTTTTCTTTGCCCAAGCTAATGGTTTCAACCTGGGTATCTGAAACACCAAGCAATGTCAGCATACGGCGCACGGCCTCGGCACGACGTTGACCGAGCGCCAAGTTATATTCAGAGCCGCCACGGGCATCGGTATTGCCCTCAATGACTACGCGCTGTTGAGGAGCACTCACTAAGTACTTACCGTGAGTTTCAACCAGACTGCGGTACTGCTCACTCACCGTGTAGCTATTGAAATCAAAGTAAACCGAGCGCTGTTTTGCCAAAATGCTTTGCGGGTTAAACGGATCAAGAATGCCAGAGCCGTCTGCACCACCCGCACCACCCGCCCCAGCCTTGTCGTCTAGAGAAACTGAGCTACAAGCGACCAAACTAACAGCTAAGGCGGCGGTGGTTAGAGCTTTTGCGATGCGCGACATGATGGATCCTTTAAGAGGAAATTCAATGGTTATTGAGAAAAGGGGCCCCAGGTGGGTTCGCGTATTTCGCCGTTCAGGATGGACAGCGTTTGACGAACGCGACCATCACTAGATACCCCGGCCAACACGCTTCTACCACCCTGAATTGCGGCATATAGCACTTGCATGCCGTTAGGAGCAAAACTTGGAGACTGATCGTCGCGCCCGTCTGTCAGGAGGGACTCTGCGCCAGTGGCCAAGTTGAGCGAGGCGATACGATACGTGCCGTCTCGACGTGTAACAGTCAGCAAAGTTTTGCCATCCGGAGAAATTCGAGGTGAGATATTGTAACCGCCGTTGAATGAGATGCGGCGGGGCTCACCACCCTCAAGACCAGTTTGGTAAATTTGTGGGCTACCGCTGCGATCGCTTGTGAAGAAAAGTGACCGGCCATCAGGTGCAAAGACGGGTTCGGTATCAATCAGGGGCGAGCGGGTTACGCGACGCAGATTAGAGCCGTCATTGGCACCCAGCGTGTAGATTTGCGATAAACCATCGCGGGTTAGCACCACGGCTAGCGTGTTGCCATCGGGTGACCAAGCCGGCGCCGAGTTGTTGCCCTTGTAATTGGCTACCGGCGCACGCTTGCTGGTGGTGAGGTGGTGCACATACACCACCGGCTTGCCAGACTCAAAACTCACGTAGGCCAGTCGGGCGCCATCGGGCGACCAAGCCGGCGAAATAATCGGTTCGCGCGAGCGCAAAGCCACCTGTGGATTTTGCCCATCTGCGTCTGCAATTTGCAATTCGTAGGTTTTGCCCTGCTTTAAGACGTAGGCGATACGCGTGGCAAATACACCTTTGATGCCGGTAATTTTTTCGTAAATGCGATCGGCGATTTGATGAGACATACGCCGCAATTCTTTTTCGGTGCCCGACACTGTAAAGCCATCAAGCGAGCCCCGTTTGACCGTGTCGCCAAGACGGTACTTAACCTCAAAACGACCATCTGGCAGGCGAATGACCGAGCCGTAAGCAATAAAGTCAGCACCCCGAGTACGCCATTCGTCGAATGCGATCGGTGAGTCAACATTAAGGTTTGACCCCGTTGTGGCGATGAGTCTGAATTGACCCGAGCCAGTTAAGTCGGCGCGGATAATTTCTGCGATTTGGCCGCCTGCGGCATCGCCGCTAAAGTCTGCAATCGCGACGGGGTATTGTTGCGCCCCGGTGCCTGAGATATCGACGCGTAATTGTGCCTGCGCCGCGACTGCAAAAAATAGAGCGAGCGTGGTGACTAGGCAAGTGAGTAGCCAGCCGGACAGCACTTTTACCGACGCTTTGCAGGCAGTTGGTGCGGGGTAGGGTCGATTAAACGTCATTGGTGCTGGCTCCTATCAATCGTACATATTGTAATTGACGGTGAGAGAACTGGGGTAGTTTCCCGAAGGCGGACGCGGGAAGGGATTGCAGCGCCGGATGCCTGTCTCGACCGCGCGGTCAAAGTTGACGTTACCCGATGATTTTGTCAGTCTGACATCGGCAATTTGCCCGTCTGGTTTCAAGCTAATACTGTATTGCGCAGCCGGGTTCCCGCCAGCGCCACGAGGGGGAGGCGGAAATGATACGCCGGGCTGCACGCAAGCCTTTATTTTTGCGCCGTAGCCGTCATCTCGACCACCACCGGACTGGTTGCGGTCAGCTGTCCCGCCTGGCAGACCAGCTGCGCTCAGTGCGTCGCCACGCATCATATCCTTCAAAGCCTGATCTTTCGCCGCACGTTGGGCGGCGTCTTCTTTAGCTTTTTTCTCGGCGGCAGCAACTTTGGCGGCGTCTTCTTTAGCCTTTTTTGCAGCCTCTTCTTTTACTTTTTTCTCAGCCTCTTCTTTCTCTTTCTTTTCAGCGGCCAGTTTTTCAGCAACGAGCTTTTTAGCAGCGTCTTCTTTTGCCTTTTTGTCGGCTTCTGCGCGCTCGGCATCACGACGGCGTTGCTCAAGCCGCTCAGTTTCTTTTATTTTTGCAATTTCAACTTCTTTTTTGATGCGCTCTTTTTCTTTAATGGCCTCTTCGGCTGCGCGTTTCTCGGCAGCCTCTTTGGCAGCTATTTCGCGCTCAAGCCTCTCTTGTTCGCGCCTGCGTCTAGCCTCTTGTTCAAGCGCGATCTCTGGATCAACCTCGGGTGTTGGCGCAGCGGCTGGAGCTACCGGAGGGGGCGGAGGAGGTGGTGGCGGGGGCGAGGGTTCGGGCGTGGGCTCGGGCTTTGGCGCGGGGGCAGGCTCAGGTTTTGGAGTGGGTTCGGGGGGCTTGGTCTGGGGTGGTGGGCTGACCGGGCTATTGCCATCGGCCACCAGCATAATCTCGAGCGGCCCATTCGCTTCGGTTTTCCAGTCAAGTCCGAGCACGAGCATCAATACCAAGATCAAATGGGTGAGCAGTGCTAATCCAAGCGCGCGCAAGTTCATCGCCTGCCGTGGAGGCAGAATCGGACCGCGTACCATTTGGGGGTGGCGAGGCGGCATTAGAGCGAGAGGCGCTTAGACGAGTTCGACATGACGTGAGTTAACGCTTGGCAGGCTTGGCATTGTTCGACGCGGGTGCTGTATTGCCTTTTTGATCGACTAACAAACCAAGTTTTGTGACTCCGTTTTTGCGCAGATCTTCCATGACCTTCATGACAACGTCGTAGGGGACTTTGCCATCAGCGCCAATCACGACGGGCTGATCGGGTTTGAGTTCAGACAGGATGGTTTGCGCTAATGCGTTGCGCTCGACGGGTTTGAAGGTTTGACCGGATTCGCGTTTGCGCCACGATACCTTGCTATCCTCGGTAATTTGAATCTCAATCGGTGTCATGGGGACGTTGGCCGCTTGTCCGACAGAAGGTAGTTCGATCACACCAGGTGTGATTAAAGGCGCCGTGACCATAAAAATCACCAACAGTACGAGCATGACGTCGATATACGGCACGACGTTAATCTCGTTTTTGAGGCGACGACCCGAGCGCCCCGAACTAGAGCGTACCGAAGACATTAGCGCACCTGCCGCTGCAGAATGTTCAAGAACTCATCGACGAAGGTTTCAAAGCGAATCGACAGACGATCGATGTCGTGGGTGTAGCGGTTATAGGCCACCACGGCAGGGATCGCAGCGAACAGGCCAATGGCCGTGGCAATCAGGGCTTCGGCGATGCCAGGCGCGACCGAGGCAAGCGTGGCCTGCTGCACATTGGCCAGGCCAACGAAGGCGTGCATGATGCCCCAAACGGTGCCTAACAGACCCACATACGGGCTAACTGAGCCTGTCGAGGCTAAGAAGTTCAGGTGCGATTCGAGTTCATCCATCTCGCGCTGATAGGCGGCACGCATCGCGCGACGAGCGCCGTCAAGCGTTGGCGCTGTGGCGGGCGCGGTACCCGCGCGTCGTGCCTTGGCAAACTCTTCCATGCCGGCGTGAAAGATACGGGCCAACGCGCCACTCTCGTTTAAACGCCCAGCAACCGACTGATCAAGGCCGTTCAAATCGCCACCCGACCAAAAGTCATCTTCAAAGCGTCGGGTTTGCGCCAACGATTTTTTAATCGTGGCGCGCTTCGAAAAAATGAAGGTCCAGGAAACCACCGAGACCACAATCAATAGCAGCATAATCAGTTGCACGGGGATGCTGGCGTTTAAGACCAGCGAGAGCATTGACATGTCAGAGGTAGTTGGCATCACTTATTCCTGAATAGGTACTGCAAATTTGGTGCGCACAGATTGAGGGATCGCTGCGATCCGCATGTTAACGGTTTCTACACAACACACTTGGATATTGCTTTCGGTCAGAAGTTCACCATCTCGGTAAATGGACTGATGGAAGTGTAACGAAGCTCGGCCCATTCGTGTGACTTCGCTTTCAATTTGTAACAAGTCATCGAGGCGTGCAGGCTTGCGATAGCGAATATCAAGCTCGGTCACCATAAACCCTCGATGCTCTTGTGCAGCGAGCTCTGATTGGTGAACGCCAACAGCTCGCAGCCATTCAGTGCGACCGCGCTCCATGAACTTTAGGTAGTTGGCGTAAAACACAACGCCGCCCATATCAGTATCTTCGTAGTACACCCGCACTGCAAAGCGGTGTTTAAATGCGGGTGCCTGAGGCTGCATCGTTAGGCCCCTTTTTGATGGCGTATCAGCGAATGTGGCAATGAGACCATGTCTTTAAAGCTGCGACAAACGAGTCATGGTTTGAGCGACGCAGTCAGCCAGCGCAACACGTGCAGCCTCGGTTTCTGTGCGGCATAACAGTTCAACGACACCGTCTTTTAGGCCACGATCACCTACCGTAATCCTGACTGGCGGCCCAATGAGCTCCCACTCGGCAAACATGATGCCTGGACGCAAATCGCGATCATCCAAGATGACGTCAACCCCTTGTGCTTTGAGTGCGGCATAAATCGACTCGCAGGCACTGCGCACCTCTTCGCTTTTGCCCCAGCCGACCCCGCAAATCACAACTTCGAAGGGGGCGAGGGCCCGTGGCCAGATAATGCCTTTGGCGTCGTGATTTTGTTCGATCGCTGCACCGACCAAGCGGGTCACACCAATGCCGTAGCAGCCCATTTCCATGAGTGCGGGTTTGCCAGTTTCGTCAAGAAAGGTCGCCTTCATCGCCTCAGAGTATTTTGTACCAAGGTAAAAGACGTGCCCGACTTCAATGCCCCGCTGAATCGCTAACGGACCCTTGCCTGAAGGCGCTTGGTCGCCTGCGACGACATTTCGTAGATCTGTTACCAAGTCAGGCTCGGGCAGGTCGCGCAGCCAGTTCACGCCGCTCAGGTGGGCGTTTTCTTGGTTGGCGCCGCAGATAAAGTCATGCATCCTAGCCACAGTGTGGTCGGCAATCACTTTGACTGGCAGTTTTGTGTTCACGGGGCCTAAATATCCCGGTTTGCAGCCAAAATGCTCAACGATCTCGGCTTCAGTTGCAAATCTAAAGCCATGATTCAGGCCGGGGATTTTGCCAGTCTTAATTTCATTGAGCTCATGATCGGCGCGTAATAACAGCAGCCAAACTTGAGTCGGCTGGTCTTTAAGCTCGGTGGCGAGCACGATCGACTTGATGGTTTGAGTCAGTGGTACCCCCAGTAATTGAGCAACAGCTTCACATTTGGCAGCACCCGGTGTGGGCTCAAGCTTCAGGGCCGCGCTCGGTGCAGCGCGCTGCTCGATCAGGCAAGGCGCCACAGCAAGCTCAATGTTGGCGGCGTAGTCTGACGCGGGGTCGTACACGATCAAGTCTTCGCCAATATCAGCGATTACCTGAAACTCGTGACTCTGCGAACCGCCGATCGACCCAGTGTCGGCAGAAACCGCCCTGAAGGTCAGACCCATGCGCTGAAAAATCTTCATGTAGGCGTCAAACATGATCTGATAGCTTTTTTGAGCACCGGCCACATCGCGATCAAACGAGTAGGCGTCTTTCATTGTGAATTCGCGTCCACGCATGACACCAAAGCGCGGGCGGCGCTCATCGCGAAACTTCGTTTGAATGTGATAAAAATTGACTGGCAACTGTCGCCAGCTTTGAATTTCGTTACGCGCGATATCAGTGATGACCTCTTCAGAGGTGGGTTGCAACACAAAATCACGGCCATGGCGGTCTTTCATTCGCAAAAGCTCAGGGCCGTATTGCTCCCAGCGACCCGACTCTACCCACAGTTCGGCGGGTTGCACCACCGGCATCAAGAGCTCGAGTGCCCCTGCGGCGTTCATTTCTTCGCGGATGATGTTTTCGATCTTGCGGATGACGCGCAAGCCTAAGGGCATGTAGTTATAAATGCCACCGGCCAGTTTGCGGATCAATCCTGCGCGCATCATCAGTTGATGGCTAGTGATCTCGGCGTCGTTAGGGGCTTCTTTTAGAGTGCTGATATGAAAGGCGGATGCGCGCATGGGATAGGGGCTAAATTTTATTAGGGCAGATTGCCCAACAGGTACGTATAATCACCCGCATTGTATTGAATTCGCAGGGAGTGGCCATGCTTGATCGCGAAGGCTACCGTCCAAATGTAGGGATTATCCTCGTTAATCAAAAAAACGAGGTCTTTTGGGGCAAGCGCATACGGGAACATGCCTGGCAGTTTCCGCAAGGCGGCATCAATCAGGGCGAAAGCCCGTCGCAAGCGATGCTGCGCGAGCTTCACGAAGAGGTCGGTCTGTTGCCTGACCATGTCCGTGTTTTAGGACGTACGCGCGAGTGGTTGCGGTACGACGTGCCCGATACCTTTATCAGGCGCGAGTCTCGCGGGCACTATAAAGGACAAAAGCAGATTTGGTTTCTGCTGCGTATGCTTGGGCGCGACACAGACGTGTGCTTGCGTGCCACCCCGCACCCCGAGTTTGATGCGTGGCGCTGGAGCCCCTACTGGGTCTCACTCGATGATGTCATCGAGTTTAAGCGCGACGTCTATACCCAGGCACTCAATGAGTTATCTCCCTTGATTTTTAAGCGCGGACACGATTTGTCAGAGCAAGCTTCGCCGCAAGCCTTGCCTGAACAAACTCCGTAGCTAACTCCGTAGCTAACTCCGTAGCAACGCACAACCCTGTAGCAAATCCCGTAGCAATGTCCGAAGCAAAGCCCGAACAAACTCCCAACAAGCTACGTGCCTAATTCGGGATCTGATTCGAGATCTGATTCGAGATCTGATTCGGGATCTGATTCGGGATCTGATTCGGGATCTAATTTCGCAGCTAACCGGTCATTCGGAATAATAGGCAAAAAAAAGCAGTGCATCTCTGCACTGCTCACCCTAGCTGATGACTGCGGCCTTTTTTAACGTAGGCGCTTAATCAAGCTAGAAGTATCCCAACGGCCACCGCCCATTTTCTGGACATCGGCATAAAACTGATCAATTAAGGCAATGCTCGGAACGCGCGCGCCGTTTCGGTTGCACTCGTCCATCACCAAACCCAAATCTTTACGCATCCAATCAACCGCAAAGCCAAATTCGAATTTATCGTCCACCATGGTGGCGCCACGATTATCCATTTGCCAGCTTTGTGCTGCACCTTTACCGATGACTTCGATGACTTGCTTCATGTCTAAGCCGGCAGCTTGCCCAAAGGCAATGCCTTCAGACAGGCCCTGCACCAAGCCAGCGATACAAATCTGGTTCACCATCTTGGCCAACTGACCAGCACCAGCAGGGCCAACGAGGGTGACCGCGCGTGCCATGACGGCGATAACAGGCTTAACCGCTTCAAACTCGGCCGTATCGCCGCCGCACATGACAGTCAACATGCCGTTGATTGCGCCGGCTTGACCACCCGAAACCGGAGCATCAATAAAACGCAACGACTTTTGCTGAGCAAGCGCGCTGAGTTCGCGTGCCACCAACGCCGAGGCAGTGGTGTGATCAACAAAGGTTGCCCCTGCTGACATGCCCTCAAAGGCGCCATCAGGGCCCAGCACAATGCTACGCAGGTCGTCATCATTGCCGACACACGCAAACACGATCTGAGCGCCCTGAGCGGCCTCACGAGGGGTCGCGCAGGCGCGCCCCCCGAACTCATTGACCCAAGCTTGTGCCTTTTGAGCGCTGCGGTTGTATACCGTCACGTCATGACCCGCTTTAGCCAAATGCCCCGCCATCGGCAGACCCATTACCCCCAGTCCAATAAAAGCGACTTTGGTGGGGGTAGAGGGTTCGTAAGTTTTGCTATTGATGCTAGACATTCATTTACTCTTCGACAAAGGCTTCTTCACGCTTCTTCTTGATAGAAGGCAGCGCTACGATGACCACCAAAATTGCAGCAACGCCAAGCAGCGAGGCCGAGAGCGGACGCTCAAGGAACGTGCCGTAGTTGCCGCGTGACAATAGCAAGGCGCGACGGAAGTTTTCTTCCATCAGTGGGCCGAGCACCAAGCCCAGCAGCAATGGCGCGCCTTCGCACTTAAGTTTGGCCCATACATAACCGATGATGCCAAAGCACGAGGTCGTCATAATGTCAAAGGTGTTGTAGTTCAGTGAGTACACACCAATGGTACAAAACACCAAGATCGCAGGGAACAAGATTTTGTAAGGCACTTTGAGCAGCTTCACCCAAATACCAACAAGCGGCAAGTTCAACACGACCAACATCAGATTACCAATCCACATTGAAGCAATTAAGCCCCAGAACAGCTGTGGATGGCTGGTCATCACCTGAGGACCAGGCTGGATGTTATGAATCGTCATTGCCCCAACCATCAGCGCCATCACAGCGTTGCTTGGGATACCGAGGGTCAACAAAGGGATAAACGAGGTTTGAGCACCTGCGTTGTTGGCAGCCTCAGGACCCGCCACGCCAGCAGGATGACCCTTGCCGAAGCGTTCTGGATTGCGCGAAACTTTCTTTTCGAGGGTGTACGACGCAAACGACGACAACACTGCACCACCGCCAGGCAGAATCCCCAACATCGAACCCAAAGCTGTGCCGCGCACAACTGCTGGCCAGGCTTCTTTGAACTCTTGCAGATTGGGATACAAAGAACCGATCTTTGAGGCGATCTCGGTGCGGTTTTCTCTGAGCTCAAGGTTGCTCATGATCTCTGCAAAGCCGAACACGCCCATCGCAACGATTGCGAAATCCAAGCCGTCTTGCAATTCAGGCACGCCAAAGTCAAAGCGAGCGACACCTGAGTTCACGTCGGTTCCAACCATGCCGAGCAAGAGGCCCAACAAGATCATGCAAATGGCTTTCACCAACGAGCCAGACGCCAGCACGACTGCGCCAACCAAGCCAAGCACCATTAGCGAAAAATACTCGGCAGGACCGAATTTAAAGGCGACCTCAGCAAGTGGTGGCGCAAACGCTGCCAACAGCAGTGTTGCAACGCTACCTGCAAAAAACGAAGCCAAACCGGCAATCGACAGTGCCGCACCCGCCCGACCATTCTTAGCCATCGCGTGCCCGTCGAGTGTCGTCACCACCGAAGAGGTCTCGCCCGGCAAGTTCACCAGAATAGCGGTCGTTGAGCCACCATATTGCGCGCCGTAATAAATACCGGCCAACATAATCAAGCCAGCAATCGGAGGCAGCACATAGGTAATCGGCAGCAGCATTGCAATTGTTGGCACGGGGCCTAAACCAGGCAACACGCCTACCAAAGTGCCAAGCAAACAGCCTAGCAGCGCATAGGTCAGGTTTTCAGGCGTGAACGCCACGCCAAAACCCATCATCAAATTATTAAATAAGTCCATGAACAGGTGCTCCTTAGTTCAGACCGAGAAAGGCGGGCCAAATCGGAAACACCAATTTGAGGCCTTTAACAAACGACAGCCAGCACAGCACTGTCAAGAAGAGCGCATTTAAACCGGTGGTTTTCCAGTCGTGCTCGTGACTGGCGAAGCTGCTGATTGCCACTAACAAGAACAGAGAAAAAATCAGACCCATCGGACGCAGCAGGAGGCCAAACAGAACGATCGCTGAAATAATGATGGCGAGGATCTTAAAGTCGAACTTTGCCACCTCAGTCTCTTCGGCTTTAGGGCGCAAAGCACCTAACAAAATCACGGCACCTAAGATGGCCATGATGATCCCAAGCCAATGAGGAAAATAGCCAGGGCCCATCCGGGCGGCAGTGCCCATCGAGTAACTGGTGGCTTTCCAGGCGAATCCAAGGCCAAGCAGGATGAACATCACCCCTGACCAGAAGTCCTGTTTATTTCTAAGCTGCATGATGGGTAGCTCCTTAACTGCGCTGCTAAAAATTTGTTGAAACAATATGTGCGTCGAGCGCACCGTGGTTCTGCTGGCTCTAAGCCTCTGTTTGTATTTTTGTCAGAGAACTAGCAAGGCTTGCATGGTAATGGAGAGCAGCCACAAAGCAAACCCTGAACTTACCCCTAGAGGATGGGGTTTTCCCTAGACTTGTGTTAATTTGCCCACAAAATCTGCCGAAAAGCTCAAAGCACTTGCATTTAGTAACACTCAACTGCTGATAATTTTGTTCATAACATAGGTTTCTGAACGTTAACTGACAAAACTGGTTAATTTGCGGGCTTCTTGTTTAAAGATGTTTCTGCCGAAAATGCGCGAGCGGCGGCGAAACGTGGCCTGCGGTAACTGCACGGCGAGCGTTTCGCCTGAATGCTCAATTTTGCTTTACGATATCGTTATGCTTGAAGATCTCGATCAATTATCAATTCGCCTGGCGGCACTGGTCGCCTACACGCAAGAGCTCGCCTCTGAGGCCGAGTCTTTGCGTACTAATCTGTCTCAAGCTCAGTCAGAGCGTGACGCCTTGCAGGCCAAACTCGCCCAAGAGGGGACGCAGGCCAAGGCTCTGAATCGCAAGGTCGATGCCTACGCGTCAGAGCAGGCCGCGCTGCAGGGCTCGCTCGATCTCTTTAAACAAGAACAATCAACATTACAAGCTCAATTGCAGTCGCGCGAACACGAGGTCTCGACCCTACGCGCTGCTTCTGCGCAGGCGCGTGAACGCATCGAGGCCGTACTTGAGCGGTTGCCTGGCGCGATAGCCGCGTCTGAGCAAGGGGCTCAATAATGGAACGCGTTGATATCTCTATTTTGGGGCGAGACTATTCGTTGGCGTGCCCGCCTGAAGAAAAGCAGGCCTTGACCGCTGCGGCTCAGCACATCAGCCAGTTAGCGGGGCGTATTCAAGGTGGCGGCAAGGTATCAGGTAACGAACGTATCGCGGTGATGGCGGCTATTCAGGTCGCAGTCGAATTGTTATCGGTGAAAGCACCCGACGGCCCTCTAGGTGGTTTGGCTGTTGGCGACTTCAAGCGTAGAATTGGCGACATGAACGCGATGCTGGATGCGGCCTTACCAAAGCCCTCATCCAAAGCGCGCTAACCAAGTTAGCTCGAAAGCACGCCAATCAAGCTAACTTCAGAAACGTTGCTTGATCTACACTTTATTAATCTTATTCATACGCCTTCTCAGGCGTGTACAGTTTGTCCCTGCTGTGTTCGTGATTAGGTCATATATTCTCAGAACCAATGCTTATGGCATACATAGGTTGCGGGATAGCTAGACGGGTATGCGGGTCTCTAGTAGACGCGCTCAAAGTTAGCAGATCGCGGCCAACTTGAACTTACGGTTCGAGATGCCGGCCTAAACGGCACGAGCGGGGCATCTATATCAACGAGTCTGTGGCATCACAGGCTCGTTGTTTGGTGGTAGGGGGCGCGCTAGCGTTGCCCGCGTGCTCTGAAAAACAGCCAGATTCCAGCAAAAACCATTGGCACCGACAGCCACTGCCCCATTGATAGTCCGGCCGCAAGTAACCCCAAAAAGTTATCTGGTTCGCGGGCAAATTCAGCGATAAATCTAAAAGCACCATAACCCATTAAAAATACGGCGCTGACCTGACCGATTGGCCGCGGCTTATTCGCAAACCACCAAAGCAACACAAATAGGGCCAAGCCTTCAAGGCCTAGCTGATATAGCTGAGACGGATGGCGAGCGATGCCGTCGCCGCTCTGCCTAAAGACCATCGCCCACGGTAATGTGCTCGGCCGGCCCCATAGCTCGCCGTTGATAAAGTTGCCCAACCTACCCGCAGCAAGGGCAAGCGGTATGAGCGGCGCGACAAAATCGGCAACTTCAAAAAACTTGTAGCCGCGACTGCGTGCCAGCCAAAACATCATCGCTAAAACGCCCAGCAAGCCACCATGAAAAGACATGCCGCCTTCCCAGAGAAAGGTTATTTCGAGCGGGTGGGCTAAGTAATAGGCAGGTTTGTAAAACAATACGTAACCGAGGCGACCGCCGGCAACCACACCTAAGACACCATAAAAAATGATGTCTTCGAGGTCGCGCACCGTAAGCCGCGACTTGTTGTGAGCGATGCGCCAACGCCCGAGTAGCCAGGCCGACCCAAAACCCACCAAATACATCAAGCCATACCAATGGATGGCGAGCGGGCCTAAGCGTAACGCAACAGGGTCAAAGTCGGGAAATTGCAGCATCGTGAGCCACCGGTCAAAAGATGTCCGATAATAACCTTTCAGATTGACCGGAGATCTGCTTTGACAGATGGCCCGAAGAAGGGTTAGCTTTGAAGGCTATTCTGATATTTTTCGTCATTCATCCTTAGGTGTTCATTCATGGCAAATAACGAGCGTTCTAAACACATTACCGAAGGCGTAACCCGCGCGCCCAACCGTTCGATGTATTACGGCATGGGCTACAAAGAAGCCGACTTCGCGAACCCCATGATTGGCGTAGCCAACGGGCACTCAACCATCACACCTTGTAATAGCGGCCTGCAACCCTTGGTTGACGCGGCGATTGCTGCGATTCGTGAGGCCAAGGGCAACCCGCAGGTCTTTGGTACGCCTACCATCTCTGACGGGATGTCGATGGGTACTGAGGGGATGAAATACTCGCTCGTCTCACGCGAAGTGATCGCCGACTGTATTGAAACCGCAGTCCAAGGTCAGTGGATGGATGGTGTAGTGGTTGTGGGTGGTTGCGATAAAAATATGCCCGGTGGCATGATTGGCATCGCTCGCATGAATGTCCCCGGTATCTATGTGTACGGCGGCACGATCAAGCCAGGCTCACACAAAGGGCGTGACTTGAATATTGTCTCGGTCTTCGAAGCGGTCGGCGAGTTCACCATGGGTCGCATGAGCCAAGAAGATTTCAAAGCCATCGAACAAAAAGCGATTCCCGGTTCGGGATCGTGCGGCGGGATGTATACAGCCAACACGATGAGCTCATCGTTTGAGGCGATGGGTATGGCGCTGCCTTATTCAAGCACGCTCGCCAACGAAGATCAGGTGGCCATTGATAATGCGGCCGAAGCAGCTCGAGTGTTGGTTGACGCTGTACGACATAATCGTCGGCCGCGCGACATCATCACACGCAAGTCGCTTGAAAATGCCGTTTCGGTAATCATGGCGATTGGCGGCTCAACCAACGCCGTGCTGCACTTTCTTGCCATTGCCCACGCGGCCGAAGTGCCCTGGACGATCGATGATTTCGAAAAAGTGCGTCAACGTGTGCCAGTGCTCTGTGATTTGAAGCCATCGGGTCAATTTTTGACAGTCGATCTGCATCGTGCCGGCGGCGTTCCACAGGTCATGAAAATTTTGCTCAATGCGGGCCTACTGCACGGCGACTGCCTGACAATTACGGGCAAAACGATCGCAGAAGTCTTAAAAGATGTGCCAGATCAACCGCCTGCCGGGCAGCAGGTGATTCGACCCATCGCCAACGCCATGTACAAACAAGGCCATTTGGCGATTTTGAAAGGCAACCTCTCGCCAGAGGGCTCGGTGGCCAAGATTACAGGTCTTAAAAATCCTGTCATCACGGGGCCTGCGCGCGTGTTTGATTCAGAAGACGACGCAATGGCTGCGATCATGGAGCAAAAAATTACGCACGGCGATATCGTGGTGATTCGTTACGAGGGTCCTAAGGGTGGGCCAGGTATGCGCGAAATGCTGGCGCCAACCTCTGCCTTAGTAGGCCAAGGCCTGGGTGAAAGTGTTGGCTTAATCACCGACGGACGTTTTTCTGGTGGTACTTGGGGAATGGTGGTTGGGCACGTTGCACCCGAGGCCTATGTGGGCGGCTTGATCGGCCTGATTAAAGAGGGCGACTCCGTCACCATCGACGCGCACAAACTTCTGCTGCAGTTGAATGTGCCCGAGGCTGAAATTGCGACGCGCCGTCAAGCATGGGTACAGCCCAAGCCGCGCTATACCCGCGGGGTGTTAGCCAAGTTTGGCCGCTTGGCCAGTACGGCGAGTCGCGGAGCTGTGACGGATGCGTTTGACGAATAAGTCTTTAGCGGTAAGGCATACAGGGCTGGTAGCGGCCCTGACGTGCTGCATGTGTTTGGTTGCGCCTCAAGTCGTTGGGGCGCAATCGGTTTCACCTTCATCTTTATCTTCGCCTTTACCTGCGAATGCCGCTGCGGCACAGGCACAGGCACAGGCACAGGCACAGGCACAGGCACAGGCACCGGCACCGGCACCGGCACCGGCACCGGCACCGGCTTCGGCTGTTTCCGCTTTGTCGTTTGACGCAGGCCTTGAGTTGGCTCGTAAAAAAAACTGTCTGGGTTGTCACCAGCTCGACGCCAAGCGGGTTGGCCCCAGTCTGCAGGCAGTGGCGCAGCGACACTCTGTACAACCTGATTCGCTTGAGTATCTGGCAAGCGCCATTCGTCGAGGCGGACGAGGGCGCTGGGGGGCGGTGCCGATGCCGGCGCAGCCGCACGTAAATCAACAAGATGCGCTGCAACTTGCGCAATGGATCCTTACTTTGAGGTAGTTTTATGCAAAATACAAATCAGCCGATTCAGGCAAGCTCGGGCACCCAGACGGCCGTCTTTGGTGGCGGTTGCTTTTGGTGTACCGAGGCGGTATTTACCGCAATGAAAGGGGTGGTCTCGGTGCAATCAGGCTATTGCGGCGGATCGGTGCAAAATCCAACCTATGAACAAGTTTGTGGCAAACAGACGGGCCACATCGAGGTTGTAAAAATCGAATTTGACCCCAAACTGGCTGATTTTGCCTCGCTACTCGAAGTGTTCTTTGCGACCCACGACCCAACGACCCCCGGGCGCCAGGGTAATGATGTGGGGCCACAGTATCAATCTGCCGTGTTTTATCAAGACGCAGCGCAACAAGAAGTGGTTGAGCAGTACATCAAGCATTTAGGGGCATCTGGTGTGTACGACGCGCCGGTCTGTACCGAGTTGCATGCTGCGGCCAAGTTCTGGCCAGCAGAGCAATACCACGCGGATTACTTTGCCTTGCACCCTGAACAAGGCTATTGCCAGTTCGTGATTGCCCCCAAGGTGCAAAAATTTCGGCAGCAATTTTCCGCAAAACTAAAGGGTTAACCCTTAAATTTTTGTCATAACTAAAAATAAATCAAAAAAAAAGCCATATTTCAGATTTATTTCGGCTTTACGTTTGACAGGGCAAATTAATCCATGCATAATCTCGTTTCTCTGCTTCTACCAAAGCAGGGATGCAGCAAAAGCCAGTCGCAGCAAACC
>CANCMG010000009.1 GCA_947378965.1 Alcaligenaceae bacterium | reverse complement strand
TGTAGAGCTTGGAACTCAGGAAGCATTCCAAGGTACGTCTGGTACTTCTGACTAACGTAGTCACGATACTTTGTGACTGAGTCTGGTCAACCTAGCTCTCAAAATTTTTAGTCTTTCAAGCTCCGTCCTTTAGGGCGGGGTAGTTGACTTAATCACCTGTAAAAGCGTCGCTCGGTGCACCCCAGCTTGTGTACCCGCCATCAACTGGCAGGGTCACACCAGTAATAAATGCAGCCTGATCCGAGGCTAAAAATAACATGGCATCCGCAATGTGGTGTGGTTCGCCCAGATGACCCATAGGAGTGCGTCGCTCGACAACACTCTTGTCTAGCAGGCCCTCATCGACGATGGCCTGCACTAAGGGCGTCAAGATATAGCCAGGAGCAATCGCATTGACCCGAATCCCAGCAGCAGCCCATTCGCACCCAAGTGTGCGGGTAATCATCGAAATCCCCGCCTTTGCGGCGCTGTAGGCGTTGCGATACGTCAAACCAATCACGCCTGCAATCGAACTGATGTTGATGACATTACCCTTGCCCTGCTTAAGCATATGCACAGCGCAAGCTTTCGTCATCATGTACGTGCCGGTCAGATGAATATCAAGCAGGCGACGAAAGTGCATCATATCTTGCTCGACCGTTGGCTTCACCCGATCAGCAATACCCGCGCAATTAATCAAGACATCGACGCGACCGTATTTTTTAATCACCGTGTCGACCACGTGATTGACCTGAGCCTCGTCGGCAACATCGCAAGCTAAACCCAAGTGCTGCGAACCCAGTTGCTCAGCAACACTCTTGGCGGCCGCCTCTTGAAGATCAGCAATCACAACGGTTGAGCCTTCTTTGGCAAAGCCATGTGCAGCGGCTAGACCCAAGCCACTTGCGCCACCTGTGATTAACACAACGTACGGTTTCAGTTCGGGATACATGATTGTCCTTTTTAAAGTTCGAATAATAGCGACAGAAGCTAGAATACTTAGGCTACCCAGCCCAACACCAACATTTCTATTTGAATACTCACTAACAAAACTCTTCAGCTTAGGTACTCATTCCAAAATACTAGTCAATTCTCGAGTTTAAGATTGCGCCTTTTAATTAACGCATCCCAACGACCCGCATCCTTCTTTAAAAACTCTTTAAAGTCCGAGGTGGTTTCATACATAGGCATCGCACCCATCGACTCTAGCTGCGAGATCACCTTTGGATCCTTTAAAGACTTGCCTAAGGCATTAGACATCGTCTGAATCACAGCATCACCTGCAGAAGCCGCCATCACCATACCGTACCAGGCGGTCGGTATCACGCCTGTGATGCCCTGCTCAGCCAAGGTACGTACCCCAGGCAAAAGCGTAGAACGCTGATTACCAATAATCCCGAGTACTTTAAGTTTTTCTGCCTGTATCAAACTTTGCACACCTGGCAAATCCCCAAAAAACATATCCACTCGTTTACCCACTAAGTCTGTAAATACAGCCGCAGCCCCCTTATAGGGAACGTGTAAGATTTTTACGTCTGCGCCTTCTTGAAACATTTCCATACTTAAATGAGAGGTCGCACCGATTCCTGATGAGCCCGCTGAGTAAATCTTGCTTGAATCCTTTTTGATACGCGCTGCCAAATCTGCCGCATCAATGATGTCTGTGGGCGCCCCGACCACCAACACCGAGGTAGTATCTGTCACCAAAGAGACCGGTTTGAAATCCTTAACGGGATCATAGCCAAGCTTAGGATCAATGGCGGGATTAATTGTTAGTGCGCCCGCGCTAGATAAAAAAAGCATGCTGTTGGGAGTGGCCGATCGGATCACGTAATTAGCAGCGATCGAGCCGCTGGCACCTGGCTTATTTTCAACGACCACCGCTTGTTTTAGCTCGTCACCGAGTCTCTCGGCAAGCACTCGAGCAATTCGGTCTGTCGGCCCACCTGTTGGAAACGCAACAATAATCTTCACTTGTGCAAACGCTTGAGACGACCACACAAATTGAAATAAACAATATAAAAGTAATAAATATTTTTTCATGTTTGGCCTCGTCGATATTTTTATAGTTGTGAATAGCTTGTAAACAGACAGTACTCTTTTTTCAAGAACGATAGAAAACAAAGTTCAGTGACATCGTCATCACAAATATCATCATTACTCTAACAAGCCCCTTGAGCACTCATCATGATTTTTCGTGACTCCGCTTGAGAACCTGCTCGGTATGTTCGCCGAGCTTGGGTGGCGGCGTTAAGTATTGCGCTGGGGTACGCGAAAGTTTTAATGGATTTCCAAGCACCTGAATGGGCTTGGCCTCACCCATTGCAAACTTTACGACAAGATCCGAATGTTGAACTTGCGGATCTTCCATCACTTGACCAAGATCATTGAGTAGACCAGCCGGGACCCCCGCTTTAGACAACGTCTCAGTCAACGCCACCCGCCCTTTGTCACTAAAGCATTGACGCAGCGCCAACGTCAATGACTCGCGATTAACCGCGCGCGCCTCATTGGTGGCATAGCGAACGTCATCTGCAAACTCCGACAACCCAACTGCGTGACATAAGCTTTTAAACTGACTGTCGTTTCCGACTGTAATCAAAATCGCACCATCTTTGCAGGGGAAAATATCGCTAGGCACAATCGTAGGGTGAGCATTACCCTGCCGCGTCGGCACCACCCCTGAGGCGAAGTATGAGGCAGCAAGTGTTGCCATCGACGTGACTTGAACGTCAAGTAAAGAGAGCTCGATTTTTTGACCCACTCCGTTACGCTGCCTTTCCCAAAGCGCAGTCATAATGCCGAAGGCAGCGTAAACCCCAGTCATCACATCCGTCAGTGCAACACCCACCCTTTGAGGACCAGCACCAGGCAAACCGTCTTTCTCTCCGGTGATACTCATGATGCCACCGACCCCTTGAATCACCCCATCGTAACCAGGTCGGTCAGCGTAAGGACCCGTTGAACCGTATCCTGTAATTGAGCAATAGACCAAGCGCGGGTTAAGTTTGCTCAGTGACTCATAGTCGAGTCCAAAGCGCACCAGGCTCCCCGCTTTAAAATTTTCTACAAAAACATCGGCTGTTTCAACAAGCTTCAAAATTTCAGCGCGATCTTCATGCTTTGCCATGTCTAGCGCAATCGACTTCTTGCCACGATTCGCACTGCAAAAATACGTAGCAACCCGTTCTTGTGCGCTCAGATTGACAAACGGAGGACCCCAACCGCGCGAGTCATCGCCAACCCCCGTCCGTTCAATCTTGATCACCTCAGCGCCGAAATCGGACATCAACTGAGCGCACCAAGGCCCAGCGAGGACACGCGAAAGATCCAGCACAACCAGATCGTCAAGCGCGCGTTTTGTAGGGTTTGTCATGTTGTCTTTTATTATTTTTCATCGAGTTATTAATATACACTCGATGCAATGAGAAGAAAAAGATACTCATCGACTCAAAAAAGACAATCCCTCGTGCCCTATAAAAATTGCCCCTTATTAAAGGGGCAATGTACAGGCCAACTACCGGGTCTGACGGCGCCGATAGATCATCAAACTAAACGCCAGCACCACCAGCAATGCAGGGATCAACGCAATATTCAGTACTTTGATCCAAAACTGCAGGGCTTCACTGTCGGCCCTTAAGTCTTTACGCACGTCTTTTAATTCGCGACGCTTCTCAGCGGCAATTTTACGAAACTTATCAAGCTCAGTTTGCTGCTCTTTACTCAAAATTGCAGCACCCGCAGCAGCACCAGGCGCCGGCGCTGTTTTTTGCAAGGCCTGCAACTTCTCTTGCGTGGCCTGCAGACTATCTTGAATATCTTTAATTTTTTCTGTGTACGCTTGTTGCGCACGCGTTTCCATTTCTTTGATCACTGTAAATGGTCGCGTCGCACTTTGTCTGGTTCGCAGTGAAATCAGGGCAGCATCGCCAGCGTACTGATCAACCAGAGCCTGTACAAACGCCAAGTTACCGTTGATCGGATACACCAGACGTTGACCAAGCATGTCTTGAATCTGTACAGCAGCGCCGTCGTTGATAAAGTCACTGTCAGCGATCAAGACCAAAGAATTATTTGCAACGCCTTGGGCGATATGTGGTGCAAACACCTCTGGTGGTTCTTCGTCTGGCTTTTTAGATACGTCCGTTGGCGCTGCTGCTGACTCAGCGGCAGGCTTGTCATCACTGGCAGGCTTTTCATCGCCGGCAGGTTTGTCTTTAGCGGCCTCGTCTTCAGGCTTTTTCTCTGGCTTAGGTTTAGGCGGACGACCATCCGGGAAAGCAGTGTTGAACTTGCCTTGTAAACGTATCGCAATCGGTAACTCTTGACCCGCAGCTTTAAAGCCAGCCGTCGCCTTATCGCCACGATCTTGACCACGTGCAGCCTCAATCAACGCCGAATATTTTGATGAATGCATCAAAACTTCTTGCTTGAGGCCGGTAACTGGCTGACCACTAAAGGCACCAATGAACGGAAACAAGGTTCCGCCCAGGCGTGCCGTCGCCACATCGGTTTGATCATAAGCAGAATCGTTTAGGCTCAACAGCGTTGGCAGTGCGCTTGGGCCTTTGCCAACCATGTACTGCATGTCTGAGAGCATCTTGGTGGTGTCAAGCGAAATGCCCCATGCCTTGGTCAGTCTCTCAAGATTTGAAGCGATGCCAGTTGGCTCCATCCCACGCTGGCCTGGTGCGACATCAAAAAAGGCGAACGGATCCAGCAAGGCAATCAGTTTGCCACCACGCATCACAAACTGATCGATACTGTATTCAGCATGTTCGGTGATGCCACGCGGGTGATGAACCAACAATACCTTGACCTGAGGATCAATATCTTTGCCATCCATTGGCACCTGAACGACTTTGTAATCTCGCTCAAGCTCAGAGATAAATACTTGTTTAGGTGATGGTGGCACACCCATCATTGGGAAACCAGAGTTACCAAACACTGGCATCGGGCTCATGACCCCTAGCACCGTCTTCTCTTTTTCAGTCACACTCGCAATGGCACGGGTGATGTCGTACTCGAGCAAGCGCTCGCGATCCATTGCAATGTTAGACATTGCCGATTTACGATCACCCTGCTTGACCGCAAGACCCAAATAAAAACGATCGCCATTGTCAAGAGATTGTGCCTGCACGCCGTCAAGCGTGGCGGTCTCTTCTTGATCAGAGTCAGGCTGGGGGTCGGAGGTCTCGATTGAGATTTTCCCACCGCTCGCGTTGCGATATTCGATCAACAAGTCTTGTACTCGACGACCATAGCCCTTTAACACCAAGGGCATACCCGCTTCAGACTGTGAGAAATAAAACCGGATTGTAATTGGCGCTTGTAATTTTTTTAAAACATCACGAGTGCCTTCAGACAGGGTATAGCTTTTAGCCTGTGTCAAATCTACACGCGAATAATAAAAGTACGCGAAGATATTGATCGCTACCAGACTGGCGACTGCCAAGGCAATCACGACAAAAGAGTTTCGATATAAACGATTCAGCATGATCACCCCTTAACCCGCACGATGACCGCGCAAGACCACACCTGTGGCAAATAACGAAAAAACCGAAATAGACACAAAATAAATGACATCGCGGCTATCCAGAACCCCTTTTTGAAAACCATCAAAATGGGATAACACTGAAAAACCTGCCATCACCTCAATGCCTTCTGTGCCAATCCAGCGCCCGACCAAATCTAAAACAGGCGGAAAACCAAGTAGATTTAACAACAAGCAAATCATGATCGAGAAAATGAAAGCAATCACCTGATTGCGCGTGCAGGCCGAAGCCAACGAGGCAATCGATAAGTATGTACCGGCAAGCAAAGCACAACCAACGTAACCAGCCAAGATCGTGCCATTGTCGGGCGAACCCAACCAGTTAACGGTGAGCACCATCGGGAAGCTCAAGGCGATGGCTAAAATCAAAAACGCCCACGATGCCAAAAACTTACCTAAGATTGCCTGCCAAGGGGCAATCGGCATCGTCAACAACAATTCAATCGTACCTAAGCGGTGCTCTTCAGACCACAACCGCATCCCGACTGCAGGCACCAAAAATAAAAAGAGCCAGGGCATCCAATTGAAAAAAGCGGCTAACGACGCATCGCCACGTTCAAAAAAACCACCGAAGGTAAAGGTAAACATTCCTGCCAACAGCAGATAGGCAATTAAGAACACAAACGCTAGGGGCGACTCAAAATAGGCGCGCCACTCTCTAGCTGCAATGGCTCTTGTGGCTGAAAAGATATTCATACTTAAGCTCCGGAGTGTGAAGCGGCCTGACGCCCAGCGCCAGTGACTTCACGAAAATAGTCGTCAATTCTTCCGGTGTTGGATCTTGACTTGAACTCGTTAGGCGTACCTTGCGCCACGATACGACCTTGCGAGATGATCACGGCACGACTGCACACGGCCTCGACTTCTTCTAGCACATGCGTCGAGATGATGATCGACTTCGTGCGCCCCATTTCACGGATCAGATTACGCATGTCGTGCTTTTGATTTGGATCTAAGCCATCGGTAGGCTCATCCAAAATCAGCACTTCAGGATCATGGATCAAGGACTGCGCCAAGCAGGTGCGTTGGCGAAAACCTTTTGACAAGGTATCAATGGTTTGTCTGAGCACATTTTGCAGTTGGCAGAGCTCAATCACGCGCTCTACCGCAGTTTGCCTGGCCACACCCGTCAGGCCTCGAATATCGGCAGCAAAACGCAAAAATGACAACACTGTCATATCTTGATAAGACGGAGCCGATTCGGGCAAATAGCCAATCTTGCGCTTGGCCGAAATGGGATCTTTCAACACATCAAAGCCGCAGACCGATATCGAACCACTTGTGGGCGGAATGAAGCCGGTGATCATACGCATGGTGGTGGATTTGCCGGCGCCGTTAGGGCCTAAGAACCCCAGAACCTCGCCCTGACCGACTTCTAACGACAAGTCATCAACTGCCAACTTGCCGTTGAAGGATTTTGATAAATGTTGGATCTTGATCATAGATCTCTCAGGTTTAAAGGAATACTGACTTGCACAACGCTCGCGACAGCTAAATCTTGTTCGTCTGGCGGGGGTTATGGGGGCAGCAAAAAAAAATTCAAGGCGTATTTTTACAAAAAAAGTATTAAAAATCTAGCATTTGGCTCTTCTGCGCGAGGCATCGGGCGCAATAGCTCTACCCCACCCCTGAGTACGCGCTGCCAGAGACCCTACTGCACGCGCCAAGAATTCACGCAGCCACACCTTATAACACCGTTACGTGCAAGAACAGCGAAGATAAGCTCGGCCAGGGCTCTCGACCAGTTCAACTTGGGTGGCGGCACGCAATACCCAAACAAACACTCGCAAACTTGTCTGGGTTTCAGTATGCTTGACGCGCTCGACTATAAAAATAGAACTGCCGACATATACAACCTAGAGACGCCCAAGCGGCCGGCAATGCGCCACTGGGTGAAGATAAAGGCACCGGAGACCCTAATGAAAAAGCGACTTTGCATTGCAATCGCTGTACTTGGCTACGCCTTCGCGCTCTTAGCCGGCGCTGCCCATGCTGCAGATAAACCAATCCGCTTGGTAATTTTTGCCGCTGGTGGCCCCGTCGACTTTGTAGCGCGCCAGTTCGCTGACAAGCTCTCTAAAACAAGCGGCACTGATGTCATCGTTGAGGCCAAGCCAGGCGCCAATGGCATTATCGCGGCGCAAACCGTCATGGCGAGCGAGCCTGACGGCACAACACTATTCTTTTCAAGCTCGGGGCTGTTTACGATCTCGCCGATTTTTCAAAAACTCCCCTTTGATATCGATCGCGATTTGATACCCGTCTCGCGTATCGTCATCAACGCCTCTGCTGTCGCCATTGATGCCAATATCCCAGCAAAAACTGTCGGCGAATTTATTGCCTACGCAAAAGCTAAAAATCAGACCATTGATTTTGGATCACCCGGCCTAGGCAATATCACCCAACTGTGGATCGAACAATTTGCTGATGCCACTGGCTTGCAACTGATGGCAGTCCCTTACAAAGGCATCGCCCCGGTGATGATTGATGTGATGGGAGGGCGACTCGCGGGCACGATTGGCGATTTACCCGCCTTTTTACCTCACATCAATTCAGGACGCATGCGAGTGATTGGTTTGGTGGGTGAGGCACGCAACCCGGCTGTACCGACTATCCCAACCGTTCATGAGCAAGGCTATCAAGGCCTCAATGCCTTATCTTGGTATGGAGTCTTCGCCTCAAGCAAAACACCTAGCCATGTTGTTCAACAATTAAACGCGTCGTTCAAACAGACACTGTCGGAACCGAGTTTGCGCGAAGCACTCAGGGCCGCCGGCGTTGAACCAGCCCCCTCAACCCCTGCTGAGCTCGCAGCGCTTGTTCAAGCCGACCGCACCCGCTGGGCGACACTGATCAAGCAAAAACAATTAAAAATGGAGTAGGCCATGATTCAAACTCATTTACGAACCCTCACAGGCTTAGTTGTTGCGCTAATACTTATTCCGTTTGCGGCCTGGGCTCAAACGCCCTACCCCTCCAAGCCCATTCGAATCATCGCACCGTTTCCGCCAGGTGGTGCTGTTGATATCGTGGCACGCACGCTGGCTCAACACTTATCGACCTCCCTTGGTCAACCAGTTCTGGTTGAAAACAAGCCTGGCGCCAATGGCACGATTGGCTCAGCACTTGTTGCAAAAGCTGAGCCTGACGGCCACACCCTTTTGCTAAGTTCCGTGGGTGCCATCACAATCATCCCCCACGTGCGCGACGTTGGCTACGATCCCCTCAAAGGTCTCATGCCAGTCACACAAGCGGTGCGCCTGTCGTTGATGTGGCTAGCCAGGCCGGGGCTTGAGGCAAAAACGATGGCAGACCTCATCAAACTAGATAAGGCTGGTGTCAAGCTTTCGGCTGGTAACTCGGGCAATGGCAGCCCAAATCACATCGCCATTGAACAGTTCAATCTGATGGCAGGCACGCACATCACCGCGGTACCGTATCGCGGTGAAAGCCCTGCCCTGACCGACTTGATGGGAGGGCAAATTGACCTCGCAGTGATCACGCTCGTTGCGGCCGCCGTACCGCTCAATGCGGGCAGTATCAAGTTGTTAGCCACTTCGGGCTCAAAAGCCCCGCCAACGATACCTCAGCTGCAAACGGTCGCTCAATCAGCGGGACTAACCGAATATTCAGTCGAAGCCTGGCAAGGTGTGTTTGTGCCCGCAGGTACACCGCCAGACATCGTCAAGCGTCTAAATGCTGAAATCGTCAAGATCGTGCACTCACCCGACATCAGCAAGTTTTTACTTGACAGAGGCTCTGAGCCTGTTGGCAGCAGTGTTTCAGAGTTTTCTGCCCTCGTGCAGACTGAGTTTACTAAGTACGGCGCTTTGGCCAAAAAAATCCAATTAAAAGTTGAGTAGTCGTCATGACAAACAATCTTTGTGTACGTTTTGTGAAAGCCGCAAGCGGTGCGGTCGACCCGAGCAACTTTGCCGTCAGCACTGAGGCCATACCCAGCGCCGAGTCGGGCGACATCGTGGTTCAAAACGCATTTGTCTCGCTCGACCCTTATCAACGTCGTCAGATGATGCCCAATGTCGCCTACGCCAATCCGTTGAACCTGGGTGACGTGATGGTAGGGCGAGCGATTGGACAGGTCGTTGAATCAAAGCACGCAGACTTTAAGGTTGGCGACTGGGCGCTAGGCCATTTCGGTTGGCAGCGTTACACCAAGATCAAAGCGTCTGGCGCAGAGAAGATCAATCTGGATGGCTTTTCTGCCTCGACTTATCTCGGTGCGCTTGGCAGCCCTGGGGTCACTGCGTGGGTAGGCTTGCGCGCGATTGCCAAGGCCGTGCCTACAGATACGGTTGTGATCTCTGCAGCAACCGGTGCGGTCGGCAGCGTAGCCGCGGCCTTAGCGCGTTCAAGCGGCTGCCGCGTGGTTGGGATCGCTGGCGGCCCCGCCAAATGTCAGCACGCCGTCGAGAAACTCGGTTACTCAGTATGCGTCGATTATCGCGATCCGAACTTCAAGCAATTACTGGCACAAGCAACCCCCAACGGAATTGACGTCGATTTTGAAAACGTTGGTGGCGCCATCTTTGATTGTGTACTAGAACGCTTGAATGAATTTGCACGTATCGCGTTATGCGGCATGATCTCGCAATACAACTTGATTGAGCCCGATGGTGTACGCAATATTGGCGAGATCTTAAATAAAAACGCTACGTTACAAGGCTTCAGGGTCACGAGTTACCCTGAACACCGCGCACAAGCACAGCAAGACATCAAAGCGCTACTACGAAGCGGCGCCTTGCAACCGACCGAAACGTTTGTTGAAGGGCTAGAGGCAGCCCCTCAGGCGTTTGTAGATTTATTTAAGGGTGCGAATCTTGGGAAGCTCGTTGTGCGGGTTTGAACTGCTTAAGTACCTTATACGCACAGCGCATCAATCAACACCGATACATCTTCTAACTCTTCAAAGTGCTGACATAACTCAATCACTCTTTCAAGCTTTGGATGCTTGAGCGCTTGCGGCATGAGCGCAGCACAGGCATGGAACTTACTGATTTCGCCTTCCCAGCCAAGCGGATTGCCGGGGCTGCCGTAAGGGTGAGGCACCTCAATCACAAAACTCTGTCCCTGCACCAACTCGATTTCAACCCTTCCAGAAAATGTTGGAACATCTTTAGGCAACAAGTACGCTTCAATTTTAGGCATTAAGCCACGAACGGCTGGATCGAGAAGCGCATCCGGCGAAAGTTCATTAGCCAGCAAGCGTTTATGCACGGCAATCGTTGCAACACAGTAAGGCAAACTAAATTGCGCTTCAATGGCGGTCGTAGGATTCCATTTTTTTTCATAATTGTCAGCGACCAGTCCAAACGGCGTAGGATGCAAGCCGCACCGAATTCGCGCGATGTCGCAATCACTGAACTGATGCTGCTTCATCAATTGTTCGACTCCCGTCATACTTGCATGGGCACCATAACAACAGGCATAACCTTTAGTCATTGACTCAGGCCACTCCCAAATTGTTCCTAAGCCACGGGTGAGTGCCGAGGGATCATTTTTTTTATGAAAATGTGTCTCAAGCAGCCCGCGTGGCCCCAAAAAAATATTGCGAGTCCCTGTGATGCCGCGCTTCGCGAGTTCTGCGGCATGCAAGGCGTCTGCGCTTGTAAAACCGTGTTTGACTCGCATCATCTGATTACCCTCGGCTACACACTGAAAGTCTCCAGAACCAAGTATCGAATAACCAATGCCCATGGCATTCCATAATTTTTCAGCGTCGCATTTAAGAAGCCTAGCTCCACTTACAATCGCACCCCATTGTGTGTAATTTGAAATACGACCATAAGATGAAATGCCAGACAAGCCAAAACAGGCATTGCCGATTCGCGCCTGTACCTCGCCACCCGCGCAGTATGCGGTCAAAAATTCTTTACCATTAACAGGCCCTCGGCTTTGAGATAACGCGAACATTGTTGGCAAAATGTACTCGCTCATATGCTGGCCCTCAGGATGGCAATCGCCCAAATCTAACGCTCGCGCCATGGGCCCATTCACAAAGGCAGCCAAATGTGCGGGCACTCGATCGCCAAATACCCAGATTCGACTTTGAGGAGCACCTCCCATTGACGTTGCGTATTCACGCAACTCGCTAACAGGAGCTTCTGTGGCGCCGCCCAGCGCACAGGACAGGGTGTCTAGCACCCTTTGCTTCAACAGATCAATGACCTCAGCTGGAATCTCATCAAATTGCAAGTCAACCGCAAATTTAGCAAGTTGCCCTGCTGGATCTAAGGTATTTGTTTGCGAGTTGCTCATTGCTGTTTACCCTAATTTATCTGCCGCAGGAGTGGCTTACGCGGCGAGGCCTAATTCTTTAACATTGCGCTGCCAAATTTTAAGCTGGTCAATCACAAGCTGCCGCAATTCGGAGGCACTAGAGACGCCCGGCTCAACGCCAATTCTCTCAAATTGCTCTTTAATATCGTCTCGTCCCATCGTCATTCGTAATGCTTGATTAAGCTGCTCGACCAATGCCTCTGGCATACCAGCCGGGCCAATCAGCGCGACCCATGGAACCACCTCAATCGGCTTAAGGCCTGCCTCTGCCAGTGTTGGAACATCAGGGGCAAAAGGACTTCTTCTCGTCGCATTAACCGCCAAGGCCCTGACACGCTTATCTTTCAAAAATTCGAGTGCTACTCCTTGCGAGCAAATCATGACGTGCACCCGACCAGCAACCAAATCTGTCAGCGCCGCGGGTTCGCCCTTATAGTTCACTTGGTTCATCTGGGTATCGGTGTCGCTCAATAGCTGCGCCGTCGCAACTTTCTGAAAAGTCGCACCATTCGCGACATTTAATTTTCCAGGATTAGCCTTTGCGTAAGCAAATAACTCATTGACATTACTGAAGGGGACATCGCGCGTGACCAACAAAAAATGGACATAGCGTCCGATGTAACCGATATGTGAAAAATCAGTGATGGGATCGTACGGTGGAGGTTGTCGCATCGCCGGCACTGCTTGCAACGGGCTGTTGGTCGCGACAAACAGGCTGCTGCCGTCGGCAGGTTGACGAATGAGATCCTGCGCTGCAATCTGACCATCTGCCCCGGCTTTGACCTCAACGATTGCGTTGCGGCCCAGAGCAATACCGAGATGAGGCGCAATCAATCGAGCGACAATGTCAGAGATCGATGCTGCGGGGAACCCGACTAAGAGCCTAACTGCTTTCTTATCTTGCGCAAAAGCAGAGGTCAATGGCACACTAAGCGCAAAGGGAGTGGCCAATAACTTGAGCGCTGAACGCCGTAGGTTTACTTTGCTCATGACAGTCTCCAGTCATTTTGGTTTTATTTGTCAGATCATCTCGAACGTCCATCGTATTCGATATGTCGGTCTCGCGGCAATAGTCACATTTTGCTAAATTTCAACTGACTCAGCGCTTTTTCTAGAACGAGAACAACAAAATGATTCGCTTATTTGTCGCAATTCTCTTAACAGTCGCCAACCTACCAACATTTGCCCAAGCATCAACGCAATATCCGATAAAGCCTATTTGGATTATTGTGCCCTATGCACCGGGAGGCGCTGTAGATATTATCTCGCGTGCTTTGGCTCAGGAGCTGACCGCAAAGCTCGGTCAGACGGTGCTAGTCGACAACCGACCAGGGGCAGGAGGCAACGTCGGATCAGCTTACGTCGCAAAGTCAAAACCTGATGGCTACGTGCTGCTGATGGGTGGCCCTTCAAATACGATTGCTCATAAAATTTTTGATAATCTGACTTACGACCCAACCAAAGATTTAGTGCCAATCGCAATGGTCGGCTCGGCCCCCTCAGTATTATTAGTCTCACCAAGCCTAGGGGTACAGAATCTTGCGGCACTCGTTGACCTAGCCTTGACAACAAAAAACTCATTGGCCTATGGGCATGGTGGTGTTGGCACAACCAGCGAACACCTTGTTAGTGAACTGTTTCAACAACGAGCTGCTATTAAGCTAGAAAGTGTCGCCTACAAAGGCGGAGCTCAAGCGATGCAAGATTTGATGGGCAATCAGATTCAGTTGGTATTTACAAACCTACTGAATGCCCTACCTCATATCAAGTCTGGAAGACTGAAAGCCTTGGCCATCGCACAACCCCAGCGTTCATCAGTGATCCCAGATGTGCCCACATTTGCCGAATCGGGCATCGAGCATTTCAACGCACAAGTATGGTGGGGGCTCATGGGCCCCACCGAAATACCCCCTAGCGTACTTGAAGCCATCAATCGAGCTGTGAATCTTTCTGTTGCTGAGCCGGTGTTTAAAGATAGACTCACCGCCCTAGGTGCTCAAGTTTTGCCGCTGACCTCACAGCAATTCACCGAACGCTTTATCAATGAAAAAAATCAATGGGAAGAAATTGTTCAAAGAGCAAAGATTCAGCCCCAATAGCCATTTTGAATCACGATCGAATGACATAAAGGTGTTTTTAGAACAAAATATCCTGTTCGTACCCTAAGCAATCATTTCACTTTCTCAATTTTTGCGTCGGTCACGACTTTGTTCCATTTGATTAACTCGACCTTTGCAAAAGCCTCAAACTGTTCCGCGCTTCCACCGACCGGCTCCGCACCTAAATTTCCAAGTTTCTCTTTCACATCTGGCATCTCTGCAATACGAGTAATTTCTGTTGACCATTTTTTTACGATATCAGCTGGGACTCCTGCTGGGCCCATAAAGCCCATCCAAGAAAACGCGGTAAACCCCGGAAAGGTTTCGGCAATCGTTGGCAATTGCGGCATCGACTCTAAACGTTTAGGACCGATGGTTGCCAGCGGTTTAATTAACCCAGCTTTAATCATCGGTGTTTCAGTGAAAACCGTATCAATGGTGTAGCTGACTTCGGCGCTTGCCACGGCAGTCACCGCGGCAGAACTTCCTTTGTATGGCACATGCGTCGCCTCAAACCCAGCTTCAGATTTAAAATATTCACCAGCTAAGTGTGCAATGGTTCCGTTGCCAGCCGACGAATAATTTAACTTGCCTGGATTTTTTTTGGCATAGGCAATTAGCTCAGCAATGGTGGATACCGGAATTGATGGATGAACGCTGAGTGCCAACTGAAAGATTCCAGCCTGACTCAGAAACGTAAAATCTTTCAAGGTATCGAAGGGCATTTTTTCGTACATTGCAGGGTTCGTGCCGACACTCGTGGTGCCCATGACGACGGTGTACCCATCGGGTACGGCTTTGGCTACATACCCCATTCCGATCATGGTACCGGCACCCGGGCGATTTTCGATAATGATTGGCACTTTCCAAATTTCAGCGAGTTTGACTGTGAAAATCCTGGCAAGTGGGTCAACCGCGCCGCCTGGCGGATAAGGTACAACGACTGTGATTGGGCGATTAGGATATGGTTGCGCCATCGCAATAAAGGGCAGCGCTAACAGCCCAGCCACACACTTTGTGACGAGCTTAACCACCGGTGAGAGGTCAGCTTTGTTCAACAAGGATGACCTCAACGCGACGAAATATCTAATCAAAACTCTAGCAATGGTGTCAGTCATCTGAGTGCTCTATCCTCTAAATTACAGTCAAATCTCTTCTCTTAATCACAGTCAAATCTCGGCTTTATCGCAAGCGAAAATCAGATCTCTTTAATAATCTTTGTTTCACCAACCACCTAGTTCCACTATCTCAAGTGAACATCAATTTTCTTTAGGGATCTTCGCTTCGCCCACAACCTTAGTCCATTTGGTGATTTCTGCCTGCGCAAAATCAGCAAATTGTTGAGAGGTGCCGCCAACGGCATCGATGCCAAGCTGTGCGAGTCTTTCTTTGACCTCTGGCGTGTTCGCAATTTTAGAAACCTCAGTCGACCACTTCAACACAATCTCTGGTGGCAGACCGGCTGGCCCCATGAAGCCCAGCCATGAAAACGCCGTGAAGCCTGGATACTTTTCTACCATCGACGGCATGTTGGGCATCGACTCTAACCGCTTGGGGCCGAAGCTCACTAAAGGCTTGATGGACCCAGCTTTAATATGTTGCGATTGAATGAAAAGTGTATCAATCGCATACGAGACCTCACCACTGACCACGGCCATTGTTGAGGCAGCACTACCTTTATAAGGCACATGCGTCACGTCAATACCTGCAGAGACTTTAAAGTACTCGCCCGACAAATGCCCCATCGTGCCGTTACCAAACGATGAGTAATTTAGCTTGCCAGGATTTTTCTTAGCATAAGCAATCAGCTCATCAAGCGTTTTCACCGGTAGTGACGGGTGTACCGAGAGCACAAGCTGCAAGATGCCCATCTGACTAATGAAAGTAAAGTCCTTCATGGTGTCATACGGCAATTGGTTATACAGCGCAGGATTGGTTCCAACACTGGTAGTACCGACTGTGATGGTGTAACCATCCGGTGCCGCACGAGCGCCATAGCTCATTCCAATCGTGGTTCCTCCGCCCGCCCGATTCTCGATAATGATCGGCACCTTCCAGGCCTCGGCCAATTTGACCGTAAAAATTCTGGCGATCGGATCGGTTGCACCGCCAGGTGGGTATGGCACGACGACCGTGATGGGTCGGTTTGGATAGGATTGCGCCTGGACAGCCGCGCTCAGCGCAGCCATCGCCGACACACTGAGCACCAAAGAGCTTAGTAATCGCATACAAATCCCATTGATTAATCGCATATTGTTGTTCCTTGTTCTTGCCACGAATGGCCCACTTTAAACAAACTATTCCGCTTTCGGAATTCGCTCTGCTACCTTTTCCCATTTTTTTAAATCTGAAGCAATTAGTTGCGCGAGCTCAGTGGGCGTCGAAGGCGTCACGTCCATGCCCGCAATTGCCATACGGGCTTTAAAAGCGTCAGTCGCAAGCACTTTTGCCACTTCAGCGTTAAGCCTTTTAATAATGGGATCCGGAGTGCCAACCGGCGCCAACAAGGCAAACCATGACGCCACGTTAAAGCGTTCAAAGCCAGCCTGTGCAAAAGTAGGAACATTGGGCAATGCCGAGTTAATCTGACTGGAAGGCACACCCACCCCCAGCACTTTACCTTCGCGAACTGAGGCTGCTGCCACCGCAATCGAAATCACCGCCGCAGGTGTACTGCCGCCAATCACATCAATAATAAATTTGCCACTACCCGAGCCTCCGTAGGGAATATGCACCCAGTCTAAGCCTCCTTCTAGGCGAAGCTGCTCACCGAGCATGTGCGCGGTGCTTCCCACGCCAGGCGATGCATAAGACATCTTGCCGGGATTTGCTTTTGAATACTCGACCAGCTCTTTCATATTTTTGACTGGAATCGAGGGGTTCACAACAACAACAAAAGCGACATCTGTCAGTTTTGAAATCGGTGCAAAATCTTTGCTTGCGTTGAAGCTGACATTCTTTTGAATAAAGGGGGTAATCGTCAAAGTGCCATCAAAACCCAGCAAAAGCGTATGCCCATCGGGCTTAGCGCGCGCCACTTCAGTGGTGCCAATCACGCCGGTTGCCCCGGCTTTATTTTCGATTTGAAACGACTGGCCAAATTCTTTAGATAAGCCTTCGCCCAGTACGCGCGCCAGCATATCTGCCGACCCACCTGGCCCAAAGGGCACAATAATTTTGACGGGGCGCGCGGGGTAGGTCTCGGTTTGTGCAACAGCAAGCCCTGAGCAACTTAGACACACAAGCGCTTGCACAGCATTGAGAATGTATCGACTGAAATTCATCACTTTAATTGGCCTCAGGGTTACACATTAAAGACTCACATATTCCTTGAACCACTTTCTCATTCACATTGTGGTTTATCTTTGCAGAGTCGAATTCATACTACGTTACTCAAGCGACGCATCCAATCTTTTTTCACGTCGTTTGCGAACCCACGACAGGTTGGGCAAAATCAAGAGCAATATCGCGATCACCATCAAGCTGGCTGACAAGGGTCTTGAGAAAAAAATCGTGAAATCACCCTGAGATAACAGCATTGACTGGCGAAAATTATTTTCCATGAGCGGGCTCAATACCATTGCCATGATGAGCGGAGCCGCTTCATATTTGAGCTTTTTAAATAAATAGCCAATAAAGCCAAAAACAATCATGACGATGACATCGATGATGCTGTTACTTAGGCTGTACGAACCGATGACACAAAAAATCAAAATCGCGGGTACTAAATAGTGGTACGGGATTTTTAAAATCTTGACCCACAGACCAACAAAAGGCAGATTCAACACGATCAACATGATGTTACCGATGTACATACTCGCGACAACGCCCCAAAAAATATCTGGGTGTTGAGTAATCAGTAAAGGACCCACATTTACGCCATACGACAAAAAAGCTCCTAGCAACAAGGCCATGCCGGGAGTTGAGGGGATCGCTAGCGTCAATAATGGGATGAAAGCACCACCAATCGCTGCGTTATTGGCTGCTTCTGGTCCGGCGACGCCTTCGATTGCACCTTGACCAAATTGCTCTGGATGCTTCGATATTTTCTTTTCAACGCTATAAGACACAAAACCGGCTGCAACGGGCCCGGCCCCAGGTAGCAGACCGAAAAAGAAACCAATGATCCCGCCCCGAGAAATCGGCCCAGCCGAAGCTGCCCAATCTTTTCGATTGGGCCATATCTGAGAAATCTTTCCGTCAAAAACATCTTTTGACATTCTTTGTTCAATATTCAAAAGCACTTCTGAGATTCCGAATAGCCCCATGATGATCGGGATCAACCCGACTCCGTCTGAAAACTCAACGATTCCAAACGTAAAGCGCGGGGTTCCCATCACAAGATCCATACCAATAGATCCCAGAAACAAACCGACCATTGCCATCATCAACGCTCTGACCATTGATCCCTGAGCCATAAAGGTCAAGACGACCAAGCCGCAGCACATCAAAGCGAAATACTCTGGAAAACCAAAAATCAATGCCACTTTTGCCAGATGCGGAGCCGCCAATTGCAAGCCTACAATTGCCAGCGTGCCGCCAATAAACGAACCGATAGCGCTAATACCCAAGGCCACCCCAGCGCGCCCTTTGCGTGCCATTTGATGACCATCTAAACAAGTAATGACGGATGAGGCCTCACCGGGAATATTGACCAGAATCGAGGTGGTTGAGCCACCATACATCGCGCCGTAGTAGATACCAGACAGCATGATGACAGCAGAGACAGGCGGAATCCCTAAGGTGACTGGAAACAGAATAGACATCGCGGCCACCGGCCCGATACCTGGCAATACCCCCACCAAGGTGCCGATAAAAACACCGGCAGCGCAATAGCCTAAATTGGCTATTGTCATGGCGATCGAGAAACCATCAACAATATCCATGTATTCTCTCAGAAACCAAACAAGCCGACTGGCAATGCCGTATCAAGCCAGACTTTAAAGACAAGATATGTCGTCAAAGAAGACACCGCCGCTCCAAACACAATCACATACCACCGTTGGCGTTCAACTAACCACAAGAGAAAGCCAATAAACAGGGTGGTGCTCAGGATAAAGCCTAAGTGCTCCATCGTCAGTGCGTAAATGAGTAGCGCCACGATCACTGCCGCAGCCTTCAGTGCACCCAGTCTGTTGGCAAATAAAGGTTCAATCTTCTCTGCAGAGGCTGCGCGTGCGCCAGTCGCACCATCACCTACCGTCTGTGCGAGCGTGCGCGTGTCCTGTCGATCGGCACGACTGATGTTCCACCACTCAATCATTGAGAGCGTACAAAGAGCGGCCCCGGCAAGAAAGGGAAACATACCAGGCCCCGGATCACTGAGTGAGCCGAGCGACAACCTGTAAGAGCCAACGCAAATCAAGAGCGCACACACGATCCAAAATACACTTAACCAGCTATCTTTTTTCAACGCTTGACTCATTTGTCTCACTACCTTTATGTGACTCTATTTCCACATCCAACACAACCAAGCCAGAGGCCCATGCAGGCTAATTACCCATTGATTTCAAAATCCCGCTAAACAAGGCGCTTTGACCTTTGAGCCAGGTTTTATATTCTTCTGGACCCAACAATTTAATTTCAACGCCAAACGGCTCGAGGCGTGTTGAAATCTGCGCGTTGTATGTCTCGACCGCTTTTTGAGCCGCAGCGTAAATCGCATCGACAACAGCTTTGGGAGTTCCTTTAGGTGCCAAAATCCCATAATACGAAGGGCTCGCAATGGTATAGCCAAGCTCTTGTAAAGTTGGAACATCGGGAAACGCCTGCAAGCGTTTATTGCCATAGGACGCGAGCGGCCGCAGGGTACCCGCTTTGATATGCGGTGCAGCAGGCGCAACTGCTGTCGAGGCCATATTGACGTGCCCACCTAAGGTCGCGGTAATGGCGGGCCCACTGCCTTGTGAGGGAATATGATTCCATTTCACACCCGCCTCTTTTGCCAGACCCTCAGGAATCAAGTGATTGGTGCCAAAGGTGCCAGAGCTTGTGTAGGTAATTTTTCCGGGTGCCTTTTTTGAAGCCTCGATTACGTCTTTAAACGTTAGCCACGGCGAACTCGACAACACCACAAGCAACGAACCGCTTTCAACCAAACTTGCCACGGGTTCAAACGAATCAAGGCTGTACGTCACTTGTTTGTTGGTTAAAGGCACCACCGCAACTGACGAGTGAGAGGTGCCAACCAATACGTAACCGTCTGGCTTGCTGGTCGCCACAAACCCTGCACCCACTGCGCCTGCAGCGCCAGGCTTATACACAAGCGATAAGGGTTGACCTAAAAACTCACCCATTCTTTCAATAAACGGCCTTAACAGATTATCGGTGTCACCTGGTTGAAAAGGGATAATCACTTGAACCGGCTTCACCGGAAATTTTTCAGCAGCGACGCTGTGAGAGGCATGCAGGCTTAACATGACGCTAAGTACCGAGACCACACCCAACCAGAGAGATCGATTTAATCGCATTTTGCTGTCATGCCTCCATCAACAATTAACTCAGTACCGGTGATGAAGCGAGCCTCATCCGAAGCTAAAAACAATGCAGCATTGGCGGTATCTCGACCATCGCCCATAAAAGGCATCGGGATGCGCGCCTGGCGTCTTTTTAAAATGGCCTCGACGTCACCACCGCTTTGATTTTTAGCGACACGCACCTCAACCAACGGGGTGTGTAACTGACCCGGTAAAACAGAGTTGATTCTGATCCCTTTACTAGCGTATTCAACGGCCACCACTCTGCCAAACTGAATAACCCCCGCTTTAGACGCGGCATAGCCAACTTGCGCTGCGCCCGACCAACGGATACCAGAGATCGAGGCAATATTGACAATAGATCCTGAGCCCTTTTCAAGCATGACGGGCATCACGTGTTTACACATCATGAAAACCGTTTTGAGATTGATATTCATCTGGGCATCCCAGTTTTCTTCACTCAGAGTAATCGGGCCACCAGGTGAACCACCGCCAACATTATTCACGAGAATATCAATGCCGCCATACTGCTTGACGCAGGCAGCCACCAAGGCTGGTATGGCTTTGCTATCTAACACGTTGCATTGGTAAGGTGTAGCCTCACCACCGGCCTCAGCAATCAGTGCAAGCGTCTCTGTCATGGTACTCAAGTCTTTATCGACGGCAAAGACACGCGCACCCTCTTGCGCAAATCTCACTGCAATCGCCCGACCATTACCCCAACCAGGGCCCACACAGCCTGCACCGGTGACCAGTGCTACCTTCCCTTCCAAGCGTCGTGTCATGTTTATTCTTCACAGGAGTGATTGATATCGAACAGGCAAATGCACACTTCACTATTAGGTACCGCTAGGGCCAAAGGTGGTATAGCCACCATCGACCACGATTTCTGTACCTGTGATAAAGGCCGCTTCGTCTGAGACTAAAAACAAAACAGCATGAGCGATGTCCCAACCCGTGCCCATCCGACCAATCGGCACCATGGCATTACGCTTAGCAATTAATGACGCGGCATCCGATTCGGAAAGTTGTTTGGTTAAGCGATGCTCAACCAGTGGCGTGTGCATCAAGCCAGGCACGACCGTATTGCAACGGATCCCCTTTTTTGCATACGCACCAGCCGTTGAACGCGAGAACTGAATAATGCCGGCTTTACTAGAGCTGTAAGCCACGTGCGTACGATCTTTTGAATTACGCAAACCGGCAACCGAGGAAATATTGATGATCACACCTTTACCCTGCTCTTCTAAAACTGGGATCACATGTTTACAGCCTAAAAAAACAGTTTTAAGGTTGAAATCAATCTGACGATCCCAGGCTTCTTCAGTCATCGTCACAGGATTACCCGGCTCTGAGCCACCCACGTTGTTGATTAAGATATCAACACGTTTGAAACGATCAATACAGGCTTGAACCATGTTTTTGACGGCTGCTGAATCCAGCATATCGCACAGATGCGTTGCGCAGACAAAGCCCTCATCTTCAATGGTCTGACGCGTTTGCTCAACGGCGTCTTTCACGACGTCGACAAGAAATACAGAAGCGCCTTGTCGTGCCAAGAGCACGGCGGTTGCTCTGCCGTTCCCCCAGCCGGGGCCGACCGAGCCCGCACCCGTCACGATTGCAACTTTTCCTGTTAAGTTCAGCATGTTGTCTCCAGACTTTGGTTTATTGTTTTAAATGATTAGTTCTTGAAAGCCGATACGAATATCTTGTCTAGAACTAATATGTTTTGAAAAATTAATAGGATTCGAAAAATTGGTTTATCGAATGTACGATAATTAAGTTGAAAGCCTCGAGCATAAAATTTACGATGAATGTTTTTGAATAAAATCTAAGGTCGCGAGCGCTGTCTCGTCGGCTTTGACTGCAGCGACGTGATACGAATCGTCCTCCAACACCAGCATGGTTGCGTCTTTAATTAATTTGCACCAAGACTCAGTGTCTTGGACTGAACCGAGTCCACTTCCTGTCGTCGTAATCACCAAGGTGGGGCACTGAATCTTAGCTAAGGCAGGCCGCACGTCTAAGGTCGGCACCATTTTCATAAAGCCGAGTTGTGTCGATAATGGCGTCTTGGCCATCAATTGAGTCCAGTACTCAAGCATTTTTTCAGGTGCGCGACTCCCTAAGCGACCGCGCATGGATTCTCGCGCCCAAGGCTCGAGTCCGTCTTTTCTAAGCTGCTCAACCCATAACGCAACTGTCGGAGCCAATGAATTTTTGGGTGACGGTGGTGCCCCAAGTACCGTCAATGTTTGAACAAGCTCTGGATGCTCGGCTGCAAAATTTAAAGCGATGGTTCCACCAATTTTTGCCGCAACAAGATGAAAGGATGCAATCTTCAAATGCTTGGCTAGTTTAATCAGATCGTCACTCAGAACCTTCAGGCTCCACGGAAAATCTTCCGGTGTCGCTGTCGATCGACCAAAACCACGAAGATCTGGTCTGATGATTCGAAGATGGCGTCCCAAGGGAGGGATCCACGCCCGCCACGCGTCTCCACTCTCGGCGTTACCGTGAAGCAGCACAACCGTCTCTACAGGGCTCCAGGGATCACTAAAATCATCGATTTGATAGAAAATTTCAAAGCCAGAATCAGTCGTCAGCGTTGCCATGCTATTCACACTCTAAAAGGTAAAAAACGAAGCGTTAAAAAAACATCACCTCAATGCGATTGCACCCCGGCATCCGTCAAGATCTTGAGCCATTTTGTGATGTCACTTTGTATGTCTTTCTCAAAGGCCTCAGGCGAACCACCTAGCGTCTCGAGCGCCTTTGAGGCAAACCATTCTTTCACCTCTGGTTGCTTCAAGATCCGTTCGACCTCTTGATTGAGTTTTTCAATGATGGCTCGAGGCGTACCGGCCGGTGCGATCAGACCGTTAAAGCCTACGACTTCAAAGCCAGCCAAACCGGCTTGCACCATCGTCGGCACCTCAGGCAGAACTGCAAGACGCTGTTTACCCGTCACCGCAAGCGGCTTGACTCGCCCGGCTTGAATTTGAGCGATCGCGGTGATTGGCACGTCAAAGAATATTTGAATGTCGTTCGCCAAGAGCGCACCCAACACCTGCGGTGCACCTTTATAAGGGACGTGAACAATACTGAGCCCAGCCATTTCGTTAAACAACAACGCACCAAGGTGGCCAAGGCTGCCATCACCCACCGTACCATAGTTGATTTTTTGTGGATGACGCTTAGCAAAGGCGATCAGTTCTTGAACATTATTGGCTGGCACGACTTGATTCGCAATCAGTACCAGTTCGACATTGGTCACCTTAATGACAGGCGCAAAATCTTTTACTGTGTCGTACGGAAGACTCTTAAACAAGAACGGATTAACCGTGTGACTTGGAAAAATCCATAGCAAGGTGTAACCATCCGGAACCGCTTTTGCGACCATCGAAGAGCCAATCGTACCGCCCGCGCCAGGGCGATTATCAATCACCACAGGTTGGCCTAAATTTTCAGATATTTTTTGGCCGATGAAGCGCGCCAAGAGATCGGTGATACCTCCTGCCCCGGTTGCGACAACGATCTTGATGGGTTTGTTTGGATAGGAGGCGTGATCTGTTGCTGCGGCCTGAGCAAACAGCGAAGTCAGCGCACCCAGGAATAGCAAGATAAGTCTTGCAGAGAACAGTCCAATGCTTGCAGTCATGGCAGCTCTCCTGTTGAGCTTAATAAAATGAAACGGTCGATTCAATCAACTCGCGCGGCACCAAACACGAACTCAGCCCCACCACCGGGCGCACTCTAGATCCTGGTGCGCTAGTCGCCCATTTACCTGTTGCGGACATGCCATTCACCGCTAAGGGATCAATTTCACGACGAATTTTCTCGGCCTCAGAGCGCTCTGCAGTTTTAACAGCCACACGCAAAATGACTTCATAAGGCTCGTGCACCACTGCAGGTGAAGACTCGCGATGTACGCCATTGATCCCCAAATAGTCGAAACGAATCTCTGTGGCCTGCAAGACAACTTTCTTAAACCGCTGCTCGAGTAAGTCTTGGGTGCATCGTGCTCGCTCAAGCGCCCCAGGGCCAGCAAAGATCACCATCTCTTCGGTCATAAAGCCTTCGGTCAAGCCGACCAAGGCCTTGAGCGTTGGGGTTCGAGGTTTGCCCGCCTGATCCGCAAAGGCTTCAACCAAATCTTGGCCAACTTGCTTGAAACTGACCTTGGTGAAGTCAACAATACAATCAGGGCAAATGTAATTGGCGGGGTCTCCCACTTCGTAGAGCAATTGCTCTTTGCAGGTGGCCTCAGATACAACGCCACCCGAGTTTGAGAGCTTGGATAGCAACACGCGTTCGTCACTCACCTCAGCGATCGGGTTACCGACATTGGCCAAATCCAGAACGTCTTTATAGCCAGGATCACAAAAATAGCCGCCACTAAGTTGACTGCCACATTCCATCAGATGTCCGATCACCATCCCCTTCGCCATCAACTGATAGTCATCAAAACTCCAGTCAAACTCATAGGCAAGCGGGCCTAAATACAAACAGGCGTCGGCGATGCGTGTGGTAATGACCACATCAGCACCACCTTTTAGGGCTTCAACAATCCCTTGAGCACCTAAATAAGCCTCTGCAGACACGACTGTGTCAAGACTATCAGCGATTGGTTTACCCGTCTCGATGAAACTCAACCCCATCGTGCCGATCGTATTGGTCAAAATGCCGCCCGACACCGAGGCGACACGTAAATCTTTAATGCCGAGTTTGAGCGCTAAGGCTGCCACTTGCTGCGCAGCCTCTTCTGGATCCAACCAGCCCTGATTGGTAATAATCTTGATCCCTTTTTCTTTACACGTTTTTAGAATCGGTTCCATCCGAGGAAGCAAATAGGGATCGTAGGGAGGCACGCGGTCAGTTTCCATGCGAGACACCTGAGCAGCGCTCATGGTGACCTCTGACATCGAGTCAAAGCACAGATAGTGAACGTTACCGCGATTCATCAAATCGGTTGCGGGCTCAAACCGATCGCGCGACCAACCCGCCGCTGAACCCAGCCGTACCGTCTTGCCTGTTTTCTTCTGAGCCATCAGGCGCCCCTCTTGACTGCAGTTGAACGCCCGACGTAATCAGCCGGCATGTTCAACGGCAAGGTCAACATCAGCGATGACAAAGCTTTACCCGACTCTTCAAAAGCCAGCGTGCGCGAACGACCACCCTCAAGCACGTCAGTCATCACAAAATTCAAGGCCCCGATTAACGGGACCTCGTAGCGCCTGATCACACCTTTGGTGATTGGGCCATATACCTGACGAACCGCTTCAATCGTCACTTGCTCGAGCAATACCGCATAGTCATCCATGTTGTAGGCAATGACTGACACCATCGAGTCATTACCTTTTTCGCCCGAACGAGAATGCGCGACCTCGCGCAGCGGCATTGTCTGTGTCGTCACTTTAATTTGTCTCTTTTATATTTTTATACAACGGCACCTTGGGGTACCTATGCCTCAATATAGACCGATGACTGCTCGCAGGCAAGTAAGGGTCTATCCCTTAGGATCCAATAAACTCCCACCTAAATTCTTCAGACGTTGTTGTCCACTTAAAAAGCCTTGTCAAAAATGGTGCGCCGCATGATTGCTTAATGAATTCAGTCACCCTTACTATCAAGTCAATAAGCTCTTAGCAAATTTCGTTTTGTTGTTAGACACTCCTTGAAGGGATCCCTATGAAACTGGCCTGCTTTAATCAAACTCACCTTGGCATTGTGAGCAACGACGACCGAATCATCGATGTGACAGATCTGGCTGAACCACTCGCCGGACACAATCTACAGCAGATTGTGGAAAAGGTTTTAAGCAACTGGACTCAGATGCAGCCGAAATTTGAAACGGCACTCAAGAGCCGTCCCGGTGTCCCGATTAGTACTGTCTCGCTACTATCTCCTATTCCAGAACCGTCAAAAATACTGTGCTACGGATTGAATTTCTCTGAATTCGGCATGGTTCCCCCACTCGACAAAGAAATTTTTATCAAACCCGCCAGCTCATTGATTGGTAGCGGTGGCACAGTCGTGCTGCCGGAAGTTGAAGCCAACCTTTTTTATCATGAAGCAGAGTTGGGCATTGTGATTGGTAAGCCTGCGCATAAGCTCGCCAAAGGTACCGGCATGGATGTCATTTTTGGCTATACCAATTACATTGATGTCACCGCCCGTGCATCGCTTGGCAATGGCGTCATCATGCCAAATGGGCGCTATAGCCTATTTACCGGAAAATCATGGGATACCTTTTCGCCAATGGGTCCTTATCTTGTCACTGCTGATGAAGTCGGCGATCCGCTAAAGCTACAAGTCAGGTTTTGGCTGAATGGCATTTTGCGCCAAGATTTTCCGATGAATGACATCGCATTCACCATCGCCGATTTGGTTGAGAATGTCAGTCACATCACAAGCCTTAAGGTTGGTGATGTCATCACAACCGGCACAAATCATACGGGCCTGTGTGCGCTTCAGCATGACGATGAGGCAATACAAGAAATCGACAAGCTCGGAAAACTAAAAGTGACGGTCTCAGATTCATTACGCAGATCGTGGCCCCGCGAGCCCTTCAAAGACTTGTTAGAAAATATACACAAGCTAGGGAAAAGATAGTCACCCATCTACTCGAGCGGAGCATTCATCATGAGTCGTACGCTATTTGTTAACGGATTTAAGCACCTCACTACGCTACTTGCCTTTGCCTTGGTCGGCGAAATCTCGGTCGCACAAACTTATCCCAATAAGCCAATCCACCTCGTGGTTCCTTATGCGGCAGGTAGCACGACTGATTTGCAAGGGAGGATGATTGCCGAAGTTCTGACAGAGGCTTTAAAACAGCCCGTCGTGGTTGAAAATCGGATCGGAGCGAGTGGAACCATTGGATCTGAGAGGGTATCAAGAGCACAGCCCGATGGTTACACCCTGGTGCTAGGTAGTGCAGCCAGTCACCTAGCGCCTATGATTTTGATGGCCAAGCCACCTTACGACTCACTCAAAGATTTTTCACCAATTTCTTTAATTACAAAGTATCCAAACGCGATCGTTGTTGCCAAGTCTTTAAACGTACCTGATATGAATGGGCTGGTTCAATATATTCGAACCCACCCGGGTATGCCGTATGGCACTGCTGGCCCCACGACTGCTGGGCGCTTTACCGCAGAACTCATGCAATCATTGCTTAAAATAAAAATGACGATGGTTCCGTACAACGGTGCAGCGGCTGCGGTCACAGACTTAATGGGTGGCCACTTACAACTCGCCATTGTCGACATTAGCGCGGTTGCGCAACAACTGTCGACCGGAAAATTCGACGTACTGTCTGTCACCTCAAAAAGCAGATCACCAATCCTTCCTAATATCCCGACTTTAGAAGAAACCGGCGTCAATGACTTTGAATCGGTCGCCTGGGTGGCGCTCTTTGCCCCGCCAGGTACTCCCGAAGCAATTCGACTGCTACTGAGCGATACCATCCGCAAAGGCTTAAGGCAGCCGGCACTCAAAACAAAGATAGAACTGACGGGTGGCATCTTAGTGACCACCAGTCCAACAGAACTACATAGCTATTTAGCAACTGAATTGTCCACTTGGCGTAAACGCGCACAAGAGAATGGAATCCAAGTTGAGTGAAATAAATTCGGAAATTTATGAAACTGGCCTGCTTTAATCACACTCGCCTCGGGGTTGTCACGACCGACGAGAAAATAATAGATGTCACAGATCTTGCGGAACCGCTACCGGGCCACAACCTTCAACAGATCGTAGAAATGGTGCTGAGCACTTGGCCTACCCTACAATCGAAATTTGAAGATGCGCTAAAGAATCGTGCGGGTGTTGCACTTGATACTGTTGCACTCTTACCACCGATTCCTGAGCCATCAAAAATACTTTGTTATGGATTAAATTTCTCTGAATACGGCCTGGTGCCGCCTTTAGACAAAGAGATCTTTATCAAACCTGTTAGTTCGTTGATCGGTAGCGGTGGCACGGTTGTACTACCTGAGGTCGATGCGAGCCTGTTTTATCACGAAGCAGAATTAGGGATTGTGATTGGCAAACCTGCACATAAATTGGCCAAAGGCACAGGGATGGAGGTCATTTTTGGTTATACCAATTTCATTGACGTCACCGCGCAATCCACACTTGCCAGCCGTGTCATCATGCCAAATGGTCGCCGCAGCCTATTTACCGGAAAAGCCTGGGATACCTTCTCACCGATGGGCCCTTATCTGGTGACAGCAGACGAGGTAGGTGATCCCTTGGCACTGCAAGTGCGTTTTTGGCTCAATGGTATCTTGCGCCAAGACTTTCCGATGCACGATATCGTCTTCACCATCGCCGATTTAGTTGAGCATGTGAGTCACATCACAAGCCTGAAGGTTGGCGATGTGATCACAACCGGAACCAATCACACTGGATTGTGTGCGCTACAACACGACGACCAAGTCGTACAAGAAATCGACAAACTTGGAAAACTAAAAGTGACGGTTTCTGATTCTTTACGCCGAACCTGGCCGCGCGAACCATATCAAGAACTACTCGAAAATATCTACAAAATGGCTAAACGCTAGAACTTAACCTTTTCTTAACATCAAGCGTCTTTGCAGACATATCAAGATTTTTTCTACCAATATTCTTTTTAAAAAAATAGGATATCCCATGGCAGCAAAAGCTGGCAGACAGTTATTTCAGGCGCTGTCGGGCCTGAACCACTCGAAATGTTGCTGACCCATTTTTGGCCTATCAGCGATCTGATGTAGCGCTGAACTTGACGTCGGCCGGTCGCTTATTCGAACTTTATACCTGAGGACTGAACCAAATCAGTCCAACGTTTTATATCCTCAGTTAATTTTTCTCGAAACTCCTCTTGAGTATCACCGACTGCGATAGCCCCTTGACTGCGCAGCCAATCTCGGGTCGCAGGCTCGACCATGATGGCACGGACATCAACGCTGATTCGATCAAGCACAACCTGCGGTGTTGCTGCCGGTGCAAATAGGCCAAACCACACCGAAGCGTTATAGCCGGGCAAGCCAGACTCAGCGATCGTAGGTAATTCTGGCCAAAGGTCAGTGCGCTTGTTTGTTGTCACTGCGATTGCGACTGCCTTTCCAGAGGCGACAAGCGCCCGAGCCGTTGGCACAGGGTCAATGAGCATTTGGATTTCTCCGCCACCAAGGCCTTGATATGAAGGCGCGCCACCCTTGTAGGGAATATGAACAATATTGATTCCCGCTAGAGCCTTAAACAATTCGGTTGACAAATGGATCGAGGTATTTAGGCCAGGTGAACCAAAATTGACCTTACCGGGATTCGCCTTTGCGTATGCAATGAGTTCAGCGGCTGATTTGACTGGCAAACTTGGATTGACAAGCAAAACGTTGGGGCCGCTAGTGAGCATACTAATTGGCGCCAAACTCTTACGAATATCGTAAGGAAGATCCTTGCGCACCACAACTTCCGTGGCGATCGCCCCACTATGCAACAGCAAAGTATAGCCATCCGGTTCTGAAGAAATGACAGCCTGGGTGCCAATCGATCCGCCGGCCCCGCCTCTATTATCAACAATCACTGACTGTTTAAATTTTGCGGAAAGTGCCTGTCCCAAAAAGCGGGCAAGAGTATCTGAATTCGACCCAGCTGGGTACGGCACAATAATTCGAATCGGTTTGGTCGGAAACTCTCGAGCTTGCTGAGCAACCCCCGAGCTTCCAAAGCCTAATAGCAGGCACATCGCCAAGATCAATTTAAAAATGCTCATGAGGCCAATCTCCGTTTGATTGTTTTTATTCATCTCAGTGGTCAATGATAGTTTGTATTAGGCTCTTCGATCACCGGTAGAGCCGAGACTGGATCTGCCAGGCGCAACAACATATCGAGTGCAGTAAAAGTTGCCGGAGCACTTAGTGCAAGAGGATTGATTTCAAGCTCGTACATATCAGTGCGCTTTAAATAAGTTTCACACACACTATGTACCATCTGTGCCAAGCTGCGAACATCGATTGGCGTTCTGCCTCGCGATCCTTGTAAGCGTTTTGCCATTCGCAAACTCAGTATCGCCTCTTGAATTTGTTCAAGCGACAGCGGTAGCAGACGGATCGCCACGTCTCTTTCAAATTCAACTTCAACACCACCCTGTCCCAATACAAGCAGAGGGCCGTACAAGGCATCCCAACGCACACCTACAATCATCTGTAACTCATGCGCGATCATCTCTTGAAGCAACACTCCTTCGCAGTCGACTCGCAAATCCTGTCCAATTTGCACCAGTGCCTTGACCGCTTGCGTCGCAGCGTTTGTATCCGCAATCCCCAACATTACCGCATCGTGCTCGGTTTTATGTAAAACCTGAGGGCTCTGCAATTTCGCGACCCACGGAAACGCCAAGGTGCGCGTCATCGAAGACACGTCATCAGATATTTGTATCAACACTTCATCAGGAAGCTTGAGCAAGGGTATTGCATCCAAGGCTCGATGCGCGCCGACCTCGGTCAGTGCTACCCCAGGCGAGCGATTTGCTTGTACGACTGGTGGCAAACAGCGAAAAACTGGTCCGGGGGTCTTCAAACCATTCGCCAACTGCAGTGCGCTTGCAGCCTGGGCAATATCATCGAATACTGCGATCCGTTGGCGCCGCAGACTTTCGACTGCACTGGGTGGCGCAGATACCCAGATCACGACAAGGGGGCAAGCCTCGTTACCTGAAGCGGAAACAAGTGCATCAACAAGACCTTGCGCCGTGCCATACATGAGGCCAATAAAAACCATGACCAAGTCGTGCTGGCGCTCGAGGATGATTGGCTCAAGAACCTTAGCTAAGAGCGTCGGATTGGCACCAACCATCCCTGTCAAATCCAGCGGATTGCTGGCCTTAGCAAAGCTTGGCAGCGCTGCATGGACAGCCTGCGTGACACTTGACCCAAAGGGTTGTAACACCAAACCGTGGGCACAGACCGCATCGGCCATCAGTGCACCGGCACCTCCCGACACCGACACCAAGGCGGGTGCAGTCACGTGATGGCGCGCACCCCAAACCAACATTTTTGCGGCATCAATCATCTCAGTCATTGACCCAACCTGCTGCACTCCATATTGCGCAAGAAAAGCATCACAGATCTGTGAATCGCCCGTCAACCCAGCCGTGTGAGACGCCACCGCATCCGCGCCTGCGGCAGAACGACCAGAGCGTAATGCCAAAATAAACTTGCCATGCTCGGCCGCCTGAGCTAACGCCAAGCGAAGCGCATACGGATCACGGATCGCCTCAAGATAGATGCATATCACTTGGGTGGTGACGTCTTGAGCCAAGTAATGGATGCAATCGGCCATACTAATATCTGCTTCGTTACCAGAGGTAATCCACTTCGAGAATCCAAGCTTTGCACGTAATGCCATATCAAGCAGATAACCACCGATCGCCCCACTCTGACTCACAATCGATACTGGACCACGTTCAAACTCAATGACTTCGCCCACTGAAGCAATCGTGGCGCACAAGCCCGTCGCAACGTTCATTGCACCAACACAGTTGGGCCCAAGGATACTGCTGCCAGACTCTTGTGCAAGTGCAGTGATGCGCTGTTGTCGACGTATCCCCTCGTCATTGTCTTCGGCAAAGCCTGAAGCAAACAGAATAAAACTGCGCACGCCGCAGGTGATCCCTTCTTCGATTGCCGCCACCGTCCCCTCGGCCGAAGTCAAGATCAAAGCCAGGTCAATCGGTTGCCCGATGGCTCGCAAAGAAGGATAAGCCTTAACCCCAGCGATCTCGTTGCGACCTGGGTTGACTGGATAAATGGGGCCTGCAAAACCGTGCTGTTGCAGCAACGTAAGCGGACGACTCCCAAGTTTTAGCGGATCAGCAGACGCCCCAACGATGGCGATCGAGCCCGCATCCAGCAAGGCAGAAAGCTTTGCGAAGCCACTTTTTGGATCGGCACACTGTTGTTGTTCAACACCCATGGTTAATAAGACCTAGGCAGATTCAACACACGCTCAGCCACAAAGGACAACGCTAAATTCTGTGCGAGAGGTGCGATCATCGGCAGCATGCTTTCACGCATCAAGCGCTCGATATGATACTCACGGGCGTAGCCAAACCCACCATGCGTCAACATAGCTTGGCGACAGGCAGAGTGTGCGGCTTCTGCTGCCAAAAACTTAGCAGCATTGGCCTCAGCCCCGCAGGGCTCTCCTTGCTCATATAAGGCTGCCGCTTTAAATACCATCATATTGGCCGCCTCCAACTCCATCCAGTTGCGCGCCAATGGGTGCTGCACCGATTGATTTTGTCCAATCGGGCGCCCGAACACGACTCGCTCACCTGCGTATTTAGCAGCGCTTCGTAAGGCTGCGCGCCCCAATCCCACTGCCTCGGCAGCCACCATGATACGTTCGGGGTTAATGCTATCGAGCAGGTAACGAAAACCCTTACCTTCTTCGCCGATGCGATCCTCGAGCGGCACAGGTAGCTGATCGATCATCACCACGCAAGACGCGACTGACTCCACTCCGTGTTTGGGGATTGGCTTGATTTCCATATAACGGCGATCAATTTTTGTATAGAAAAGGCTTAAGCCATCAATCGGTTTAGCAGTGTCTTCGAGCGGAGTTGTACGAGCCAAGATCATGATGCGATCGGCAATATCTGCACCGGTAGTCCAAATTTTTTCACCCGACACAAGGTAAACGTCACCGGTGCGAACAGCCTTGGTCTTCACCCTGGTGGTATCGAGGCCAGTATTAGCCTCTGTGACGGCAAAGCAAGGCCGTTCTTTTCCTTGCAAGAGCGGCAGTAGCATTCGCTGTTGCTGCTCGGGGGTACCGTGCACCACGATTGCATGAGGACCAAACAAATAGCCATGAATCGAAGTCGCAGCGGTCCAGCCGCCGCCCGATTCAGCAACCGCCTGCATCATCGTCGCCACTGCGCCAAACGGCATTCCCGCACCGCCCAAAGCCTCGGGCATCGTGATACCCAGCCAACCGGCGTCTCGCATGGCTTCAAAAAATTCAGTTGCTAACACCTGCTCGCGATCGCACCGAGCCCAATAATTCATATCAAAGCGTGAACAGATCTTTGAGACCGCTTCGCGTATCTCTGGATAAGGATTAAGAAAATCGAATGCCACGGAGAGCTCCAAGCAGTTTGGTCGGATGCATGTTGAGTCTAGGAAATCACCAGTTAAGCAGGCTTGACCCTAGCATCGACTGACCACAGCGTTATATTCAAAAGAAATATTATTTTTTTACTAGTCGGTGTCTTGCCTTTACCACCGAAACCTAAGTCGTCTCTTATTGCAAAATGATACTGCATGAGCAGTCCTAATAGTGGTTCGGTCACAAAAATTGCTGCAGTGGCTCAATTTCAAGGCCAAAATGATATTGCGGATTCGAACCGACGACTTTACATCGCGTACGCAGCCAGAGCGCCTTGAATCGCACGATCCGCTCGACTCGATTCAATTGCATACTCCTCCTGACGACTTCAAATTGGATACTCGAATCGCCCTCAGTCCATTGCATACTCAGCCAGACTCTATTAAGCTAGGCTACGACAAAAAATAATCATACAAAATCGTACGACTCCTCCCTACACATAAAAATTACAAATTCACGATAGAGGCAAACATGTCAATCATCCAGAGGCGTTTCTTAGGTTTGTTTTTTTCAGCACTTGCAGCCCTTGTCCTCACGACGCTACCCAAATATTCATTCGCAGATAATTATCCAACCAAGCCGATAACCATCATCACCCCGGTCGCGCCTGGCTCGCCTTTTGATCAACTGACGCGTTTGTTTGCAGAACGCTTGGGGCGCAAGCTTAAAACCACCGTGATCATCGAGAATGCGACGGGTGGTCAAGCAATGGTTGCCACCAAGAAAGTGTTGAACGCCTCGGCTGATGGCTACACTTTATTTATGACCTCTAGCGGTCTGGCGACGACGCCCTTGATTGTCAAAGATGCGGGGTATGTTCTAGAAGACTTCACCCCAATCGCTCCGCTCGGTCAGGCCCCTTACATACTTTTTGTCAGCGCCTCGGTCAAGGCAACAGATATCCCTTCACTCATGAAAGAAATTAAAGAGCGTGGCAGAGCACTCAACCACGGAGTCTTAACCAGCTCGCACTTAAGCGTGGTGTTATCAAAAAAAATGGCGGTGACCGCCGGCGGAGAACCCTATGAAGAGGTTGGCTACAAGGGTTCGCCTCAAATGTCTGCTGCACTGCTCGCCGATGACGTTCAAATGATTGGAACGACCTACAGCATAGTCGGCCCCCATCTGAAAGGCGGCAAGGTCAAAGCAATTGGCGTTTTAGGACGAGAGAGAAGCGTCCATATGCCAGAGCTCAAGACCTTTATCGAGTCTGGCTATGAAGATATCTATATCAATGTCTGGGCCGCACTCTATGCAAAAGCCGCTATTCCAAAGGATATCGCCGACAAACTTCGTACCGCCTCTGCTGAAATCATTGCCGAACCATCATACAGAGCCGCAATGGTGTTGACCGGATCTGAATTTTGGAACCTCCGCGTGGAAGACATGCAACCAGCATTTTATAAAGAGGCAGAAATCTTCAAACGCGATATGGAGAAGTTCAAATTGAAATTTGACTAAGTCGGTGATCGTAAGATGAATCAAGAGCATATTCGGAGACTGCACGATGAACCAAGATCATATTGATCCAGAGCTACTTGAACTGATCGCAAACAGACATGCCTTGCGTCTGAGTGCCGAGAAAATTCAAAAAAGCCGCGACTTTATTGTGCAGGCTGCTAAAGCCACAAAGACGATTCTTGACCCAGCAGTCAGATTAGATGAACTACACGTGACTAGCCGCTTTGACGCAAGCTCGATCCGTGTGCGGCGCTACCAACCTGCCGCTATAACCTCTGACACACCAGCGCTGCTACATTGTCATGCAGGGGGGTTCGTAATGGGAACCCCTGAAATGGCCGACCTCGAAAATATCAGACTCGTCAAAGACCTCAAGTGCGCGATCTTTTCAGTTGATTATCGGCTTGCTCCCGAGCATCCCTACCCGGCAGCGCTACACGACATTTATTCGGTACTCTCTTGGATGCATGACAACGCAGAGACTCTGAAGATTGATCAAGCACGCATCGGCATTAAGGGTGAGAGTGGTGGCGGCGGAATTGCAGCAGGAGTTGCCTTATTTGTCAGAGACACACCCGGTCCAAAACTCGCGTTTCAACATTTGATTTATCCGATGCTTGATGACAGAACTGTTCTTAGAACGGACATTCACGAGCACATTGGACAAGTGATGTGGACCAATGAGCACAATCGGTTTGGCTGGTACTCTTTACTAGGCAAAGAGCCGGGCTCAGCAGAGGTATCCCCCTATGCAGCGGCAGCAAGGGCGCCGGATCTTCGAGGGTTACCGCCGACATTCATTTCAGTCGGTGCCTTAGACCTATTTTGTGAAGAAAATATCGCCTATGCGCAAAGGCTCTTGACGCAGGGAGTACCGGTTGAGCTACACGTATATCCGCGAGCGTTTCATGGCTTTCGCAATGCTACGAATTCGCGGGTTGCCAAACAAGCCGCACAGGACAGCCTCGCAGCCCTTCGGCGCAGCCTGTGTGGCTAAGCAGAGCGTGACCACTAAAAACCGCATCCAACCCTCGGAAGATCTCGCTGCAACAAGACGAAAGCAGTTCTTCCAGAGTCTGCTACGTCTTTTCAACAATTAACATCGAAAATTCAAAACGATCAAAAAACTCAGCAGGTACAACGCCTAAGACAACCTACGTCTTTTCAACAATTAACGCATCGAGTGCGACGATATCAGAGCCGTCGACAGAGAGAGGATTAATTTCAAGCGACTCAACGCGCTCACCCAGAGCCAATGCAACCTGTGCAATCTTTAAAACGATATCGACGAGCTTATCTTGATCAACTGGCTTTTTACCTCTTAAGCCCTTCAGTATCGCAGCACCTTTGAGTTTACTCAGCGCCTTCAACACAGCAGTCTTAGATGTTGGTAACGGAACGATCACTGAATCAGCGAGAACCTCAACAAAGATCCCTCCAAGCCCCAATACTAGCATCGCTCCCCACTGCTCATCCCAGGTGACACCGACAATGAATTCAATTCCCTGATTGCGCATGGGTGTAAGCAAAACTCCGTCTACCTCAGAGCGACCCACCGCTGCGCTACCAGCCGCCATGATGCTCTCAAAGGACGCCCGCACGTTGTCTTCACCGAGTACAGACAGCGCGACACCACCGATATCCGTTTTGTGCGCAATCTTAGGAGACACAATCTTTAAAGCCACCGGAGCACCATAGCCGAGTGCGGCACGCACTGCCTGGTCCGCGTCCTGCACTAAAGTGGCTGGAAGGAAGGGCACGCCAGCGCTCAGCAACAGGTCTCTGGCCTGCACCTCAGACCAAAGGCCTCTAACTTGATTCGAGATTTCAGGCAAGGCAACTGGCGGCGCTATTGAAACATCGTTTTGAAGACCAAGACGGTTGTTCCAGTCAATGTACTTGCCCAGCGCTCGCAAGGTAGGCACAACACCAGTTGAGATCAAATTAAAGCCAGCGGTTTTCATGACCGTCGCGCTATGTTCACTAATTTCAGTAAACAAGGTCGTGACATATACATAGGGGCATTCAAGTGAATTCAACGCTTTAGCAACAATTAAATCTTTTTCTTGTGGTGTCGCACTGGTAATGAGCGCCCCCACGCACACCACGAGGTCAACCTTAGGATCTTGACCAATAATGCCCATGACCGACTTCCAGAGTGTGCGGTCGCGAACCGACGAGCCAGTCAGATCAAAAGGATTTTGCGGCGTGATGAAGTTATCAGGCACGATATCGACGATCTGGCGTTTAGTCTCTTCTGAAAATTCAGACAACGGCACACCAAAAGATTCAGCCACATCGGCAATGATATCGTTAGCGCCACCCGAGGCCGAGATCACCCCCACCCCACTGACATGCCGCGTGCCAAGGGCTGAGGCAATTTTACCGGTGACGACTAAGTCTTCTAAGCTGTGCACACGGATGATGCCTAAGTCATGAAAAACTGCATCCGTCACCTTATCATCTCCGACTAAGGCGCCGGTATGCGCCGCGGCAGACTTCGCTGCGATGTCTGTGATCCCTGATTTGTAGACGACGATCGCCTTGCCAGCTGCCGCTGCACGCCGTGCCGCTTGCGCAAAGCGAAGAGGATTTTTGATCTCTTCAATAAAGATCAGTATCGCTTTGGTATGAGGACAGTCAACCACATAGTCAAGCGCATCCGCTGCAGTCAAGACCGCTTCATTTCCAAGCGTCATCAAATGCGACATACGAATGTCATGACGCTCACCAAAGCGAGCGATTTCCATGGCAACCGCACCACTTTGCGAGAGCACTGCCAACGGGCCAGGCCGCGCCCCTGGCGCGGGTAAACCAAAAACGGAAATATTATTTGCCAAATTCAGAAAGCCAACATGATTCGGCCCCAAAAGCATCAGATCAAGCTCTCGTGCCCGAGCCGCAACGCTCTGTTGTAGCTCGCGTCCTTCTAGTCCTGCCTCAGCAAATCCTGAAGACAAAAGCACAATATTGCGGATACCAGCCGCGTGCGCGTCCTCAATGGCATCCATCACACCAGCTGCTGGTACGTGTATGAAGGCCGTGTCAATGTCCTCTTGCAACTCAACGCAACTTTTTGCAGACGAACGCCCCAAAACAGGGACCCCACGCCGGTTGACCAGGTGCAACGTTGCGCCTTTGAAGACCTCTGCATTCTGAACTGTACATTGTGTATAAAGCGTTCGTTCAGCCGCACCGACCAACACCACAGAGCGTGGCTCAAAGAAGCGCTTCAAAGCCTCTTTAGAATAGTTTGTATGCTCAACTTTTTTCTTTTTGTCTCTTTCAGCGCGAACGGTCATCTCTTAGCTCTTTTTGTTATGTTCGGTACCATCACGGCATTCAAGGCTGAAAGCTGAAGGCACAATTAATTTAAATCTTCAATCTTTTAGTCACACCACTCTGCTCATTAGCCCAAACTCAGCGAAAGCTCAACCGTCAGCAACAGTTCGTCATTTAGAGAGGACTTTCAACATTGCAGACAGAAATACTAATCAACATTCAACGCAAGTTTTCGCAGCTAAAGTCGTTCTTGCCTTGAAAACAGCACGTCTCAATCCGAACAAGCATAGTATTAATCAGCACTCAACGAAAGTTCTGGCGTCTGTAGAAGTTCGTAATTTGGAAAATCATTTCTCAATTCAGACAGACACAATTCGTGATATTTGTTAAATCCGCCACAATAAATCATAAACACTCGTGGCTTATTTGGTAGGTTAGCGCCGTTATACCAACTGTTTGTCGTCAACGCCCCTGGCCGTCGGTGGGCGTAGCGTAAAACCTCTTTTTGCCAAAATTCTTGCGCTTCAGCTTTAGGGTGCAGTTTGCCGTGATCGTGCTCTTCTAGCCAAAGCATCGAATCAACTATGAAATCGATCTGCTGCTCGGCAAGTGTGGCCATATTTGACAGCACCGACGGTGACATCGCGCTCGAGGGAAAAAAGATGTTGGGAAACCCGTGCACCATTGTCCCGAGGTAATTCACTGGGCCATCCTTCCAGCTCTCGCGAATTTTTTTACCCTGTAATCCTTCTATGTCTAACGCAAACACAGCACCCGTAATCGCATCAAAGCCAGTTGCATAAATGATGGCATCAAGCTCGAATTTCTCGGTACTCGTCTGGATGCCATCTGTTTCAATCTTGACGATCGGAGTCTCTTTTAAGGACAGCAAGCGCACATGCGGCGAATTGAAAGCCTGCAAATACTGATCACTGCGGCAAGGCCGCTTACCGCCATAAGGATGATCCCAAGGGACCAGTTGTTTGGCGGTCCAGGGGTCAGTCACCACACTTGCCATCTTTTGGCGAATAAATTCTGAGATCGCAGCATTCGCTTCTACCAAGTGGGCATCTCTAAAAGCAAGCGCAATATACTTTCCCTCCCACGCTCGCTGTAAGGCGTCTTGGCGGCCCCGCTCATCAAGCTCGCTAAACCTGTGCTCGCCGATGCCAAACACCTGATTTCCACCAAACGTTGCCCGTAGATCTTTGCGCACCTGCGAGGGCTCGGCCCTTAATGAGCTGACTTGCTCGGGGTTCACTGGCCCAGCCTCAGAGGGGATCACGAAATTTGCGGTGCGTTGAAACACATGCACAGTTTTAGCGACCTTCGCGACCTCGGGGATGACCTGCACGCCAGAAGAACCGGTGCCAATCACACCAACTCTCAGACCGGCAAGATCAACTTTTCGATCTTTAGGCCAGTCAGACGTAAACAATTTCAAGCCAGCAAAATCAGTCGCTCCTGGGATATCGGGTGTCTTGGGCGTAGAAAGCGCACCAATTGCCATGATGACATAACGGGAAACATACTCTTGGCCGCTCGAGGTCGTCACCCGCCACAGGCCTTCAGACTCAAGGTACTTGGCGGCACGGACTTTGGTGTTGAACGTGATCGACTCATTCACCTTGCACTTATCCGCCGCAAAGCGGAGGTAGCGCAAAATTTCAGTTTGATCTGCACACACGTTTGACCAATCCCATTCGCGCACGATTTCGGGGTCAAAAAAATAGGCATAGCTGTACGTGGACACGTCACAGCGCGCACCCGGATAGGAGTTCCAGTACCAAGTGCCTCCGACTTCTGGCGCCGCTTCAAAGCCACGAACCGTGAACCCAGACTGTTTCGCTTTCCAAACCGCGTAGATGCCAGCGAAGCCCGCTCCTACCACGATCACGTCATAATCGACCTGTGTCTTTTCAAGAGCGCTCATCATCGCATCCTCTCATTATTATGTTTGTAAGGTAGCACGTAAGCGGCGTCTTAAGCAACGATCCCGTTAGCTTGCCGCCAAGAGCCCACGGAAAACAACAACTCATCCCAGCGACTAAATTGAATGGCGCGAACGTTGCTATAAAAATAGTTCACTAAAAATCAGCCTTTGCTATTTTTTTAAAACAAACGATTTTTGAAATTCTTTTGCGCCCGCGACAAGCATTGCATTCGCATGTTCATAAATAAACCGAAAACCAGCATCTACATACTCTTGTGCAATATCTTTATTGACGGACGTACCTGCGTAGCGTCCAGCATTCACAATTAATCGAGCTGCTTCAAAGACATACTTCTTGACGTCTGGATGAAATTTTTTTCCGGGCATGCCTAGCGATTTTGCAAGATCAGCTGGGCCAATAAAAAAGATATCTATCCCCTCTACGGCCAGCAACTCTGGCAAGTTATTGATGGCTTTAAGCGATTCGATCATGATGATTTTAGTAATCGCCTCTGCTTTCGCTCCGAGTGCATACTGAACTGTATCGACCAACTGCTGGGCCTGTTCAGCTGTCTCTATCATCGGAACCATCAGGCCTTTCGCACCCGCATCCAGGTAGCGAGTGATCAACCAATCATGATTCGCCTCAGGCCGAACGATCGTATCAATACCCGCAACGCGCGCCGCTCGACACATGTCCTGAACACGTTCAGGGCTTGCCATGCCATGCTCGCAGTCGATGAAAATAGCGTCAAAGCCTTGCGAAGCAATGAACTCAGTCAGCGAAGGCGAAGGGTGATTCGGGTTGACCATCATGGCAACCTCGCCACTCGCGAGTTTTGTTTTTAATGACATCCTTGTCTCCGGTTGCTAGTGTTTAATCTGATTGGCCAACTCGCCGATGCGAGTAATCCCACCCTCAATGACGAGATCATTCGTTGCAAACGATAAACGAATAAATCGTCTAGAGGACTGGCCATAGGCCTTGCCGGCGCTTACTACAACGCCCTTTTCTTCAAGTAGCCGCTTCACAAAAACTTCAACATCGTCGATATAGTGTGGAACCTTCACAAAAGCGTAAAAAGTCCCTTCGGGTTTGATAAATTGAAAGTCTGGATATCTAGAAAACAGCCGTTCAACTAAAGCACAGCGATGCGCATAGCGTGCTCGCATCTCGCTTAGTAAATCTTCAAAGTGATCAAAAGCGGCAAGCGCGGCCCATTGCGAAACGGTTGCCGCACAACGAACGGTATAGTGATTGATTTTTGCAAGTACAACGGCGACCTCTGGCGAAGCAATACAGTAGCCCAAGCGCCAGCCTGTCATGGCAAATGATTTTGAAACGCTCGTTGCGACAATGGTGCGAGCAGCAATGGCCGGCGATAACGTTGCCACCGATACATGCTTAATTGGGTCATACACCAACTCACTATAGACCTCGTCTGACACAATCCAAATATTATGCTGTTCGCAAAGTTCGCCGAGCTTTTGCAGCTCGCTCAAACTCCATACTTTGCCGGAAGGATTATTGGGGCTATTTAAGATGACCAACTTCGTGCGCTCAGTGATACTATTTTCTAGAGCAACAAAATCTGGCAGCAGGGCTCCGTCGACTTCAACAGCGGGAATCACCACGGGCTTAGCACCAAACAATTTAATCATGTTGGCATAGGGCCCCCAAAACGGCTCTAAGATCAACACTTCATCGTTCGCATCAAGCAAGGTACGAAAGGCAAGCGACAGGGCCCCTAGTGAACCCACCGTCACAACAATTTGTAACGGGTCAATCTTTAAGCCATGACAACGCCATTCAAAGTCTGCAATTTTTTCACGCAAGGCCTCTAGACCGCGTGGGTCAACATAGTGACTCTCGCCTCGATTGATCGCTGCGATTGCAGCTTGCTTAACGACCTCAGGCGAATCACCATCAGGTTCTCCGATACCAAGATCATAGATCTCAACCCCCTGACTCGCTAATTGCTTGGCCCGCCGCTGGTTATCTACCGCAGAAGAACCAACCAAGTTTTGAGCCAAAGACGAAAGCGTTAATTCAGCCATAGAACATCCCAAAAGAAGATCAAAAAAGACAACGTACAGCACTGACTATTGAGCAACTGCATCTACTTTGCGTGCTTTCAAGAGATCACCGTCACCGATGTTATTCGTACGAAACTGACTAAATATTTTTCGACTGCCAGGTACCGCATGACTAATTTTTATTTCGACTGCCAGGTACCGCATGACTAATTTTTATATTATATTGACCCGGCGACACCTAGACAAAAAACACGGTTTGACCGACATTAAAATACGGAGCGCCACATGGCTAAGAAAATTCTACTGACTCTCTTACTGCACTGCTCTCTGGTCGGAGCCTCTGTTCATGCCCAGGTATACCCCAGCAAACCAATACACGTGATCGTACCCTACGCAACCGGAGGCGCAGCTGATGGGCTCATGCGTCCAGTCGGTAACCGAATGGCAGAGCTACTGGGCCAACCGGTCATTATCGAAAACAAAGCGGGTGCAAATGGCACTGTCGGGGCGGATCTTGTTGCCAAGTCTGCGCCAGATGGTTACACCATTTTGATGGGAGCGATTGGTCCAAATTCAGTTGCGGGCCTCATGCAAGCCCTGCCGTATGACCCTCGCCAAGATTTTGCGCCGGTCGCTCTTTTAGCAAGCGTCTCGAATGTACTCGTGGTCAACGCCACGTCTTCAATCAAGTCTTTAAAGGATCTGATAGAGCATGCCAAAACTCGCCCGGGAGGTTTAACCTACGGTTCAACCGGTAATGGCTCCTCCAATCAATTGGCGGCAGAGCTGCTAAAACTGGCTGCTAGCATTAATCTGATAGAGGTTCCCTACAAAGGTGGGGTGCCTATGCAAACTGACTTGATGGGCGGTTATATCAACATCCTGTTTGACAATCTGCCGGCCGCGTTGCCACAAATCCGCGGCGGAAAATTTTTACCGCTGGCAGTGACTAGCTTAAAGCGGCAACCCGATTTGCCTGAAGTTCCGACAATGGACGAATTAGGCTTTTCAAAGTTTGAAACAGGTGCCTGGTACGGTTTGTTTTTACCGGCCAAAACCCCAGGCCCCATCGTTGAACAGCTCAACACAGTGGTGAATAAGATCTTGAATGAACCGACCCTTCAAGCGCGCTTTCGCACCCAAGGCTTTGACTTGAGCCTAAAAACCGCGAAGGAGTTTAGCGAATTTGTGACCGCCGAGACCTCTAAATGGAAAACTGTGATCGATAAGGCCGGCATCAAGGCGCAATAACCTGAGCGCCCACATAACCCGCGTCTTGATCTAATTTGATTGCTGCCAAATCTCTTTGTTCATAAGGGCCAAAGCCACCGCCTCCAGGAAGTTCAAGTTCAAAGATGTCGCCTTGCTTGAGCTGAAAAGGCAAATCGCCTTGAACCGGTTTGCCATTTAGCAATATTTTTTCAAGAGAGCCGTTTTCGCCACCTTGTCGGCCAACGGGGGGAAACTTTAATCTTTGCGACAACAGCGTCGCAGTTAGCCCCTCTGGATTTGTGACCCTCAACACGACACGCTGACTTAAGCCGCCGCGATACTTACCACGACCACCAGAGTTAGGAATTAAGTTTTTTTCAAGTACTTCAAGTGGAAATTTACGCTCGAGAATTTCTGTTGGTGTGTTTGACACGTTAGTCGGAAAACTGAGAGTCGGCAAACCATCTTGAGTCGGGCGAGCACCGAAGCCGCCACTAAAAAAGAAGATCCCAGAGAAGGGATTACCTTGCTGTTTGCCACTCACGGTAAACCCGTGAAGTGGTATGCCACTTTCAGCAGGCACCTGCTCAGGCAAGGCTAACGCCAGGGCATTCAATACCGCACTCGTCGTGTAATGCCCAACCGTTGCACGCGCCTCGACCGCAGCAGGATATCTTGGGTTCAAAAAGCTACCCTCTGGCGCATCAATTTGAATTGACAACACATTACCCTCGTTATTCGGGACGTCAGGTAGCAAGATGCTTTTTAACGCGTAGGTCGAATACGCGCGTGTGTAACCCAAGACCGAATTGAGTGGCGATGGATTCTCTGGCGAACTTCCAGAAAAATCCACCTGCATTGAGTCGTCATTCACTTGTATCGAACATTCGATACGTAAAGGTCGATCATTATTAAACGAATCGATCATGGTCGTAGCTTTGTAAAGACCATTAGGAACTTTAGCGATCGCCCTTCGCATCGCGACATCCGTTCTACCGATGATCTCCTCAGTCAAAGCGGCCAAGTGAGGCAAGCGATATTCGGCCAACAGCCGCTCAATCCCCAGCTGCATTTTTTCAGATGCGCCAACCATCGCATGAATATCGCCCAACACTTCGTTAGGCACTCTGACATTGCGACGAATCATCGAGAACAGAGTCTCATTGGGTTCACCCGCTTGATAGAGTTTCAAGATCGGGATCTGTAGCCCCTCTTCAAAAATATCGCGATTATCGGGAGCGCGTCGACGACCACCAATATCGGGCATATGGGCAATAGCTCCAGCAAAACCGATGAGGACGTCGTTGTAAAAAAGTGGGGCTGCGAGTGTTAAATCAGGGAGATGTCCGGTGCCAATCCACGGATCATTGCTGATAATGACGTCACCCTTCTTTAGCGTGGATTCGGGATATTTTTTCAGAAACGCTTGCACCGACATCGGCAAGGTACCGATAAAAGAGGGCACGCTGCGAGTCGCTTGTGCGATTGCGCGCCCGGTTGGATCCAACACCATACAGGTATAGTCGTGTGACTCTCTCACCACGGTGGAGAATGACGTTCGATGCAAGGCTAGCGCCGCCTCATCGACACAAGAGATCAGTCTTGTCCATAAAATTTCGACCGTAATGGGATCAAGTTGTGCTGGCTGTTCTGTCATATTATTTTCGCTGTCTTCTCTTAAGCTCTAACCGACACTTGTATCGCTGAGCTCTAAAAATTCGATGATTACGTTACCGTGCTTGTCTACGTAAAAACTGGCATCAGGCCCCACGACAATACTGGTTTCTCGTTCTTCAATAATCGCTGGGCCAATATATTTTTTCTCTTGTTCTAATAAATACCTTGAGTACACAGTCGTAGAAACAAAACCTTTCGAAGCCTCGAAATACGCAGAACGTACACCTCGTACTGCAGCGTCGCCTGGGCTAACGCCCTCGGCGACGGCTTGTTGGATGGTCGTAGGTAAACGAGTCTCTTGCACTCTCGCTCGAATATTGACCACCTCAATCGGCACGCTTGGCGGTAAGTGGCCATAAATTTTTTCGTACTCGGTACCAAAGAGAACAACGAGGCGCTTTTCTAGCGTCGAATCGATAATCGTATCGACTGGCAGACTGACATTGACAGAATAACCTTGACCTTTACAACGCATTTCAAATTGTGGTCGCAACGAGATGCTAGCCCCAGCTCCCACCAAACCCTCGATCACTTCTGTGGCCGACCGTTTTAACTCAACGAACCGCTCAGCCGCGGCAGACCAATTCAACGAAGACAGAATCCCTTCAAACGCCACCACCACATCGACGGCAGGCGGCGCAACTAAACATCCGATGGCAGACGCAACGCCCGCTCCGTAGGGACACAGAATCCGTTTAAGCTTGAGCTTTCGTGCTATCGCATACGCGTGGATAGGCCCGGCACCACCAAACGCAATCATGTCAAACTGACGCAGATCAATCCCTTTTTCAGCACCATGGGCGGCAATCGCCGCACACATATGCTCATTCACAATATTATGAATACCCAGAGCAACATCTTCTGGCGTCAGATTTAATACGCGACCAATTTCAGTCTGCATCGCTTGACGCGCAGCTTGTACGTCAAGCTGCATTTCACCGCCTAGAAAAAACTCTGGGTCTAGATATCCAAGAAGCAGGTCGGCGTCCGTAACCGTTGGCTCTTGCCCACCTCTTGCGTAGCAAACTGGGCCGGGCTTGGCACCCGCAGATTCTGGCCCGACCGTTAAAAGATCTAACTTACTGAGACGGGCAATACTGCCGCCGCCTGCACCAATCTCAAGTAGCTCTACTGCCGAAATTTGTAAGGGGATCCCGCTACCGCGCTTAAAACGATGGACATGCGCGACTTCATACTCGTTCGTAACCGAGGGAGCTCCGTCACGAATCAAGGACATCTTGGCCGTCGTCCCGCCCATATCAAATGCAATCACATCGGCATTTTGCAAGGCCTGCCTGGAGAAATACGCAGCAGCAATCGCACCGGCTGCTGGGCCAGACTCGATCATGCGCACTGGAAACCTGGTAGCGACATCGCGCGCTGACCCGATGCCGCCATGTGACAGCATCAGAGCAACGTTATTGGTCATGCCCAAAGAGCGCAAACCGTCTTCTAATCCCTCAATGTACCGACGAACCAATGGCTTAACGTAAGCATCTACACAGGCCGTCGAGGTTCTTTCAAACTCTCGCACTTCGCCGGCAACTTCGCTTGAAACACTGATTTCTATATTTGGGAACCGCTGTTGAATGACTGCCGCGACGAGTTTTTCGTGCTCACTATTGATGTGGCTATGCAAAAAACAAATTGCGATAGATTGGACGTTTGACGACACCAATTGATCTAAGGCAACGTCGAGTGACTGCCTATCAAGCTCGATCCGAACGTGACCGTCCGAATCCAGTCTTTCAAGCACTTCGACGCGATTTTGTCGGCTCACCAACGGCTCTGGAACAATCAAATCAAGATCATAAATATCGTATCTAGATTCACGACCAATTTCTAGCGTATCTCTGAACCCCTTTGTGGTGATCAAACCGGTATTCGCGCCACGACGTTCAAGCACAGCGTTAGTCGCGACGGTTGTCGCGTGCACAACATCGCCGACCCACTCAGGCGAAATATTATTTCTTTTTAACGCCTGACTGGCACCCTCGATTGATCCGATGGAGGGATCATCGGGGGTGCTTAAAACTTTTCCAAACCGCACAACGCCAGACTCATCGTCAATCACGGCAAAATCTGTAAAGGTACCGCCCACATCTATTGCTAGTCGAAATTTTTTCTTAACTAACATTATCCACCTTCTTTAGTCTGGTGAGAACAACTCGGTTTAATACGGCTTGTCGCCAGCAACTGTGACGCGTTGGCCATAACGCTTTTGTGGAAAATAATCCCACATGGCTTGATGCTGCGCACAACGATTATCCCAAAAAGCAATTGACCCTGGTCGCCATTTAAATCGGCATTTCAAGTCGTCTCGTTCGATATGCTGATACAACATCTGTAGAACGGCCTCACTTTCATTTTTGTTTAAGCCGACAATGCGCGTTGTAAAGTTTCGGTTGACATACAGTGCTTTTTTACCACTGACAGGATGCGTGCGAACGATCGGGTGTTCGGCGACGGGGTACTGGCGATTAGGATCCTTGCCCTGACGACCAGCGTACACCTGAGCGCCTTCATGCATTGCCGTTTTACCTTCAAGAAACTGTCGCATCGGGTCAGACAACAGTTCGTAGGCGCGGTACATATTCGCAAACAAGGTATCGCCTCCACCGTTATCTGGCACCTTTGTAATGTGCAAAATCGAGCCCATTGGCGGCTCTGTTTCGCAGGTCACATCCGAATGCCACACCTCGCCGGCAACCCAGGTCGAGTTTTCGTCAGCTTTGATCTCAAGCACTTCAGGGTGCCCCGGCATCTGGCTAGTTGGATGAATGTGCAACTTGCCAAAGCGTCGACCGAACACCTTATGCTGCTCAGTACTTAGCGTTTGCTCGCGAAAGAAGATGACCAAGTGCTGAATCAGCGCCGCATGAATCTCTGCAAACTGTTGCTCAGTTAAGGGCTTCGCTAAATCCACGCCAGCGATCTCTGCTCCGATCGTGGGGGTTAAGGGAGTGACCTGTATGGTCTGATATTGCATCGTTTCTAGTTTCATCTCTACCTCTATTTTTAAATAGATCTGTTTTTTTTGCTGGACAACGAATTAGACCGCAAGTCACTTTGATTCTTTTTCAACTTCGAAAATCAGTCTCTCGCGAAAACTTTACACATAAAGCTCACGCAACACGTTCACTTGATTTTTTTAACTCTATCAGCACTACCAACGATTCAGTACTTTGCAATCAAATACTCGGACTGCAACTTAGTTTAACTTTCTCTCATCCACAAGCTTTGGCATCTGCTTTGCGATTTGAGCCCAAAACTTTAATTCACTTTCGATTTGTTGGTGAAATTCGCTGGGCGAACTCGCCTCGGCCACTGCGCCGCGTGCACGTAGTTTTTCAACGAACGAAGGCATTGCGGCGATATGTTGCGTGACTTGGGATATGCGCTCAACAATTGCCGTTGAGGTAGCTTTAGGCACCAAGACCCCATACCAACTCGACAAGTCGTAGTCGATACCGGCTTCAACCAGCGTTGACGTATTCGGTAGCATTGGCAGCCTTTTCGTTGAGGTCACCGCAATGGCTTTCAATCGACCACTTTCGATATGAGGCAAAAGCACTGGCACTAAAGCAAACACCATATGAACTTGCCCTGAGATTGCATCGGTCGTCGCAGGAGCTCCTCCCTTATAGGGTATATGCAGCAAATCAATCCCTGCCCGCTGCTTAAGCAGCTCGACATAGACATCAAGTTGCGCACTCGAGATGGTAAATTTACCCGGCGAAGATTTGGCCATTGAAAGCAACTGATCGAGTCGATTGAAGGGCGCGTTTGAGTTAGCCGCTACCACATACGGCACCCGCGCTACGAGGGAAACCGGCGTAAGGACTTTCAAGAGATCAAACGACGGCACTGGCCCCATAGAAGGATTAATGGTTTGATTGACTCCAGAAAACAGCCAAGTCAGTCCGTCTGGCTGACTTTTGACGACGGCTTCAGCAGCAATATTAGTGGTGCCGCCAGGGCGGTTTTCAACCACAACCGTTTGCTTAAACGCGGCAGTTAAGTACTCAGCGTACTGGCGAGCAACGATATCGGTCGTACCGCCCGGGGGATATGGAACAACTAGACGTACTGGTTGACTGGGGTAGGTCTGTGCAAAAACGGCCTGAGTCATGCAGCAACACACAAACGCTAAAGCGTTCACAAGCACCCTTAAACAACACCAGTTTGTTGGCACAATAAATCCTTTTACCTCGTGGTTCTTTTTTTTCTACTCGAGTGCATAACTTTCCTGCTCAATCTCGATAACTTGGGTCGTCGCGATCTAACAGTCGTAACATCGCGTCCCACTCTAACAGCCCAAATTGCCGCACATCTGGATCATATAAACGCGCAGTGCGGTTCAGTACGGCAACATCTGGCACGATAATTTCTCTACCCATGGCCAAGGTATCGACTTGCGCCTTACAGGCAGTTTCTAGCCAAAGCATCAGATTAAAAGCTTCGGCGACCGTAGCCCCACAGGTCAGTAAACCGTGATTACGCAAGATCATCGCGTTGTGCGACCCCAGATCCGCGACCAACCGCTTTTGTTCATCCTTATCAACCGCCGGGCCTTCATAGTCGTGATACCCGATACGCTCATAAAATCGCATCGCAGTTTGTGTCAACGGCAACAGCCCTTCTTTGAGCGAAGATACGGCCATACCTGCGCGCGTATGGGTGTGAATGATGCACCGGACATCATCTCTTGCCGCATGGATAGCGCTATGGATCACATAACCTGCTCTTGAGATGCCATAGGGAAGGTCGGGCTTGTGTACGATGTTGCCCTCAAGATCGACGGTGTAGAGATTAGAGGCACAGACTTCACTGTAATGAAGCCCCAAGCCGTTAATGAAAAAGAGTTTCTCATTACCTGGCACCTGAGCGGTGATGTGGTTATAAATAATATCGGTCATGCCGTACTTAACCATCAACCGATAGCAGGCGGCCAAATCAACTTTTGTTAGCTCTTCAATGTCCGTGCTCATCTCGACGACTCCTATCAACAACCCCTGTTATAACGCACATACGTCGACACCGTTCTGATAAAACTAACTGACCGTAATCTTGCGCTCACGAATCAGGGCTCCCCAGGTCTCAGACTGAGAATGAATATACGCCGTCAGCTCCTCAGGCGTTCCGGGATGAGGGGTCAAGCCATGACTCTCTAGCTGATCGCGTATGTCGGGAGAATTCAATATCGCGACCAACTCGGCGTTCAGTGCTCCAACAATCTTTTTAGACGTTACGCGAGGCGCTACAAAGGCATTCCAGTTCACTGCATCAAACCCGGGATAGCCCGACTCAGCAATCGTTGGAACTTGTGCGAGTGATTGGGCGCGAGTCAGGCCGGTTGATGCAAGTGCAATGACTTTTTTAGATTCAATGTGTGGCGCGGCAGTTGATGGATTTGAATAATAGGCAGAGATTCTGCCGCCCAGCAAATCCAGCATCGCTGCACTACCCCCTTTATACGGAACGTGTGTAATGTCTACGCCCGCCCTCTTATTAAAGAGCTCGCCTGTCAGATGAGACGATGAGCCTGCACCCGTTGAGGCATAGTCGAGAGCACCAGGCTTCTGTTTAGCCATCGACACAAATTCTGCCAGCGTTTTCACACCAAGCGAAACCGGTACCACCAACACATTGGGAAACACCAAACCCATCGTCAACGGCGTCAAATCAGTGAGTGGCTCGTAGTTCAATTTCATCAGATGAGGAGCAATCGCTAACGGTCCGATCGAACCCATTAGAATCACAGATCCGTCGGCTGGCGCATTTGCAACGTAGGCATGCGCGATATTGCCTCCTGCGCCAGCGCGATTTTCAACTGTGACAGGTACCCCCACTCTTTCGGCAAGGCGTTTTGCGATTAAGCGAGCCGCGATATCGTTACCGCCTCCTGCAGCAAAGCCCACCACTAGGGTAATCGTCCTGACTGTTAGCACACTATCAGCTCTTGCCAAACGAGAAAATGGTGCTATACATGGCAAAGCAACAATCGTGCTTAGGACGCGACGTCTTAACATTAGAGATATGGCCCTTGATAATCGACAGTCACTTAAGCGGCCCTTGCCGACTCTCTTGAGCCATTCTGAGCGCCTCGAGCATTAAGGCATAAATAGCTTGGTTTGCCTCGAGCGATGTCCCATCAGCCGTTGCAGTGGGTTGGCCGCTATAGCCATCAAAAGCGCCTTCCGTGGTCGGAGCAATAATCGTCTGGGCAACCTCAGACCAGGTCGGCATCAAATTGAAGCGACTAAGTTCTATTGCGATTGCACCAGCAATGGCATAGCCTCCCCAGTTCGATACGCTTGCAGGCAACTGAAAATCGACAACAGTAGAATCGAGCAGGCCACCATGACAAGGACACCCGCAGTCTCGGCCATACGGGTGCGATTCAAGTAGATGCTCTCGTATACGTCCAAAGCCAATCTCATTTCCACCATCCCCCACACCCACCGTCAGTACCCCAAGCTTACGCAATTCATCATTCAATACATGTGCATGTGCCACCCAATCGCTATCTTTGGGTTTGCCGCTACTGTTATGAAAAATACCAATTGCGTTAGGGCCCGGTTTTTCAATAAAAAACGCTGCTGAAATACCCTGGATACGATTCATTAGCTGCTCAACAAACTGAGGCGCCGCTGCTGCGCCCTCTGGAAACGCCAACAGCAAGGTGCCATTATTTCTCTCTTGCCAAGCCTCCTCCGACAGCAAAGGACTACCCCCTGCCTGAATCGCGGCCTGGATTCCAGGCAAGAAACGGCTTTCTGACAACACGCAGGTGCGAACACCCAGATTTGAGAAAATTCTTGTGAGTACAGCCACACCAGACGGCCCATCAGTCTCGCCTTGCGCAAGCCAGACAGGGTTTCCTGTACCTGTCATTAACAGCACAGTACTGCCTGCCAAACGGGGCACAAGCGCTTGAGCAATTTGCCCGCATAGGGCTCGATCACCTTGGGCCTCGCGAGCAGCTTGATAACGTAGCGCAGTCCCCCCTTGCATTGAGGGCTTGCTCTTAAACTCTAGGTTACTAATACGATCCAAGTACTCAAAGTACCAATCGTTATTCGGTTTAGACCCCATCTTTATCTTCGCCCGCAGTGTCAAAACGCATGCTGACATGTGACCACTGTTCAAACAGTTTCGAAATCGAAGAATAGTCCAGACGGTCAAGCTGCTGTGCGCAGGCTATTTCATATACGGTATGCGAGGCTTGCATCGTAAACATTGGCACCCCCAGTTCGGCGGCAAGCTCGAGCGCCAAGGTCGAATCTTTACGGGCGTTGGCGGTCGGCATACCGCCCTCAAAATTCTGCTCGCGAATCCGTTCACCCAAACGATGCGTCAAGGGGCGCGTCAGACCCGATTCGCGGCTCATGAGTTTATAGAATATCTCAAGTGGTACTCCGGCTTTGACAGCGAGTGCAGCACCCTCGAGCAACATGACCATCGTCGTATGTGCGACGGCATTGTTCACTAATTTGGCACGCATCCCTGTTCCAGCAATCCCTAAATGAAAAATCTCCTCAGCAGCGCAATCTAATATTGGACGAGCCCGCTCGAAATCCTCTAGCGAGGCGCCAACTAAAAATGTCGTTTTCCCAGCTGCAAGTTTATGCACGCCCCCCACAATGGCAGCGTCCATGACGGTTCCGCCATGTCGTGAAACTGCCTCTTGCAACTGATCAATATCGTGCGGGCCAACCGTGCTGCTTTCAATCACTAATCGCCCAGCAAGAGATCCGAGGGCAAGCTCTGCCGCCGCAGCGAGCGAAGCCGCTGGGGTGGGCAACGACAGAATGATGATCTGACAGCGCTCTGACACTTGTTTCGCCGATGACGCAAAAGACACTCCAGCCTCTTCAGCAACAAAGCGACGCGCTTGATCTCGATCGTAGCCAATCACTTCGAAAGTCCCTACAAGAGACTGCGCTAGAGCCATTCCTGCATTGCCTAAGCCGATCAAACCAACCGACTGTTTTTCATTTTTCATTTAATCAACCTTTGCACCCGACGATTTAATCACCGCAGACCATTTATCGGTTTCTTTGCGGATATGTACAGCAAACTCTTGGGGACTGTTACCGACAGGCGTCGCACCAAGCGCAAGCAATTTAGCGCGCACCTCGGGCATACGGACTATATGAGCGATCGCTTGACCCAGCTTATCCACAATCGGCTTGGGTGTGCCAGCAGGAACGAGCAGACCATACCAAGAGCCAACCTCGTAATTGGGCACTCCACTTTCTGCAATCGTAGGCACGTCGGGCAAAGCTGGGTCGCGCTGAGCGCTCGTGACTGCAAGCACTTTAAGCTTGTTCGCCTTGATAAAACTCATCGAGGACGGCAATGTATCAAAGACCAGCTGAATTTGACCACCAACAACGTCTGTTAGCGCAGCAGCCGTACCGCGATAAGGTACATGAACCATTTTTGTACCCGCTAAGGTATTGAACAATTCACCAGCTAGATGATGTGAGCTTCCGTTTCCAGCCGAACCGAAATTTAGCTTCCCAGGATTATTTTTTGCGTAGGCAATCAGTTCTTGAACTGAATTGACTGGTAACGCTAGGTTTACCTCTAGAACACTAGGCGTTGAAGCGACTAGACTGACTGGCGAAAAATCTTTAAGGTGATCAAAGGGCAAACTGCTATATAGGCTCGAATTGATCGCATGTGTAGCAACCGTACCCATCAGCAACGAGTAGCCATCTGGTGCAGCCTTGGCAATCATTTCAGTACCAACGTTACCACCTGCCCCTGCGCGATTCTCAACAATGACTGGAACACTCCAGAGATTCGCGAGCTCACTTGCAACGATACGAGAGACCAAATCACTGGTGCCCGCTGCAGCAAATGGCACCAGTAAGCGAATCGATTGCGAAGGATAGGTTTGAGCGCTGGCCAAGACGCCTGTTGAAATCAGCAAACCGCCAAATATCAGACTGCTTACCCTTTTCAGCCGTGCTGGGTATAACAATAAACTCTTCAAGCTTGTCATGAGCGAACCTCAGGTTGTGCATCGTCGTACAACGAAGAATCGTGTTCTAGCCACCAAGTGGGAAAGAAAGGCACTCGGGTTTGAACGACATCAGTCCAGCTACCTGACAATTTCCGTTCAAGTAAGCTGATGTGCGAGAACGCGCGAGACAACACAAAATGCTTATGTCCAGGCAACAAGACGTCGATTTTGATGGCATCCAGTCGTTTCACTGAATCACGGTAGGCGCGAAAATTAGTTTCAGCATTGACCGTGCCATGACCACCTTCAGCAAAACAGGTGTCACCACCAAACAGTATTGATTTTCCATCAATGTCTGTATGGAGGCATATTGAATCATCACTGTGGCCAGGTGTATGAATCACCTTAAGAGAAATCCTACCGAGCTGGATCACGTCGTTATCCTGAAGAGGGCACTCGACGTGCGCAGCTTCTGACTGAATTCCGTGCTTCTCTAAATGAGAGGTCGGCCATCGGATGTCTTGCATCGTTTTGACGCCCAGTTGATGCACGGCGAGTCTGGCGCCAGTGAGTCGCTTGGCCCAAGCAGCCCCACGACTGTGATCCCAATGGGAATGCGTCAATATGATGGTCTTAATCGTCAGAGGATCAATCCCATCTTCAAGCATTCTTTCGTACAGCCTCTCTGGCTTGACACCACTCCCCGCGTCAATCATTGCACACTCACCGGCACTTTCAATGACATATACGTGTGAGTCACAGGGATGCGACAAGCCCATTCCGCCACTACCAATCAGGTAAATTGTTGCTGCGCTTGAGGTGTAGATTTTCAATGTTGTCTCGTTATTTTTATACGCTTACAAGAGTCTAGCCCGCCTGCCCCATCCTAGCTCGGCTGCCCCATCGCCTTAGCATAATCAGATTTCAGATAATGCTCCATGATTTCGCTACCGGTGGCAAGCCACACACCTTCGTGCGAGCAGATGTGCGCCAACGCGGCATCAAGTGCGCCGATTCGATGGGGTTGCCCCGTCACGAATGGGTGCACCGCAATTGCCATCACCCGACCAGAATCAGCACCCTCGCGCCACAAGACATTAAACTGATCCTTCAGCATCCGCTCAAACTCGGGCACTGAACATTTCATGTCAAAGTATGCAGGCACATCATTGGTTTGTACCGAATAAGGGATCGACACCATAGGCGGCGAGCCAAGCTGCATTGTATATGGCTGATCATCGTTTACCCAATCACAGATGTAACGTATGCCTGCGGCAGACAGATGCTCAAGCGTGTGCCAAGTCTCAGCAAGGCCGGGGCCTAACCAGCCTTGCGGCCTTTTCCCACAGGCGCGCTCAATGCGTTCGACGGTAGCGAAAATCGCATCGCGCTCTTGTTCTGAGCTCATTTCATTGATGCGTCGAGCATTGGTTTGACCATGGCCCATCAGCTCCCAATCAAGTTGCATCGCACGTTCAATGATTTCAGGGTGATGGTCGCAGACCTCACTGTTCAACGCCACTGTTGCACGAGCGTTGTAACGCGCTAAAACCTCGAAAAGGCGCCAGACTCCAACGCGATTACCGTAGTCGCGTACCGACCAGTTACGGACATTCGGAATCTTGGCGTGCTCTCGCGCAACACGCTCGTTCGTATTGCCTGGCATCACATCATCCAACCCAAAAAATTCAATGTTTGGATTGATCCAAACAGCAATGCGAGCATTGTTCGGCCAAACCAGCTTGGGACGTGCATGGATAGGCGTGTAAGGAAAAGGGCCGTAGCGTTGTGGTTGCATGATCATTGACTTTGTTGATGTTTAACGACGTTATCCCGCTCGCCTTCGCCATACTTGCGAGCGATTGGTTCGTCTGTGAGAGACGTCTATTCGGCTTTCAAACCATTGCTTTCTATGATTTGTCGCCATTTTTTGGTCTCATCTTGAATGAGTACCTTGAAGGTGTCTGGCGTACCAGACATCACGTCAGTTCCAATCGATGCGTAGCGCTTTGCCATTTCGGGGCTGGCTAATACTTTTTGTATTGCCTGATTGATGACCTGAATCACCTGGTTAGGCGTGGCGCTAGGCGCTAAAAGACCGTTCCAGGTAAACGCCGTGTAATTGGCTACACCAGAGCCAATCATCGTGGGCAGGTCGGGTAGGACAGTCGCACGCTCGCGCCCGGTGACCGCGAGTGCTTTCACTGTTCCGGCCTTGATTTGAGGTAGTGCTGAGGGCAGCACATTAAACATGACCGCGACCTGACCCGACATTAAATCGGTCATGGCCTGTCCGCCTCCCTTGTAGGGAACATGCACAATGTCCAAGCCCGCTGCAGATTTAAAAAGCTCACCTGCGAGGTGCAGCGAGGTACCCGTGCCGGGTGAGGCGTAATTTAATTTTCCGGGTCGGGCTTTGATATACGCAATCAACTCGGCCACAGAGTTCACGGGTAGATCCTTTTGTACGAGTAGCACATTTTGAACACTACCGATTAACCCGATCGGTTCAAAGGCTATCAGCGGATCAAAGCCCAAATTGCTATAAAGGCTCGCATTGGTCGCAAGCCCAGGGGTTCCCATTAGTAGCGTATAGCCATCGGGTTTCGCGCGCGCTACCTCTGCCATCGCACGATTACCGCCGGCCCCCGGAAGATTATCAACGATAACCGCCTGCCCGAGCGCCTCACCAAGCGCCGGCGCAACGGTACGTGCGAGGATATCCGAACCTCCGCCCGGTGCGAACCCCACCAAAATTTTGATAGGCTTATCTGGAAAGTCGGCCGATGCGCCGAACGCCAACAGTAAGCCCAACAAGCACAACAGAGTGCGCAGATAGAACACGAAGGGATTCAAAGGAGTGCGCAGATAAAACACGAAGGGATTCAAAGGCATCCTCACAGTTTCAAAAAATGTTGGCCTCATAAGGCATCAAGGCGTTGATGGGACAGCAAAAAAGGACTACTGTTCACAGGTTTAAAGTCAATGTAGCGGGGCAGCCTCCATGCGTCAAGAAGTGTCGTCAAACAAAGAACAGGTTTCCAAGCAAGTGCCTGTGATTGATGTCAGTCCTTTGTTTTCGTCAGATATGGCTCAGAGATCAGCTGTAGCTGAACAGATACGCCAGGCTTCTGTTGAAATCGGATTCTTTTACGTCAAAGCTCATAATATTTCGGCTGAGCTCTTAGACTCTGTACAGATTGCCTCGAAATATTTTTTCTCGCTCCCTGAGTCACTTAAGCGCTCAATTTTGGTCAATGGGGCTCATCGTGGTTATGTACCCTTCGCCCAAACGACTCAACCTGGACGTAAGTTTGCCGATTTGAAAGAGAGTTTTAACTTTGCCTTTCCCTTCACTGCCGACGACCCTTTAGTCTTAGAAGGAAAAACGCTCATTGGGCTTAATCAATGGCCAGAAGGCGAACTCGCCTGGCGTCGAATACTCGAACGCTACTACCTAGAAATTTTTGAATTAGGGCAAAAAATTTTAGAGGCCTTTGCGCTGACATTAAAGCTACCTACAAATTTTTTTCGAGAACGCTACAAAAGTCCCCTCGTACGCGCGCGCTTATTGCACTACCCTCCTCAAGAGCCCACTCACTCTGCTGAGCAATTTGGCGCGGCAGAGCATACAGACTATGGGGCGATCACCATTTTGTGGCAAGACGATGTTGGAGGCCTTCAAGTCAAAAATCGATCCGGGCAGTGGATTGAGGCCGTGCCAATTGCGAATACATTTGTGATCAACATTGGCGATATGCTTGAACGCTGGTCAAATCACCTCTTCGTGTCGACACCACACCGAGTCATGAATCACTCGGGACAAGAGCGATATTCAATCCCTGTTTTTTATGATCCCGACTACGACGCTGTCATCAGCTGTCTGCCGAACTGTGCCTCTAGCAACAATCCTGCAAAGTACCCACCCATTGTGGCTGGTGACTATATTACGTCTCGGTACGATGGAACTTACGCCTACCGGCAAACTAAAAAAGAGAGTCAATCATGACCGACCAAGGGTTAAACAAACAAAGTCTCAAGCCTGTCATCAAGTGCTCAATTGGCTTCTCATTGCGCTCAATGCTCACCGCGTTTGTGATGGTGACCGGCCTAGCGAGCCAGGTCGCCGCGCAAGAGTTTCCAAGTAAACCGATTAGAATTTTCGTTCCTGCCCCTCCGGGCGGCGGATCGGATACGAACGCGCGCATGGTTGCATCTCACATGGCCAAAACGCTGGGCCAGCCAGTCATTGTCGAAAATCGACCCGGGGCCAGTGGCATCATCGCTGATATGGCCGTCGTACAAGCCAAACCCGATGGTTATTCCGTGCTGTACGAAATCTTTTCTTACGCCGTTAACCCAAGTATGCGAGCGATGCCGTTTGATGCTGCAAAAGACCTACAGCCAGTATCTCAGGTCTTGAACATGACCAATATTCTGGTTGTGCCCAGCGCAGCGCCTTACCAAACACTGCAAGAATTTTTAACCTACGCTCGGGCACATCCGGGCGAACTCACTTATGCCTCGTATGGCAATGGCGGTACTGCGCATCTGGCTGGAGAAATGTTAGCGCGTGATGCAGGCATCAAATGGCTACATGTTCCCTATAAAGGCGGTACACCCGCGGTTGCAGATTTGTTGGCCGGACAAGTCTCTGCATACTTCGCCAATCCTATTTCTGGTCTACCGCACATTCAATCGGGTCGCCTACGCGCGCTCGCAATTACGTCGCAAAAACGTATGGATGCGTTACCGAATGTTCCTACTTTCATAGAAAGCGGTTTGCGTGATTTTGAGGTTTTAGAATGGAACGGTATGTTTGTCCCTGCGCAAACTCCGACTGCCATTGTGCAAAAACTCAATGGGGCGATTGTGCAAGCGCTGGCGTCACCTGAAATTCGAGGCAGAATGACCAGTGTGGGCATTGAACCCGTGGGTAACACACCAAGCGAGTTCGGCGCTTTTGTGAATGCTGAGATTCTCCGCTGGGCTCAACTCATTAAAACAAATAATATCAAGGCGGACTAGTTTGCCAGTCATAACTTTGCTGGTCTGCCCTTAAAAATCTGCCGTAACTGCCCGACCAAAAACGTATCGTGAACGCACACGTTACGCGCTTAACCCAAGTGCACGCTCAACACTCCTGACCAGATGCACAAGCCTCGGCCCAAGATTTTTTTGTAATTCTGCATCTGCCACTGTATAGGCCGCCACCGTTAAGTTAAACGCCAAGTGAACACCGTTATAAGCTGTTGCCAGGGGTACCGCTACGGCTGCCAACGGCGCCTGCCAATCGCCGACCACTGAACAAAAGCCCTGTTGCTTAATTTGGTCGTACGCTCGCTCAGTGGGTTTTAAAAACTTGTCGAACTCCTCTTGGTGCGCCGCCCTCAAACCTTTATAAATATGCCGACGCTCTTGCTCGCTATGCTGGTATAAAAGTGTACGTCCCATCGCAGTGCGTAATAACGGTCGAGTCGACCCAATACCAGGTCTAGTGAAATTACTGTCTTGCCCAGTGACTGTTTCGACATAAACGACTTGGAGGCGATCGCGCACTCCTATGGACACGGGCCCTTTTGCATAATGGGCAAGCGCTAACATCTCTGGCGCCGCGATTTGTCTGATTGCCATTTGGGAAAGTAAAGGGTAACCAAGCGACAAAACTGCGGGCCCCAATGCGTAGCGACCAGACGCTTTGTCTCGTCTGAGATAACCCAAACCCATTAGCGTAAAAGTCAACCTTGTGATCGTTGGCTTAGTGAGACGTAACTGCTCAGACAACTCTTTGTTGCTCCATAACGCCGCACGCTGCCCGAAACAACCCAGCACCGCCAACCCGTTCGCCAACGTCGAGGCAAACTGAGGCTGCCGCTGCAATGAGTCGTAGTCTAAAAATCCTGGATCAGCGCTTTCTAAAGCATCTCTGGCAAGTCGCATCGCTTCATTCACTTTGTTAATGGAAGGTCGTTCACTGAAAAATAATTGACAATGAATAGAATCAACAACATAATTTATAACCGATATTCGGTTCTCAATTTCATTAGTTGGAATTAATTATTTCATGCGCTTTAAAATTCGGCCTAGCGGCTCACCAACTCCCCTCTTCTCTTTCGTTGTCGTCGCCGACACGCATGTCAACGAAAGCGATAACGTATCAAGCTCGCCGTTTGAGACCAATCATCTGGCCAACGAGCGCGCACGCTTTGTGTTTCAAGACATCGCTGCAATGGATCCCCCCCCAGCGTTTGTCGTACATCTAGGCGATATCGTTCATCCCATGCCCGCTTTACCGACCTTCATGCAAGCGGTTGAACAGTTCAAGGCAATCAGCGCCCCTCTAAAAGCACCCTTGCACGTGTTACCTGGCAACCATGACGTGGGCGACAAAAAAATCGACTGGATGCCAGCCGACCAAGTTTGCGATGCGCATCTGCAGGCCTATCGAAATGCCTTTGGCAAAGACTATTACAGCTTTGACACCGCAAATATTCGCTGTGCCCTGATTAACTCGCTCTTGATTAACTCGGGCTTGAGCGCTGAGCAAGAGCAAAAGACCTGGCTCGAAGAACAAATCGCAACCGCCGCAGACAAACGCGTCTTTTTATTTATGCACTACCCACCGTTTGTCTACAACGAAGCAGAACGCGGCAGCTACGACAATCTGGATGAGCCCGGGCGCAGTTGGCTGCTAGGGCTCATGAAAAACAAAAACGTAGAGGCTTCGTTTGCTGGTCACGTGCATAACTTTTGGTACGAGCAGCTAGATCACGCTGACTTTTACATGTTGCCATCTACTGCGTTTTTAAGACACGACTATTCTGAGTTTTACCGTGTTAAACCAACAGTCGAGTTTGGTCGCGGTGATGTCGCGAAGTTTGGTTATTTCATTGTTGACGTCTTTGAAAAAGGCCATATCGCCTATCCAGTCAGAACGATGGGCGGGCGCAGCGCGCTAGAAAACCACGTCTTACGCGATAAAACACAGCATCTGACCCACCCGAGCACGTCAACTTTTACGCGCGTAGGCGTCGAACTTAGGCATACATGGACCGAGGTCGCTCAAATACCGGCAACGGGTGGCGTTCAAGAGTTCGGTCGTAAGCTAGCCCGTAACGATTATCCGCTGTTAGCGCTATGGGAAATGGGCGCGCGCCTCTCAAAAGTCACCGACCAAGATGTGCTTGACCCCAACACGCACCGGCGCATGCATCTGTTGTCAAAGATGGGGCATCGCTTTATGTTGACGTCCCTTGGCGCGCCAAAGCGCGATCTTCAGAATCACGGCCTACAACAAGCTGGCGTGAATAGCATTGAGGTCAACGTAACCTTAGCCGGTTTTGATAAGCATCGCGAACGCATAAAAACCTTCAAAAAAGACTCAGCACTTGAAGTCTTTTTATGCAAGCTGCATATGTATGACGAGTCACATTATGACGGTCAACACTTTAGCCACTTCGTTAAGTCTGGCTTCACCCTTGAAGATCTGCAATATCAAAGCGAACTCATTCAACAAGCCGTTGAGCGTAACGAAATTGACGGCATTACCGTTCGTGTCGAAGCAGAGCAAGACCTGCTTGAGGTAGCTCCTGCGTTAATGCTCTTTGCCGAACGCAACAACTGCCAAGTGTTGGCATCATTGAAATTGAACGGGCCGAGCATCGCCGAATCAAACGATGATGAAGTCGGCTTATTGCACAAAATTTGTTGTGCATTACTATTTTCAAAAAGCTCGACACGCGTTCAATATATTTTTGATACGTTTATGGATGTTGACCGTGGCTATTACCCGCGTCAAGCCTTTATCGACCGGCAGTTCAACCCGAGGCTCGCAGCCAGTGTATTTGGGCAGCTCAATTCGATTCTGTCTGGCTACAAGCAAATCAATATTGATTTAAGCCAGTCACACAGTCGAGCACAGATAACCTTTGTAGCGGATGGCATCCCTCATCAATTGGTCTTTTCTGAACAGAGTACTAAAGGGCAATCTGATGCCTACAGCGGCGCGCTGCGTTTGCATACAGACCTCTGTGCTGAATATCACACAGATATTGAACACGCACCCAAAGCCAGTCACGCAAATCTTGATCACAAAACCGCCGCATCTTCGATCTCTTTGCGCCTTTACGCAAACAACAAAGTCGCACATTAACCAAGAGGCTTCAACATGTCGTTACGCTCACTTGTTGCAAAAACTTTTTTTATAGCTTTTTCGGCCTTAGCGCTGCCAAGTTTGGCTGCGTATCCTGACAAGCCCGTCAAGCTTCTTGTGGGCTATGGCCCAGGTGGTGCCACTGACATTATCGCGCGCTTACTTTCAAAATATTTAACCGACAAGTGGAGCCAAGCTGTCGTTGTAGAAAACAAGCCAGGTGCCAGTGGGATGATCGCCGCACTCGAAGTCGTGCGTTCTACCCCAGATGGTTACACATTGCTGCTTGGTTATACCCCTGAGGTGTCGATCAACAAACTCGTTTTTGAAACGATGCGCTACGACCCGATCACTGATCTCACAGCCATCGCACTGGCCGCTGAGGCTCCGTTGGTGCTCGCAGTGGGCCCTAAAGTCCTAGCTAAGTCGTTCAAAGACCTACTCTCGCAGGCTCAGACGTCAGCCCCGTTAACATACGGGTCACCAGGCGTGGGAGGCCAACAACATATGGCGGGCGAAATGTTAAGTATCGCGACCAAACTACCCATGACACACATCCCCTATAAGGGAACGGGCCCTGCGGTAGCCGCGCTAGTGGGCGGGCAAATAGACATCTTCTTTGCGACGACGCCACCCTTACTGGGTCAAATCAGAGCGGGTAAAGTGACTCCGCTGGCTGTTGCTGGCAGCAAACGCGAAAAACTACTTCCTGAGGTGCCCACTTTCGTGGAGTTGGGCTATCCAAATATTCAACTCACCAATTGGTTTGGACTATTTGGACCAAAGAACTTACCTACCGCTGTGCTTGAAAACATCACCAAAGACGTGACCACCGCACTCAATGACCCGGACGTCATCAAAGCACTTGAGGATCAGGGCTTGACGCCTCGGCCGATTTCCGGAAATGAATTTGCCAACTTTATTCAAGCCGAGTTGAAGATGTATGCTCCGATCATTAAAGCGGCCAATATCAAGGCAGAGTAACTTCAGCAAATTAGATGACTAAACCCTCTGCAAAAATAGAATTCAAAATTTATAGAAGAGGTAGCTTAGTCAACACATACAACGACTCATACTTGCTCGACGCCGACAAGCTTAATGACTGTTCGCCACTTGTCGATTTCAGCTTGTATGAATTTTGTAAAGTCAGCTGGTGTACTGGTGACACATTCAGCCGCCTGCGCGGCAAAGGTCTCTTGGATACCGGGCATCGACGGAATCTTTGCGCAAGCTGCTGACAATAAGTCTACGATATGAGCAGGTGTCCCAGCCGGTGCGGCCAAGCCAAACCAACCAGCCAGTTCTAAATCAGGCACTCCCGCTTCACTTAATGTTGGTACATCAGGCAATAACGCGAGACGACTCGACGCCGCCACGGCGAGTGGGCGTAACTTACCAGCCTGAATACTTGGCAACGCACTTAGGGCAGTGATAAAGCCCATACTCACCACCCCTGAAATCGTGTCAGTCAGCGCGGGCGCGGCACCTTTGTAGGGGATATGAGTCATATCCAAGCCAAACCGTTCTTTAAACAACTCTCCGCCTAAGTGCGGCATCGTGCCCACGCTAGACGAAGCGAAACTCAATTTTCCAGGCTGTGCTTTGGCAAGCGCAATCAGTTCTTTCACCGAGGTCACTGGCAAACTAGGACTCGTCACCAAAATCGAAGGTGCCTTCGACAAAATTGAAATTGGAGCAAAGTCTTTTAAAAAATCGTACCCAGGCTCTTTGAACAAAGACATATTGACCGAATTCGTAATTGTGCAAAGCAGCAATGTGTAGCCATCGGCTGGCGCCCGTGCCGCTAATGCCGTACCGATATTAGAGCCCCCGCCAGGTTTATTCTCGGTGACAAATCTTTGCTTGAGTAGCTCATCGAGCTTTTGACTCACCAATCGCGCCGTCACATCGGTCGCTCCGCCTGGTGGGAAAGGTACAATTATTTTGACAAGTTTTGCTGGGTACGCACTCTCGGTGACAGTTTGTGCCAAGGTGGGCAACATGCTAGTACCGCTGAGGGCGAGTGAAGACTGTAAAAAGGTTCGACGTTTCATATTTTTATTATCTCGTAAGCTGAACGACTCGTTGAAGTCAAATCACACCGAACAGGTTCGATCATTATGATTGAAAGTCATCAGACAGCAAAGGAAATTTTTCAAGAGCTCATGGCAAACCCGAAACGCAAGGCGTTTGGGTTTGGCACCAAGGCAGCACTCATTAATATTGATCTGCAAAAGGCCTACACTCGACCAGATCTTTTTTCAACTGCCTACACAACTGACCCCAATCAAATCGCCTATATCAATACGCTTGCTGAACTATGTAGGCAGCTGAATTGGCCCGTCATCTGGACCAACGTGTCATATTCTGCCTCGGGCCACGACGCGGGAGTGTGGGGTACTCGTAGCGACAACGCGGACTCACTTCAAAACATCAAGCTGGGGTCAGAACGCGCCTCGCTTGACGACAGACTTCTTGTAGATCGTGAGCACGACGTCTTTATGACAAAAAAAATGCCTTCGGTATTTTTTGAAACACAATTACCATCCTTATTAACTTGGTACAAAGTCGATACTGTCATCCTAACCGGTGGCTCAACCTCAGGTTGTGTCAGAGCCTCTGCGGTTGAAAGTCTGTCGCGCGGCTATCGCACAATCGTGCCGTTAGAATGTGTGGCAGACAAACACGAAAGCTATCACTATGCAAACCTAACCGATATGGCTCTTAAATACGCAGACATCTTACGTCAACAAGACGTCGCAACATGGTTGCGTCAAAAAAAATTAAGTACGCAGACCTAACCATCCACTAGATTGACATCCTCCCCGCCCTCAGTCGATGACTGCCGCTTGCGCGCAAAGGACGGGGATTCCTACGGTGCTCAGGCAAACGCTGCCTGAGTCACTTCGGTGGGTTCCTGCTTCACTGAGCGGTCTGACTACACCGACTCTCCACGGGCTA
>CANCMG010000008.1 GCA_947378965.1 Alcaligenaceae bacterium | reverse complement strand
TTTTTTTGCGCCGCACCCAGCAACAAGCCCACCGGACGCTTGGTCAATAACGAATGTTTTTTAACAGTCGTAGCGGGTGCCTGCGCAGCTGCGGCCAATGAGGCCGCTGAAGGCTGATATGGTTTTGTAAAAAAATCATCGATCGGTTTGGCTGGGGCGCTGTAACGACTTGGCCGCGCGCCCCGCTCTGCGCGCTCGCTAGAAGCGCTTCGCCCGCCATGGCTGCGCTCTGAACTGGACGCGCCAGCGCCATGACGCTCTGAACCGAAACTCGACCGACTGGGACGCGACTCGTCACGCGAAGCGCCACGCGCCAACAACTCGCCCGGGATTTCGAGCGTGCCACGCACGATCGAAGTTTTAATGAGTTTTTCAATATCGAGTAAATATTTTTCTTCGGAGGGTGCAAACAATGAAATGGCTTCGCCCAACGCACCCGCACGGCCAGTGCGACCAATACGGTGAACATAATCTTCAGCGCTGTGCGGCAAATCGTAATTAATCACACAAGGCACACCTGCCACATCCAGGCCACGAGCCGCCACATCGGTGGCGACCAACACCTCAAGCTCGCCGGCCTTAAAGGCCTCGAGCGCCTTCATACGATCGCCTTGCGTTTTGTCGCCATGAATGGATTCGGCACGTACGCCGTCGAGTTCGAGTTGACGCGCTAAACGACCGGTACCAATTTTGGTATTTGAAAACACGATCACTTGCTTGAGACCACGCGATTTGACCAAATGCACAACTGCTGCCCGTTTAGCATCGCCCGACATCGCGTAAGCAATTTGCGTGACGGTATCGGCGGTGGCGTTGCGACCAGCGACTTCAATTTCAATGGGGCTATTTAAATAGGTGCGGCCGAGTTTGCGAATGTCGTTGCTAAACGTTGCCGAGAACAGCAAGGTTTGCCGCGGCGTTGGCAACAGGCGGAGGATTCGCTCGAGATCAGGCAAAAACCCCATGTCCAGCATACGGTCGGCTTCGTCCAAGACCAAAATACCAACCTGACTGAGATTAACGTTGCGTTGCTCGACATGATCCAGCAAACGCCCAGGCGTCGCGATCAACACTTCACAACCATTACGCAAGGCTTCTTTTTGCGGATTAATATCAACCCCGCCAAACACCACCGTCGAACGCAGCGGCGTGAGTTTGCCGTAGCGCTTCACACTGTCAGCAACCTGATCTGCAAGCTCGCGAGTCGGCGTCAAAATCAAAGCACGTACAGGATGCCTGGCAGGCGAGGCGCTGCTGTTGGCAAAGGCCATCAGGCGATGCAAAATCGGCAGCGTAAACGCGGCCGTTTTACCAGTGCCTGTTTGCGCCGCGCCCATGACATCTTGCCCGGCCATCGCAAGCGGCACGGCTTGCGCCTGAATCGGAGTGGGTATCGTATAGCCGGTATCAAGCACGGCTTGTAACAGCGCTGGATGCAACCCGATTTCAGAAAATGTGGGGATTGCTGCGACAGGGGTATCGGTTGGTTGAGTAGTAGAGGTCAAGTAGTTTGAATGATTGAAGTCATTGAATTATTTAAGGAAACACCCACTAGTGTACTCCAGTCGAGCACTCAAGCTGAGGATTCCCTTGAGCTCACGCCGCAATCGAAGTCTCTTTGCGACCCTAAAACAACAGTAATAATCCACGCAGCGACCATAACGCCAGCATCCCAGACAAGATCACCAATAAAGCATTGCGGGTCGCTAAAAACACCAACACCGACACGCCAACGGCCAAAAACCGTAGGTCAAACTGGGGCCCGGTCTGCGCAGTCCAAGGTAGTACATCTGGGACAATAATCGCTACCAGCGCTGCCAGCGGTGCATAACGCAACGCGCTTCGCAGCCTGGACGGCAGCGGTAAGGTCTGCGCCACCCAGGCCACCACCGCCACAGCCAACACCGACAGGATGATCGGTTGAGTGTTAGCCAAGGGCAACATGAGGGCGAGCAGATTACGTGTTTGAAACAATTGCCGTTATTTTAGACCGCGCACTTGGTACACTGTTAGGATCTATTTTTTTCTTTGAGATTCGCGATGACGCAAGCCCCCGCCTCTGGCAAAGATCAAGCTCCGGTACAAGTCGGTGCTGCCGACCTGCCCCTACATTGCCCTGGTCCGCGCGCCCCCCTCTGGAGCATGCACCCGCGCGTATTTCTTGACGTAACACGCACCGGCGCAGTCAATTGTCCCTACTGCGGTACGCACTATCAATTGGCTGCGGGCACTGTCGTGCACGGTCATTAAGGGCTACACATATGCCAGTGATGTTCGCAACGCCCGAAGAAGCTGAACTGGCTTTTTATGATGCGCTCGAGCGGGCAGACTTAGTCCGCCTAATGCAAGTCTGGTCTGACGACGAAGAGATCATCTGTGTGCATCCGGGTGGTTTGCGTATGGTAGGTTTGCATGCGGTCAAAGAGTCTTGGCAAGAGATCCTGACACAAGGCGCCTTACACATTCGCCCAGCCAAACTCGTCGCCACCCAAAGCATGATGAGTACCGTACATTCACTGATCGAACAAATCACAGTGCGCAGCCAAGCAGGCACTGAAGTTGCCCACTGTTACGCCACCAACGTTTATCACAAGGGTCCGACTGGGTGGCGCATGGTGATGCATCACGCCTCGGCCGCACCCGAGCAAACCAGTTTGCTCGATTCACACGACGCCCCAGGGCTTTTGCACTAACCTCACAACATAGTGCCAGCCGCCCTCGATCTTTCGCCTTGCCATGCGCCGAACTGGTTGCCCGAACGTCACAGCCAGACGCTCTTTGGTGCGTTGATCGCCCCAACAAATCGACTTAGTTTTGCCCGGGCACGCTATGACACGCCCGATGGCGATTTTATTGATTTGGATTGGGCAGCACCAAGCTTAGCCACGCAGCACAAGCACGCGCAAGAGAGCGCTTTGCGCCACACCGCCGCCTCGCGCTGGTTGACACAAACAGAGCAACAGCAACTGCGCGAGACGACACAAACACCGGCCTTGCTACTGCTTCATGGACTAGAAGGTAGCAGCAGCAGTCGCTATGCGCAGTCGATCGCCACCTACTTCAAAGCAAGGGGCTGGATCGTGGTGGTCGCACATTTTCGCGGGTGCTCTGGCTTTGCCAACCGTCTGGCACGCGCGTACCACTCAGGCGACTCTGCCGACGTCGGTTTTATGCTTCAAACAGTGCGACAGCAAGTGCCTCAGGCGCGTTGGCATGCGGCAGGCGTCTCGCTTGGGGGCAACGCCTTACTAAAATATTTGGGCGAACAGGCCGCGTACATGTCTTGGCTTGTGGGGGCTGCGGCCATTTCTGCTCCGCTCGATTTAGTTGCCGCGGGTAATCATCTTTCAGACAACTCATTTAACCGCGACGTGTATTCGCGTCATTTTTTACGCTCACTCAAGCCCAAAGTGTTAGAGAAAGCGCGCAGATATCCAGGCGTCATTGATACCTTTAAGGTCAATCAAGCGCGTGATCTGCGCGACTTCGATCATGCTTACACCGCGCCCATGCATGGCTTTAAGGATGCCATCGATTACTGGACTCAATCGGCCAGTAAACCCTGGCTTAAAAAAATTGTCTCACCGACTCTTGTATTAAATGCCAGAAACGATCCATTTTTACCAGAGCACACTCTGGTGGGGCCCAACGATTGCAGTGACGCGATCACTTTGCATCAACCGGCTCTGGGCGGGCATGTGGGTTTTGTCAACGGCCCGTGGCCCGGCCACTTAAATTGGCTCCCTGAGCGACTCAATACTTTTTTTCAATCGCTGGCGTATCCTAAGACTTAAAGCGCTTGTGTATCCTAAGAATTAAAGCGCTGTGTATCCTAAGAATTAAAGCGCTGCGTATCCTACGACTTGAAGCGCTGTCGTATCCTAAGACCTAAAGCGCTCAAGCAATCTGCGGTCTTCGGCGATCTTGGCGCTTAGCGCACGAATCTGTACATCGAGTTGTGACTGCAAATAAAAATCTTGCGACAGGGTGCGCGCCTGCTGCAACTGCGCAACCGACGCCGACAACGCCCCTAACTGTTCATAGTAAGACGCCATCGCCTGTCGAGCCGCAACAGGCTCGTTTAAGCGATCGTGGCTATTGCCCAGCATTTTATAAAAATCGGGTTCAACCTTTGGCCAGCGCTTGATTTGTTCTTGCAAATACGTAATAGCCTCTTTATCTTTCGCCTGCAACTGCAAACACTGAGCCACTTTTAACGCAAACGCCCGCCGATCTGGCCAACGCTTTTGTGCAGCCTGGGCCGTCAGCAAAGCCTGAGCGACTTGCTTGCGAGCCAACTCAAGCTCGATACGCTGCAAATCCAAATAAGGCGAGTTCGCGGTTAACGCTTGCGCCTGTTCAAGCGAGCTCGCTGCACTTTTAAAATCTTTGCGCACCATCGCGGCAAGCGACAGCCCGTACCAAGCAGCGGCCTGCTTACCCACACTGCCGCTGGTTGTCGCACCCGCGTTGGCACTCACCCGAACCTCTTCTTGCATTTGCTCGACCGCTTGTACCAGCGCGCGAGGGTCTACGGCCTGAAGCACCCGAGCTTTGGCTCGTACAAACCAAAAGTCATCAACAGGCTGATAACTGGCGACGGGCAACTGCCGTATGCGGTTTTGCATATCGGTCATCCGCGAAATACTCAGTGGATGAGTCGAGACATACACCCCGCCGCCACGACCTTCGTTCAAGCTCGAGGCCTGCATCAAGCGCCCAAACATCACAGCCATGCCGTTCGGGTCGTAACCCGCCTTGCGCAACATTTCAAACCCCGTGCGATCAGCCTCTTGCTCGGCATCGCGCGAAAAGCCAAGTTGTTGCGCGATGGCCGCTGCCTGACCGAAGGCCGCAATCCCCATTGCAGCCTGACCCCCGCCCGGCGTCAACGCAGCAAGAATCGCTGCCGCAATCGTGGCGATTGCAAGGTGACCGCTCTGTTGCTGCTGCGTCAGCCCTCGCGCAATATGCCGTTGGGTGACGTGAGCGATTTCGTGCGCGAGCACCCCGGCGAGTTCGGACTCGGCACCTGACGACACAATTAAACCGGTGTGCACGCCGATATACCCACCGGGCATCGCAAACGCATTGATGATCGGATCACGCACGCCAAACACCTCAATATCGGGTGCGCCGCCTGGGGCATACACGGCGAGTCTCTTGCCCATCGCGTTCAAATACTGACTGACATCAGGATCTTTGATGAAGTCTGGGTCGCGGCGCCCCTCGACCATAATTGCCTCGCCCAGGCGACGCTCAAGCGCCGGCGACAGGTCTGAGCTTGACGCGGGCCCCAGCGAGGGCGCAGAGGATGGCTGGGCCCAGGCACTTTGCCAGCCAAGGCTGAGCACCAACAACCCCGCCATGCACTTTTTAGGCATTGATTGCAGGGATTTCATTAAACTGTCATGAGTCATACGTTTATGATAGCGATAGTTACTTTTGGTTCCGCAGGTTTGCGGCCCTACCTTCAGGAATAAATTATGCGTCCCGTTCGCAAAGCAGTCTTCCCCGTTGCCGGCCTCGGCACTCGCTTTTTGCCAGCCACCAAGGCCATGCCGAAAGAAATGTTACCCGTTATCGACAAACCGTTGATCCAGTACGCGGTTGAAGAGGCCGTCGCAGCCGGTATTACAGACTTGATTTTTGTGACCGGCCGCAATAAACGCGCGATCGAAGATCATTTTGACTCGGCCCCCGAGATGGAAGCTGAGCTTGCCCGCAAAGGTAAGGCCGAGCTGCTGGCGATTGTTCAGGGTATTTTGCCCTCGCACGTCAGTTGTATTTACATTCGTCAATCTGCGCCATTAGGCTTAGGTCACGCCGTTTTAACGGCGGCTCCTATCGTTGGAGACGAGCCCTTTGCCGTCTTGCTCGCAGACGACCTGCTTGACGCCGATCGCCCAGTGATCGGGCAACTGATCGACGCCGCCTTGACCTACCAGGGCAGCATCTTGGGCGTGCAAGAGGTTCCACTCTCAGACACCGACAAATACGGCATTGTGGCAACCGATCCAGTCAGTGCGCGCACCGAGCGCGTGCGCCATATCGTTGAAAAACCCAAATCTGATGTCGCCCCCTCAACCCTGGCAGTGGTTGGGCGCTACGTTCTGGATGCTCGGATATTTGCCCATTTGCGGCAAACCCAAGCGGGGGCGGGAGGCGAAATCCAACTCACCGACGGCATCGCCTCGCTCATGAAAGAAAAAGCTGTATTTGCGCACCGCTATGAAGGTGTGCGCTACGACTGCGGCAACAAAGAGGGCTGGTTCAAGGCTAACGTGGCGCTTGGTCGCAAGTATCACAATCTGCTGCCTTAACCCCAGCGCCCCTTCGCCGACAAGCGCATCAAAGTGCGCAGCGCGACGATTAAGCCAATCACTTCGGTCATTGCAGCCGGAATCCACATGGTCAAACCACCGATCATCTGATCGGTTTGTGCCTCCATCGCAATGGCTCGCCCACACAGGTCGAACAAGGGATACAAATCGCGCTCGGTAAAGGCAATGATGGCCCCAGCCACCATTTGGGGCGCCATGGTCACAATCGGCGAAATCACCCGCCCGCCTGGGCTCATGGCCGAGGGCGGACAGACACGACGGTCAAGAATCAGATTCCAGTACATAAAACCAGTGATCACGACCGACCAGTTCATCAGTCGATACAAGCGCCAATCAAGCATCGAATAAAACTGCACTGACGGGATCAGCCAGACAACCACCAAAAAGATAAAAAGTGCGGGCACGATAATAGGGTTTGTCAGGACCGCGATCACACTGCGCCCGGGCCAAGTTTGATTAAAGCGATGTAAGCCACGACGCCACGCGAGCGGTAAGCCGGCTCGCAAGACTTGCCCCGGGTAGGCAGCCATCACCACCAAAGGCCCAAGGTGATGCAAAACCAAGTGCTGAATCCGATGCATGAAAAACATACGCTCGGCATAATAATCAAGCATGGTGTGCAGCGACAGATACAGCAACACCAGACCGCTCCAGAATAGCCATTGTCTGACGCGAGTCACCCGATATACACGCTGACCGCGCACAAACAACACGCCAGCGGCCAGAAAGCAGACAAGCAAGGTGGGAGAAACCTCCCAGGGTTCAAGCCAGCCAATCCAATCCATCGCAAAACCTTAGTGAGTGAGGCACCCTGATACAGAAGGCACGCTGAGTGTGGCACTCTGATACAGAAGCCGCGCAGAGATTGTAGTATGTCGTGTGTTCAACAACCGCGTCCGATGCCCTTATGCCTTTTACAACACCCAACCTCAAGGTTCTGACCGCTCGTCGCAAACAACTGCTGACTTGGATGCACACCCTCGGAGGCGGGGTCGCCATCGTACCCACCGCACCTGAACGTACGCGCAACCGAGACAATCACCACAGCTACCGCCATGACAGCGATTTTTACTACTTAACGGGCTTCTCTGAAGCGCATGCGTGGTTGATCTTGGTGGCGGGCGACATTGATCAAAGCATTCTGCTCTGCGAAGGCAAAAATCCAGAAGTCGAGATCTGGAACGGTGTGCGTTGGGGCCCCGAGGCGGCAGCAGAACACTTTGGCTTTGATCAGGCACACGACGTCAAAGACCTCGATACATTCATCCCCAAGTTGTTGGTCGGGCAGCGTAATCTCTTTAGCACCTTGTCGCACTCGACTCAGCCCGACTTACTCAAGCACTTACAGGGCTGGCTTGTCGCTGCTCAACACAGCGTGCGCGGCACCCGTGCGTTGCCCCAGCAATGGTTAGATCTTAGCGACCCTTTGGCAGAAATGCGCTTAATCAAAGATGCCTCTGAACTTGCCACCATGCGCGCAGCGGCGGCGATCTCTGCACAAGGCCACGTACGCGCCATGCAGACGGCGCGTCCAGGCTGCCACGAGTATGAACTTGAAGCTGAACTGCTGTATCACTTTCGCAAACACGGCGCGCAGTCAGTTGCCTATGACAGCATTGTGGCGGCTGGCGCCAACGCCTGCGTGCTGCATCACCGCGCAGGTGATGCTGTGATGCAAGCGGGTGATCTTGTCTTGATCGACGCAGGCTGCGAGCTTGATGGCTATGCGTCAGACATTACGCGTACGTTTCCGGCGAACGGAAAGTTTTCAGGGCCACAGCGCGCCTTATACGACATCGTCTTGGCTGCACAGCAGGCCGCCTACGAAAAAACCTCACCGCAACATCATTTCAATGCGGGCCATGATGCCGCGGTGCAAGTGCTCACGCAAGGCATGCTAGACGAAGGCTTACTGCAAGGTACGCTCGCCCAAGCCATCGAAACCGCTGCCTACCGACAATTTTATATGCATCGTACCGGCCACTGGTTGGGTATGGATGTGCACGATGTGGGCAGCTATCGTAGCCCCCCAGCGTCAGCCGAAGAACGCCCTTGGCGGCAGTTGCAAGCCGGTATGGTGTTAACAATCGAGCCGGGACTTTACGTGCGCCCCGCACCAGATGTTGCCAAAAAATTCTGGGGGATCGGAATCAGAATTGAGGACGATGCTGTCGTGACCGAAACAGGTTGCGAGTTGATCACGCGTGGCGTGCCTGTTGCCCCAGACGAGATCGAAGCGATCATGCGCGCGCGGTAATGATTGTTTTATCTTAGGGTCATGCGTGCGCAGTAACAGTTATTTCATCTTAGCGTCACACGCACGCAGTAACAGTTATTACATATTAGGGTCGCACCCACGCATTAACAACTGTTACAGACTACGGGCTCGTCTAGGCACAATGTGTCCATCTTGAAGCGCATAATAACGGTGCGTAGAATCGGCGTTTAACGTTTTAGCAAAAAAGGAAACCCCAAGATGGAAATTCGCCTCACAAAACTTGAAGCAGTCATCCCGACTCTTGCGACCAAAGAGGATCTTCAACGTAATATGAACGCACAGACTTGGACGATCATCCGGTGGATCACTGGGGTTTTGATTGCTACCACCACCGCAACGACTGCAACAACTTATTTGATCGCCACTGTTGCCAAATAAGCGACGTTAATCTGACTTCAAATCAAAACCCTCAAGCCACCCAAGTGCGGTCCAGACATAGATCACGATCATTGCGATACCAAACATCAACGCAACGGTACCGATCAATAGCGTAAAAATCGCAATCAACACTGCACCCCAACCACTTGGGCGCGCGCGTACCAAACCCACGTTATAAAACCCGTCAAACTTCGCATCGCTCATCAGGCATAAAACAATTGCCTCAATAAAGCCATCTAAAATCGGGATAAACAGCAAGAAGAATGCGGGGTTTTCGTACCAGATATCGGCAAACGAACTCGCAATCATCAGCGCAACACCAAACACACTGACCATCCAGGCGTGGCGCCGCCCCAAATACCACCAGTGCGCGCCGACACAGCCCAACAGCGCGGCTAGTAAACCAACCGTGGTTTTATGACGAAACCGCGTCGTGGGCATTGAGTGTGAGTCAGAAGATGCTGTCATAACAATCCGTAAAACATTTAATGTAGCGAAGGCCGGTAAGACACTTTCAATTTCTTAGCCACGACCTCTAGTTTTTTGTCTAACGTCCAAAGCTCAGTGTCTTTTGTGAGGAGCGTTGAGGCAAGCAGGGCCATATCCACCGAGCCACAGCCGCAATCGTAAAGTTTATTCAACTCAACAAAATTGATTGTTTCGTCAATCGTAGCAATGCTGGCAGTTTGCAAGGCTGATAGATATTGCAGGGTTCGTTTTCGAGGGGCAGGCGGTGAACCGCAAGACAATTCAAGAACAATCAAAGGATGACATAAAACCCGGTCGTTACTGAGTAATGCCCCCAAGCCACTAAGACCTTTTCTGAAATGCTGAACCCAAACCGAACTGTCAACCAAGACCATTGCCATTCAACACCCCGCTTAGTCTTTTCGTCTTGGGATATCTTTCATGCTAGGCGCCCTACCCCCGAGGGCGGCTAGACGCTTGCCGATCTGGACTCTCAGAAAGACTTGCATCGCCTCGCGAAAGAGTTCTGCCTTGTCGAGCCCGGGATCTGCAACCTCTAACACCCTTGCATACAACTCGTCGTCAATCGATACGGTTGTTCTCATGTAGACCTCATGCTTTTGAATATTAAATGCAAATATTGATGCATCTTAACATCACTATTTGCATCAAAATCCTATCGACTGACGATTGTGCCCGAACGATCCGTCGCTGAGCACACCTAGAGTGAGCGAAGTTTTCAACCTGCGTCCTGCTCAATAAGCGCCGCATCAAATCTCAGCTCAGCTTAGTGTCTGACTAGCTTGACATCCTCGCCGCCCTCAGTCGATGACTGCCGCTTGCGCGAAACCGATAAAATACCCGAATGCAACTACAAGACTTTGACCTTGCGATTTTAGGCGGCGGCCCCGTTGGCAGCGCATTAGCGTTGCTGCTCGCGCGTCTCGCACCACTCCCTACGCGCATTGTGTTGTTACAAACTGAAACCGCCTCGCAGTATGGACATCGACCCGAGCTTGATCCACGCGTATTGGCCGTCAATCACGGTAGCCGTGTCTTGCTTGAAAGCTTGGGTGCTTGGCCCCAGCAGGCGGCGCTCATACAAACTATTCATGTTTCGCAACGGGGGCGACTGGGGCGCACTGTGATCAGGCACGATGACTTTAACGTACCCGAACTAGGTTGTGTCGTACGTTATGGCCAACTTTACGAAAAACTCGCCCAAGCGGTGCACGCAAGCGGCGCACAAGTTTTAATCGGTGAAGGTGCACGCGTGATCGAGCAAGATGCCTTGGGTGTCAGTCTCAAGCAGGGATCACGCCGCCTACACGCAAAATTAGTGATTCACGCGGATGGATTGACAGGGGTTGAGCCCACCCGTCAGTACACTCAATGTGCCTTACTCACGCGTGCCCGCGCGAGCAGACCACGACCAGGCTGGGCCTTTGAACGCTTTACCAACGAAGGCCCGTTAGCAGTGTTACCTCATCCCGAAGCGCTAGGCGAACAATCAATCGTCTGGTGCTGTTCGCCTGAACGGGCCCATGCCCTGCAAGCGTTAGCGCCTGAACACTTTTCGCAAGCGCTGACCGACATGTTTGGTTCGAGGCTAGGTACGCTCACGGTTGATAGCCCTGTTGCGTGCGTACCCCTGGCCATGACCTTGCGCCCTCAAACGATTGACGGTCGCTGCGTGGCTATCGGCAATGCCGCCCAAACGCTGCACCCTGTCGCAGGACAAGGGTTGAACCTTGGGCTGCGCGATGCCGCCACGCTTGCGATGGCTTTGCGCGAGTGGCTTGTGGCGCCCGAGCAAACGCCTAGCGCCTCCTTGCAACGCTATGAAAAGCTGCGCGGTCCTGATCGTCAACTAACAGTTCGCCTCACCGACCTGCTCTCGCGTGTCTTCACCACAAAATTGCCTTTGATCGAGCACGCTGCTGGCCTCGCACTATTAGGCATGGATCTTTTGCCAGCCCTACGCGCACCGCTGGCGCGACATTTATTGCAGGGACTCAGGCTCTAGCCCTAGCCTGATCAAGCGACCACGCCAATATGCCAACTCGGACTGAACAGTCTACAGGGGCTTAAGCGGTTACCCTTGCATCACTAGACCTACGTAAAGCGTCCTGACCACCCCAAGGCGTTACAATTTAGACATGAATATCGGCCCCTGGTCCCTCACGAATAACGTTTTTGTCGCCCCGATGGCTGGGGTGACAGATCGGCCGTTTCGGCAATTATGCAAGCGTCTGGGGGCGGGCTACGCCGTATCTGAAATGGCGGCAAGTAATCCGCAATTGTGGCAAACAGTCAAATCTTCGCGCCGCTTGAATCACGAGGGCGAAAGCGACCCCGTTGCAGTGCAAATTGCTGGCGCTGACCCTCAAATGATGGCGCAAGCTGCTGTGTTTAATATTGACAAAGGCGCCCGTGTCATTGACATCAACATGGGTTGCCCAGTCAAAAAAGTGTGTAACGTCGCTTCAGGCTCGGCGCTATTGCGCCACGAAGATCTTGTGGCGAAAATTCTTGAGGCGGTTGTGACTGCCTGTACGCCTTTTGGCATACCCGTCACACTCAAAACGCGAACGGGTTGGGATCGCGAGCATCGTAACGCGCTGCGCATCGCTCATCTGGCGCAAGAGACCGGTATTGCCGCGCTCACCCTGCATGGGCGCACACGTGCAGATCTATACCTCGGCGAGGCCGAATACGACACCATCCGCGAAGTCAAAGCCAGCATTTCGATTCCGGTGGTGGCCAATGGAGATATCGATACCCCTCAAAAAGCCCGGGCCGTGCTCGCTTACACAGGTGCCGATGCGGTCATGATTGGGCGCGCAGCGCAGGGCCGCCCCTGGATTTTCAGAGAAGTTGATTATTTTCTGCGTACGGGTCAAACGCTAGCGCCCCCTACCTGGGCAGAAATGCGCGATTTGTTACTACACCACCTTGCTGATCACTATCAGTTTTACGGCGAAAGCGTCGGGGTCAAAACCGCACGCAAGCACATCGGGTGGTACGTCAGCGGCCTGCCCAATGGCATAGCACTCGCTGCTCATATTAATCAAATTGACACCACCACCGAGCAATTTGCAGCGGTCGACCATTGGTTTTTAGCGCAAGCGGCCGCCGGCGCAGACAGTCAGGCCGCAACCTGCGACAATAATGATCTTGGTTCGCCGTACCTGCACGCAGCCTGAAGGGCTATCTCATGAAAAAAAATAATATCCTTGATGAAGCGGTACGCTTAAGCCTTGATAGTTACTTTGCCGACTTGGGTGACACCGAGCCCAACGATCTCTATGACATGGTGGTCGGCTGTGTCGAACGCCCTTTGTTAGCCGTTGCCATGCAACGGGCCAACAACAATCAATCTCGTGCCGCCCTGATGCTGGGCGTTACGCGTAATACTCTTCGAAAAAAACTGCTGGCACACAAGCTTATATGACTATTCAAACCGCACTCCTCTCTGTTTCAGACAAAGACGGCATCGTCGATTTTGCCAAAGCACTTGCTAAGCGCGGTGTACGACTGCTTTCAACCGGAGGCACGGCAAAATTGCTGGCCCAGGCCGGCTTAACGGTCACCGAAGTGGCACAGCACACGGGTTCGCCTGAAATCCTGGATGGCCGCGTCAAAACCCTGCACCCAAAAATTCACGGTGGGCTGTTAGCGCGACGCGATAGCGCCGAGCACTTACAAACTCTTCAAGAGCACGGCATTGAGCGTATCGACCTGCTCGTGGTCAACCTGTATCCTTTTCGTGCGGCCATCGCCAAGCCTGACTGCACCTTTGCCGATGCCGTTGAAAATATCGATATCGGTGGGCCAGCCATGCTGCGCGCAGCCGCAAAAAATCACGGCACTGAAGCGGGTGGCGTCACCGTCGTCATCGACCCTGCTGATTACCCCCGCGTCTTAAAAGACATGGATGCTAGTGGTGACACGTCATATGGGCTGCGGCTAGCACTCGCCACCAAGGTCTACGCGCACACGAGCGCCTACGATGGCGCGATTGCGGCTTACCTCAGCAGTCTGGTCGCACCCGAACCCGCACAAGACGCGGTACCCGAGCGCAGCACCTGGCCCAACACACTCACCCTACAAGTGCATCAACAGCAAGTGTTGCGCTACGGCGAAAACGCACAGCAGCGCTCAGCGTTTTATGCCGATCCAACTTGCCCAGCAGGCCTGCTAGGTAACTTCGTGCAACTGCAAGGCAAAGAGCTGTCGTATAACAACATCGCCGATTCAGACGCAGCGTGGGATTGCGTACGCAGTTTTGCCGAGCCAGCTTGCGTCATCGTCAAACACGCGAACCCCTGTGGCGTGGCCGTGGCTGACAAAGCGGTCAACGCCTATCTCAAAGCGTTTAAAACAGACCCGACCTCAGCTTTTGGCGGCATCATCGCCTTTAATCGCACCGTCAATCTGGCCTGCGCCAAGGCGATCAGTAATCAATTTGTTGAGGTCTTACTTGCACCAGCCTACGATCAAGCGGCGCTTGAATTTTTAACCGCCAAGAAAAACGTTCGCGTACTACAAGTGCCGATGGGTGACGGCCAAAACGACATCGACGTGAAACGGGTGGGTGGTGGCTGGCTGGTACAGACACCTGACTCGCAAACCGTGCAAGCGAGTGATCTCAAAGTCGCCACACGCAAACAACCGACTCCTGCTCAGTTGAGCGATTTACTGTTTGCCTGGAAGGTTGCCAAGTTTGTTAAATCAAACGCCATTGTTTTTTGTGGCGAAGGCATGACCTTAGGCGTGGGTGCTGGCCAGATGAGCCGTATTGATTCGGCACGCATCGCCTCAATCAAGGCCGAAAACGCGGGCCTGACCCTTAAAGGCTCAGCCGTTGCGTCTGATGCGTTCTTTCCGTTTCGCGACGGTTTAGATGTTGTGATCGATGCAGGCGCAACTTGCGTCATTCAACCGGGTGGCAGCATGCGCGACGACGAGGTGATCGCTGCCGCCAACGAGCGTGGCATTGTGATGGTACTGACTGGCATGCGTCACTTCAGGCATTAAATCGCAAAATGATGAAAGCTCAACGCCCCGTGTGCAGCAGCGTATGCGCATCTTAGGCGTTGACCCGGGCTTGCGCCGTACCGGGTTTGGCGTGATTGACTTGGTCGGCTCGCGACTCACCTATGTCGCGAGTGGCACCATCGTAGTACCCACTGACATCACGCTACCCCTAAGACTCAAAGTGATTCTGGATAACCTGCGCCAAGTGATTGAAGACACTCGGCCAGACGTAGCCGCCCTAGAAATTGTGTTCATGAATACGAATCCAGCAACCACCTTGTTGCTGGGTCAAGCCCGCGGAGCCGCGTTGTGCGCGCTGGCTGACCGAGATTTAGCCGTGTTTGAATATAGCGCTCTGCAAATTAAGAAATCAGTCGTGGGGGCCGGGCGCGCCGCGAAAGAACAAGTACAGATGATGGTGCAGCGCCTGTTATCGCTCGATGGGGTGCCCGCACCGGATTCAGCGGATGCGCTCGCTTGCGCTATCTGCCATGCGCATGTCAGCCCTTTAGCCGAAAAACTCGGCGTGACCAGCTATCAGCAGCGCACCGCACGTGGACGCACGCGCGTGCGTGGCGGACGACTACTGGGCTAACTTAAGGAACATAACAATGATCGGTCGACTCACTGGTACTTTGTACGAAAAAATGCCGCCACGCATCGGTTTAGATGTGCAGGGTGTTGGCTACGAAATTGATGTCTCGATGACGACGTTTTATGCATTACCTGAACTTGGCGCACAGGTCACCATCCTGACCCACCTTACTGTGCGCGAAGATGCCCACATCCTGTTTGGATTTTCAAGTGCGCAAGAACGTGCGGCGTTTCGCGAGCTTGTAAAAGTGAGCGGCATTGGCGCACGCACAGCACTCGCGGTATTGTCGGGCATGTCGGTGGCCGATCTGGCTCAGGCCATTACCCTACAAGAGCCCGCTCGCCTCACTCGCATTCCGGGCATTGGCACTAAAACAGCCCAGCGACTGCTACTTGAAATGAAAGGTAAGCTCGGCGCCGAATTAGGTGCTGCACCTAGCGTCTCGGCGGGCAACCAAACAGATGTGCTGCATGCGCTAACTGCGTTGGGCTACTCAGAACGCGAATCACTCACGGCACTGAAAACGCTTCCAGAGGGTGTGAGTGTGTCGGACGGCATCCGACTCGCGCTCAAGAGTTTGTCGCGCTAAGCACAACCCACCAAGCGCACTACCCGCTGACCAAGCTAATCCACACTGGCGCCCGACAACTTTACCGCCTCAGCCCAGTTTTTAACTTCAACATCGATCACCTTCTGAAACGCCTCGGGTGAGCTGTTGTTGATTTCTCCGCCCATTTCAAGCAAGCGTTGCTGCATACCAGGTTCGGCCACAATGCGCTGAACTGTTTGATAAATTTTTTGGCGTAATTCTTGTGGCATCGACGCCGGGCCAAACAAACCAAACCAGGTCGCTGCATTAAAGCCAGGCATGCCCGCCTCTGTCATTGTTGGAACGTTAGCCAACGCCTCAACCCGAGTCGGATGCGCCAAGGCAATCGCGCGCAATTTACCCGACTTAATGTAAGGCAGCGCTGCAGACAAGGTGACAAACGCTACCTGCACCTGCCCGCCGATTAAATCTGTCAACATCGGCGGATCACCCTTATAAGGTACATGTACGAAAGGCACCCCGGTCTTGGCTTTAAAGAGTTCGCCCGTCAGATGCTGCGGGGTGCCATTACCGGTCGACGCCATCGACAAGCCATTTTTTTGCGCCTTGGCGTAAGCCACTAACTCGGGCACCGTATTGACCGGCAGCGCTGCCGTCGTCACCAAGACCAAGGGGATTGTTGACACCAGGGTAATAGGGGCAAAGTCTTTAATCGGATCGTAATTGAGTTTTTTATACAGACTGGCACTAATCGTATGTGCGGCGGTGGTCATGTACAACATATAGCCATCGCCAGGCGCGCGGGCTAAGGCCTCAGCGGCTACGGTCGTACCCGCCCCAGGACGATTAGCCACCACCACCTGCTGCCCCCACACCGCCGGCAATTTTTCAGCAATCATGCGAGCGATCACGTCAGTCGCACCGCCAGCTGGATAAGGCACCACAAGTGTCACGGCTTTTTCAGGAAACCCGGCTGCATGAGTGTGAGCCAAGGTACCTAACCCTAGCACTGCAGCCACCAACAGGCCAACGGTGGATTGAATCATTTTTTTAGAAAATATATTTTTCATCTTTGTCTCTGTTGCCCAAGGGATTATCTTGTTAGTCGGCCCAGCGTTGCGTCTTCCAGAGCGCTCGCAGTTCAAGATCGGCGCGAGCCAACCGCGCTTGCCATGCCTCGCTAGGCACATAATCGAGCTCGGTAAACTGCGATCGAATCTGTTGAACAAACTCTGGATTTTTCGCAATTTTAGCGAGTGCCACCTCTAATTTTTGTTGCACCTCCTTTGGCAAACCTTTGGGGCCCACCAACCCGCGCTCAGAAGCCAACACGACATCGACGCCCTGCTCTTTAAACGTTGGCACATCTGGGGCAAGTACCGAGCGCACCTCAGCGGCCTGCGCCAAAATACGTAAGTTAATGCCGTTGTAGGGCATGGCTTCTCCGACATTCATGCCGCCCACGTCGGTATGCCCTCCAAACACCGCGTTGCGCTGAGGAGCTGCGCCATTAAATGGCACATGGTTGAGTTTAGTGCCAGTCGCTTTTTCAAAAAATGCCATTTGCAAGTGGTCATCGGTGCCGATACCCGAGGTACTCACGCTGATTTTTCCGGGATTCGCGCGGGCAGCGGCCACCAGATCTGCAAGCGTTTTGTAGGGCGAATTGATGCTCACGCTAAACGCGCAAGGATCTCTGACCAGATTGGCTAAATAGGTGAAGTCAGCTGGCACATAGCCAGCCTCGCGCTCAATCGGTATCGTGAGCAAGCCAGGCATATTTGTCATGCCTAACGTATGGCCATCGGGCTTGGCGCGCGCCACATAGGCCAAACCGATTGCGCCTGACGCGCCCGATTTATTCACAATCACGACCGAGCCCCCGAGTTCTTTTTCAAGATACGTCGCCAGTGTACGTGCCGTGATGTCAGTGCCGCCACCTGGCGCAAAACCCACAACAATCTCAATCGGTCGAGTCGGCCAAGCCATCGCCTCCGTTGAAAAGAATCCTAAACAACAAAAAAGTATTGTTATGCCTTGCTGAAGATAGCGTTGCATCTGAAATCCTTTAACGTAAAGCCGGATGGTGTTGGCTTTTTGCCTTATTTGTTTTGTTGCTCAAGCCATGCCAACAAACGCGTCACACCCTCTTTCATGGTGACGACTGGTTTCCAGCCAATCACCTCGCCGGCTTTGTCGTGCGGGATATGAAACGCACCACCTGAGGTTAAGCGAACTTTGCCCGGTGGATCTGGACGAATCTCTGGTTTAAGCGAGCTTTTGCAATACTCAAGAACCAATTGGACCAGCTCGCCCGTCGTGATGGGGGCTGGGCCAGAGACGTTGACCGCCACATCGGTCGCTGTGCTTTGTAAGGCTGCCAGATTGGCACGCGCAACGTCTGAGACATGCACAAAGTGCTTGGTGTCAGTGCCGTCACCAGGCAACACTGGCGCTTGACCCTTGCGGACAAGGTCGTAGGTTTCCATGATGTAAAGCGAGTTGGCAGCACGATAGTGTTGACGCTCGCCATATACGGTTGAATAACGCAAGACCACGTAATCCTGACCTGCGCTTTGGTGGTAGTGGCGACACAACTGCTCGCCCATAATTTTTGAAGCGCCGTACAAAATCGCGGCGGGCGGTGCACCGACAGAATAAAAGGGAGTCTCTTCGTGCAAGGCACCCTTGATCCCCGTGCCATAGCCATACACCGCATTCGACGACGCGAAGACAATTTTTTTAACTTGATTGACACGGCAGGCTTCGAGCATATTTTGCGCGCCGCGGATATTGACATCAACCGCTTGCCAGGGCGTTTGTGAAAACCCTAACGTCATGTAGGCGGCCAGATGCACTACGCCGTCAACGCCTTTGGTCGCATCCAACAACTCAGGCAAGCGCATCAAATCTGCACGCACGATTTTGATGCGCGGATCATTTTGTAAGTGCGCAATGGCATCCATTGAGCCAAACGAGAAGTTATCGAGCAGCAAAACCTCGCGCGCGCCTTCTTTGAGTAACAAATCAGCAGTGTGCGAACCCACTAGGCTAGCAGCCCCAGCGATCAGGATACGTGATTCTTTGATATTTAAAGCTTTACCTTGTTTAACCGTTGCCATGTTTGTATTGTCTCGTTTTGTGATGAAGTGATTTTTGCAATCGTACTCAAAGGGATGCCACCACCGCAAATTCTTTCTCTGTTCTGCGCCCATCGCAGGCATTAAACCTAAGTGAGCGCTTCCCTTTTTGTGACTCAGTGAACGCCCGCTCAGGACTTCGCGTCACGTGGCAGGCTTTAAATAAATTGGCGCGACAGACTCAAGCGGTGTTGCCACCAACTTTAAATCGGCAGCCATCGGTTCGACGCTGACATTGTCGACCGATAACGACGCTAAATTATCTCGCGACAGCAGCGGTTCGCCTGGCAAGCATTCGAACACGAACGCTTGTACGCGCCCGAGCGCCATCGGCAACTCAATCACCACTCTGGGGTGGCCGCTCCAGAGCGCGGCGAGCTTGACCAGTTCGCCAAGTGAGTAGGTGCGAGGGCCAGCCAAATCATACGTCTGGTTGGCCGCTGCGGGCAGGTTCAACACGTTCATGACGGCGCTTGCCACATCTCCTACATACACTGGCTGCATTTTTGCGCGTGCGCCCGCAATCGGCAACACAAACAAGAAGCGCGCCAACTGCGCAAACATATTCATAAATTTGTCTTCAGGCCCAAACACCACCGAAGGCCTAAAGATCGTGAAATCGCCCACCCCTGGATTGGCGTAGGTGTTGCGAATCGCTTGTTCGCCCGCTGCCTTTGAGCGTAAATACCCGCTTGGGCCTTGCAAATCAGCCCCCAAGGCACTGAGATGAATAAAGCGCTTGACCTGATGTGTACGGCACGCCTGGGCGATGCGGCGGGGTAATTGCACATGCGCACGATCAAAGTCGGCACCGTAAGGCTGCCCCTCGCGGCTATGCAAAATACCAACGAAATTCATCACCACATCACAACCCGCCACTAACCGCTCTAGCGTGGCGTCGTCGTGAATATCGGCTTGCATCACGGTAACCGTTGGGTGCACTAACAGTTCGCGACCATGCTGAAACTGGCGAGTCGGTACGTGGACAACATGCCCCTGGGCCACCAGGCGGCCCACCACTTGCCGCCCAATAAATCCTGCCCCACCAATTGCCAAAATGCGCATACAACCCCCAAAGAGACTCAAGCCTGCGTAATAAAGCCCGCATAGGATTTCAAGTCTACATTACCACCACTCAAAATCACGCCCACGCGTGCGCCGGGGGGCACAGCTAAGGCCCCATGCATCACCGCGGCGGCGCCCAAGCAACCAGTCGGTTCAACGACGATTTTCATCCGCTCGCCAAAGAACTTCATGGTGTCAACGAGCTGCGAGTCGGTGACGGTCAAAATATCAGTGACTTTTTGTTGAATCACGCCAAAGGTCAGCTTACCCAAGTACAGCGTCAAGGCGCCATCGGCAATCGAGCGCGGCGGCTCGATGCGCACGACCTCGCCTTTACGCAACGATTGCTGACCATCATTACCCGCCTCGGGCTCGACACCATAGACCTTGCAGTTCGGACTCAAGGCAGCGGCCGACAAAGCACTGCCTGCCAGCAAGCCACCGCCACCTAAACACACCAGCAAATAATCCAGCTCACCGACGTCTTCGATCAACTCTTTAGCCGCGGTGCCCTGGCCCGCAATCACATGAAGATGGTCGTACGGGGGGATAATGACCATGCCAGTTTTTTGTTGAAGCGCGCGTGCCACATCTTCACGATCTTCTTTGTACCGGTCATAGGAGACGACGGTAGCGCCATAGCCTTCTGTTGCAGCCTTTTTTGCCACCGGTGCGTCGTGCGGCATGATGATGGTGGTCGCAACGCCTAGTAACTTGCCCGACAAAGCAATCGCCTGCGCATGATTGCCAGACGAATAGGTCAAGACTCCAGCACGGCGCTGTTCAGGTGACAAATTCGCAATGGCGTTGTAGCCGCCCCTGAACTTGAACGCCCCCATGCGCTGCAGGTTTTCGCACTTAAAGTACAGCTTTGCGCCAGTCAGACGATCTGCTGTGTCTGAGGTCATCACGGGGGTACGGTGCGCCACGCCCTTGAGGGTGGCCGCAGCGCGAACAACATCATCATAAGTAGGTAAAACAAGCGACATGAGTTTTCTCTGAAATAGGGGATCAACGTAAGGGATAGTGTACGATTGTCTAGGCGATTTTGCGCCAGTTGCAATTCTGATACTAAAGATCATACTTTTATGGCTATACAGTCCGATTCTTTGAATTCTCGTGCTGAACCCACTCGTTTGGTGGCCCCTCAGGCGACTTCGCCCAACGAAGAATCCATCGAACGCGCCTTGCGCCCCCGTGCGCTTCAAGAGTACGTGGGCCAACAACGGGTACGCGAGCAACTACAAATATTTATCTCGGCGGCACGCAACCGCCAAGAGTCGCTCGATCACGTCCTGCTCTTTGGCCCCCCAGGCCTGGGTAAAACAACGCTAGCCCACATCATCGCCCACGAAATGGGTGTCAATTTGCGCCAAACTTCTGGGCCCGTACTTGAGCGACCAGGTGACTTGGCAGCGTTGCTGACCAACCTTGAACGCAACGACGTGTTGTTCATTGATGAAATCCATCGTTTATCACCCGTCGTCGAAGAGATTCTCTACCCCGCACTTGAAGATTTTCAGATTGATATTTTGATTGGTGAAGGCCCCGCCGCACGCAGTGTCAAACTCGATTTGCAGCCCTTTACCCTGATCGGGGCCACAACCCGCGCCGGGATGCTGACCAATCCATTACGTGATCGTTTTGGTATTGTGTCGCGCTTAGAGTTTTATACGCCCGACGAACTGACCCGCATCGCCACCCGCAGTGCAGGTTTGCTGCAAGTGCCAATCACTCCGGATGGAGCCGCTGAGGTGGCCCGACGCGCGCGTGGCACGCCACGTATCGCGAATCGTTTGCTGCGCCGTGTGCGCGACTACGCGCAGGTCAAGGCCAATGGCACGATTGACTCAGCGGTTGCCAACGCCGCGTTATCGATGCTTGAGGTCGACCCGCAAGGCTTAGACTTGATGGATCGCAAGCTGCTTGAAGCCATCATTCACAAGTTTGACGGCGGCCCCGTTGGGGTTGATAGCTTGGCTGCTGCCATTGGCGAAGAGCGCGACACCATCGAAGACGTAATCGAACCGTATCTGATTCAGCATGGCTATTTACAACGCACCTCGCGCGGCCGCATGGCCACGCAAACCACCTGGCGCCATTTGGGCTTAAAGCCACCCAGTACGACAGCAGACGGAAAGCTTTTTGACTGACGACGACTCGCTGACGGGCGGGCGATGCGCACGATGACTCGTGCGTCAATACCGTGCGCTGTCATCTCAAATCAATTCGCGTCTTCAAACTCTGCAATGCACGCCAAAATCGACTCACCGTAAGACTCGAGTTTTTTTGTGCCCACCCCGTTGACGTGCGAAAGCGCCTCAAGGCTGTCGGGACGGGCAAGTGCAATCTCACGCAGGCTGGCATCATGAAAAATCACGTACGCAGGCACACCGTGGCTGCGGGCAATGCCCGCACGCCAACTGCGCAAGGCCTCAAAAATCGGCTGTGCTGCAAGCGGCAGATCTGATTGCGGGGCTTTGCTACGAGGTGTGGCGCCAGCTCGACCCGAGCGCTCGGTCGTGCGCTCGGCTTCGCGACGCAGCAACAAGGTGCGTTCGCCTTTTAACACTGCACGACTTTGATCGGTGAGCGCGAGGGTGCCATAGCCCTCTTGATCGACCATCAGCAAACTGTGCGCGAGCAACTGCCGCAAGACACTGCGCCACGCTTGCTCAGACAGATCCTGACCGATCCCAAACACCGTTAGCGAGCCGTGACCATGTTCAAGCACCCGCGGCGTTTGTTTGCCCCGCAGAATATCAATTAAATGACCGGCTCCATAACGTTGGCCGCGCTCTTTCCAAAGCCGGTAAATCGTTGACAACATCTTTTGAGCAGCCACGGTGCCATCCCACGCCTCAGGGGGCACCAAACAATTGTCACAATTGCCGCAGGCCGACATCGTTTGACCGAAATATTGCAGCAACCGTTGGCGACGGCAAGAAATGGTTTCGCATAAGCCAAGCATGGCATCTAGCTGCGAGCCCAAGCGGCGCCTAAACGAGTCATCACCGCTTGATTCGTCGATCATACGGCGCTGTTGCACCACATCTTGCAACCCATAGGCCAGCCAGGCGGTCGCCGGCATGCCGTCACGCCCGGCTCTGCCGGTTTCTTGGTAATAGCCCTCGACCGACTTAGGCATATCAATGTGCGCCACAAACCGCACATCGGGCTTGTCAATCCCCATCCCAAACGCAATTGTTGCGACCATCACGATGCCGTCTTCGCGCAGAAATCTGGATTGATTTTTGGCACGCACCGCGGGCCCCAACCCAGCGTGGTAGGGTAAAGCCTCAATGCCCTGAGCGCACAAAAACTCGGCTGTTTCATCCACTTTGTTGCGAGACAAGCAATACACAATGCCCGCATCGCCGGCATGTTCTTGTCGCAATAATTGCAGCAACTGCTTGCGCACCTCTTGCTTTTCGACGATGTGATAGCGAATATTGGGGCGATCAAAGCTTGCTACAAAATGGCGCGCCTCACCCAAGGCAAGACGTTCTGCGATTTCGGTACGGGTGACATCAGTGGCGGTGGCTGTGAGCGCAACACGCGGTACGTTTGGCCAGCGCTCGTGCAACATCGACAAGCCAAGATATTCTGGCCTGAAATCGTGCCCCCACTGCGACACGCAATGCGCCTCGTCAATCGCAAACAAGGCTAATTTGCCGCGCGAGAGCAATTGCAGACAGCGATCGGTCAGCAAACGCTCGGGCGCCACGTACAACAGATCAAGCTCGCCCGCCAAAAAAGCCTGCTCAACCTCGCGCGAATCTTGCCAATCTTGGGTCGAGTTTAAAAACGCTGCGCGAACACCCAGCTCTGTGAGCGCATCGACTTGATCCTGCATTAAGGCAATCAAGGGCGAAATCACAATCCCAACACCCGAACGCACAAGCGCAGGCACCTGATAACAAAGGGATTTTCCGGCGCCGGTGGGCATCAGCACCAAGGCATCACCGCCGCCGATCACGTGTTCGACAATCGCCTGTTGGTCGCCACGAAACGACTCATAGCCAAACACCGTGGCCAGCACCCGCGAGGCGCCAGATTTGGCCTTTGAATCAATCGTCATTGTCATGCCGGTATTGTAGGGGATTGGCTCAGGGTGCACGCGCGCGCAGAAGATCATTTCAATTGATTTCAAGCCGCTTGCCCAAAATCGCGGCGCGTTGCACACTCTAGCTATGGACTCTCGAACTGGCACTGAACCGCGCATCAAGATTTTAGTGGTCGACGACGACCCTGCTCTGCGCCAACTACTCGCTGATTATCTGAACAAGCATGGCTTTGACACCCTGCTTGCACCTGACGCGACCGATCTCGCTGCGCGTATCTTACGGTTTGCCCCCGAACTGATCGTGCTTGACCGCATGATGCCTGGGGGTGACGGGGCCGAGGCGTGCCGCGCCCTGCGCACGCAAGGTGAAGACATCCCTGTCATTCTGTTGACCGCGCGCGACGAATCCGTTGACCGCATTATCGGCCTTGAGGCCGGCGCCGATGACTATGTAGGCAAGCCGTTTGACCCACGCGAATTGCTCGCCCGCATTCAAGCCGTACTGCGCCGTAAGCGCGGTGCCTCGGCCCTGACCAAAAATGCACCGGTACAGTTTGGCGCCTTTACATTTGATCCGGTGATGCGCCAACTGCTGCGCGGCCTTGAAGTCGTCAAGCTGACTGGGGGTGAAATCAACCTGCTTGAAGCTTTAGTTCGCAACCCTGGCAAACCTCTTTCGCGCGAACGACTACTCACACTCGCTCGCGATGACGAATCTGGTGAGCGTAATGATCGGGCCATCGATATTGCCATTCTGCGCTTGCGTCGCGCGCTTGAAGACGACCCCAAACAGCCTCGTTGGATACAAACGGTCTGGGGTACCGGCTACCGCTTTTCGCCGTGAACCCGCTCAAGTTTTTACTGCCACAGTCGTTTCGCTCTAGGCTGGTGCTATTAGTACTTGCCATGGTGTTGGCTGGTCAGGCCGCAACCCTATATTTGGTGTCGATTTACCAGCGTGATCACGCTCAAACCGTGGCGTTAGACTTACTCGCCACGACCATTCGTACTTTGCAGTACTCAATGGAACACGTGCCCCCGCCTGAGCGAGCAGAGTTCGTGCATCAGGCCTCTCAAGGACATTGGCGGATGTGGTCTAAACCGTTGCCCAACGACGCTCGACTTCAACGCAGAGCCGCCAGAAACGAACAGGCGGCCAAGCGCATGCCCCAACCAAGGGATGGGCAAGCTCCGCGCACACCCGGCTCGGCCCCCAATACACAGCCAACTCGCCCTCGACCGCCAGACCAGGCCTCACCTCTTGCTCCAGCTGCCCCGAAAGAGTCCCCCGCCGCGCTTGCAGCACCCGAGCAGCCCGAAGCACTGGCGCCGGTAAAACCCGGACCACGCGAACAGTTTGCCTCGGACGATGTCAGGCGTGGACTTGCACGGCTGATTGGACGCTTGAACAATCGTTTAAGCGGGGACAGCCGTGTGGCTCTGTCACGCGGTCCCATTCCAGAGATCTATATTTCTCTCACGCGACCCAATGAAACCGAATTACCTCGCCATCGTGAATGGCTGGTCATCCCTCTGGATCGGATTGACCCCCCTTTAGCCACTTCGCTCATCATCTGGTGGCTCAGCGGGCTTGCCCTGCTACTGCTGCTAGCCGCATGGTTTTCGTGGCACATCACACGACCGATTACGCACTTAGTCGAGGCAACCAACCGTTTGGCTGCCGGAAAGCCCGCGCGCGTTGAACCTGGGGGCCCTGCCGAAATCAAACGCCTAGGTGAGCGTTTTAACGCCATGCTCGAAGCACTGAGCCAATCAGAGGCCACCCGTCGCACACTGCTAGCAGGGTTACCTCATGACCTGAAAGCACCGCTATCGCGCATGTGGTTACGCATCGAAATGAGCGAAGACACATCGCTCAAAGACGGGATGCGCAAAGACCTGCAAGACATGCAGCAAATGGTGGATCAATTTATTCAGTACCTGCGAGGTTCTGACCCAGCGACTTATCATTTTGCGAGATTTGCGCTGAATGACTGGGTGAGTGAACGCGTCGCCAACTGGAGCGGCACACGCAATGAGGTCGTCTTGGTGAGTACACCCGCGCCGCTCATGGTCAGCGCAGATGGCGCGGCGCTTTCGCGCCTGCTTGATAATTTAATCAGCAACGCGCTACATCATGGGGCGCCACCCGTCGAGGTCTCTCTGAACTCTATTGACACTTGGGCAGTACTCACCGTAACAGATCACGGCCCGGGCATCCCACCCGAGCGGCGTGTCGAGGCGCTCAAGCCGTTTGTACGACTCGACGAGGCGCGCACACGAACGGGTAACGTTGGCTTAGGCTTAGCGCTGGCCGAGGCGATCGCCGCCGCGCATGGCGGTACGCTCACGCTCGACCAGGCTGCTGATCATGGCGGACTTAAGGTCGAGCTTCGCTTACCACTCGCTCCTTAAGCGCGACCAAACAAACCCCGGTACGTCATCAGATTAAAAATCACCATGATCGGCAACACCACGACCGTGGCGGCCAACACCAGTTGCAACGAACCTGGGGCCGCCGCAGCATCCCACAGCGTAAGATTGTCAAGCACCACAAACGGAAACATGCTGTACGTTAGGCCGCTGAGCATTGCGCAAAATAAAATCAAACACAAAGTAAAGGGTAGCCACACCAAATGTTGGTAGCGCGGCTGTACCACTCGACTCAGACTCATGTCGATGCCCACAAAACACACCAACATCAGCAACCAAATCGGGGCCGCCATGACAAGATTCGTGGTACTACTCCATTTATAAAAAATCGCTGGGTTTGCCAAACCCAAGGCGATCGAGACCGCGACCATGCCGGCGGCAGCCCAGCGAATCGCGTGACGCGCCCAGTGCGCAGCAAATAACTGCAAATCATTTTGCAAACGCATCACCAACCAGCAGGCACCTAGCAAACCATAGCCAGCCACAGCACAGAGCGCAATGAAACCGGTAAACCATACAGCCGGAGCATCTTCTTTAGCGCCTAATACAAGTTGCGACATTAAAGCGCCATGACCCAGCGCAGTTAACAGCGAGCCCAGCCAAAACAAAGCGATCCAGCGACCGCGCTTGTCGCTCGCTGCCCGAATGCGAAACTCAAACGCCACACTACGCAGCATGACGCCAATCATCGTCAACGACATTGGCACATAAAGCGCCCCAAGCACTGCACCCCACGCCATCGGAAACGCCGTCAAAAACAACCCAAGCGCCAATAACAACCAAAAACCATTGGCATCACGCAAAGGGCTTAAGACAACCATCAACTGCGAACGTGATTGTTGAGGCGCCAAAAGCACCAAGACCCCAACCCCAATATCGAAGCCATCAAAAAGAGCTGCGCCAACGATTAAAACAAAGAGCAAGGCCATCATCAGCAAAGGCATCCAGAACGCAGGATGGCTCGCGCTTAGGCCCAACGAGGCAGCCAGTGCATCAATCATGGACGCACACCCGGTTTACGCACTGGGACAACGCCGAAGCGCGCCGCATGCCAAAGCATTTGAATAAAACCCGTTAGCATCACTGCATAGGTGGCGACTGCTCCTGCCAACACCCAGGCAAGCGTCACCGGTGCGACGTCGCTCAAAGCATCTTGCTGCAGCAAAGTGCCCCACACCAGATAAGGAGATCGCCCCAGGTCTGAGAGGTTCCAGTTGAACAACCACGTTAAAGCGCCCAGGCCACCGGCCCATACTTGCACACGCAACAACCACGGCGGCTGACGTGAAGGCTCAAACCCTTGCCTAAAACCCACCAAAAGTGTCAAGAGAATCAATACGCTCGCTAAAACGCCAGCCAGCAACGCGGCGCGCAAGAGCCAAAATAAGAGCACGATGGGTGGCAGCAACTCGCCCGTCAGATCCAGCCCAGCGACGCTGGCATCTGCCTGCTTGCCTAACCACCGCTGAGGGTTGAACTCAGAGGCCCAATAAACCTCAGTCGAACGCTGAGGCAGATTGGGCGAGCCTAGCCATACCCAACTCGGGGGAGCCGAACTCTGCCAGACTCCCATCTGCGCCGCTGCAACAGCCGGTTGATAGCGCGCCACCATCCTGGCATTGCCATCGAAGGCAGCCCAGTACAGCATCAGCGCACAAGCAGACACCAGCAACCCGGTGCGAAACGACAAACGTTCGCCGTCGTCTAGCGGGCGGCGCAAGGCCTGCCAGGCCGTCACGCCAAGCAAGAGCAGGCCAGCAAACAGAAATGCACCCGCCACGAAACCCACTGAACGCCACAGTACAAACGGAGTCAGGATGATCTCGTTCCATTCATACACTTGATAGCGTCCGTCGATTAAACCAGCGCCGACAGGTGCCTGTGCCCACGTATGCAACACGACCGCCCAAAACAGCGTAAACGTCAACCCAAGCGCAACCATTAGCACGGCAAAAAAGTGCGCTTTGGCTGATACGCGGCGCTGCCCAAACAGCACCACGCCCATAAAAAGCGACTTTGTGACAAAAAAAGTGGCGAGGCCAAAGGCCAGCAAGGGACCGGCCACGTTTCCGGTGCGTTCAATCAACTCGGGCCACAGCGTGCCAAACTCAACAAGCACCGGCAAGGCTGTCGCCAACGCTAAAAAAAAGGACAAGGCAAAAATCCTGACCCAAAACCGGTAAGCGTTGGTCCAGCCAGAGTCTGGCGCTTTCCAGGCACGAAACCGAAACACACACAGAATCCAGCCCAGCGCCATGGCGAGCGCAGCAAAGAGAACGTGCATGTTCAGACTCAAAGCGAACTGCACACGGGCGAGAAAAAGCGCTGAAATTTCCATGATTTGGGCTAGTGTAGACCGGTCGTGGCAAAATGATCCTTTCACTACGGCTTCAATACTCAAAATCTTGTATGACGACAGACTCTGTTTCACCGGTAACGACAAATTTTTTACGCAACATTATTGAAGCCGACCTAGGCGCCCAGCGCTTTGCGGGCAAGCTTTGGGCCGGCCAGCCGGGGCCAGCATCTGTGCAGGCCGCGGGTTCGCCCGATCCCGCCAAGATCCGCACCCGGTTTCCGCCCGAGCCCAACGGCTATCTGCATATTGGTCACGCCAAGAGTATCTGTCTGAACTTCGGTCTGGCGCGCGACTATGGTGGCGTGTGTCATCTGCGTTTTGACGACACCAACCCTGAAAAAGAAGATCAAGAATACGTCGATGGCATCATCGACGCGGTCAAGTGGCTGGGCTTTAACTGGCAGTCAAATGGCAGCGAGCATCTGTTTTTTGCCAGCGATTATTTTGGTGTGATGTATGACTGCGCGCTGGCGTTAATCCAAGCCGGTCACGCTTACGTTGACGAACAAAGCCCCGAGCAGATGCGCGCCATGCGCGGCACACTCACTGAGGCGGGCCAAAACTCGCCCTGGCGCGAGCGCCCTGCCGCTGACTCAACCCGCTTACTGAACGAAATGCGCGAAGGCAAGCATGCAGACGGCAGTATGGCGTTACGCGCAAAAATTGATATGGCGTCGCCCAATATCAATATGCGTGACCCTGTCTTGTACCGGATCCGGCATGCCATCCATCATCGTACTGGTGCAATGTGGTGTATTTACCCGATGTACGCCTTTGCCCATCCGATCGAAGATGCGCTCGAGGGCATCACCCACAGCATCTGCACGCTCGAATTTGAAGACCAACGGCCGTTTTACGACTGGACACTGAACCGCCTGCACGAGCTTGGTAAGTTGGCAGCCCCTCTACCGCATCAGTACGAGTTTGCACGGCTTAACATGAGCTACATCGTGACCAGCAAACGCAAGCTGCTGCAACTGGTCAAAGAGGGCTACGTCACGGGTTGGGATGACCCACGCATGCCAACCATTGTGGGGTTGCGCCGTCGCGGCTATACCCCCGAAGCCTTGCGTCTGTTCTGTGAGCGCACTGGCGTGTCTAAAAATAACGCTCGCATTGACTACAGTTTATTGGATCAGGCGTTGAGGGAAGTACAAGACCCAGTTGCCCCACGTTCGGTCGCCATCCTTGACCCCCTCAAACTCGTCATTACTAATTTTCCAGAAGGTCAGATCGAGCCTTGTCAGGCACCGCGCAACCCGCACGACCCCCAAGCAGGTCAGCGCCAGTTTGGCTTTACCCGCGAACTTTGGATTGAACAAGAAGACTTCGCCGAGGTGCCACCTCCCAAGTATTTCAGGCTGTTTCCGGGCAACTCGGTGCGCTTGAAGTACGGCTATGTCGTCACTTGCACAGGCTTTGTTAAGGATGCCTCAGGTAAAGTGACTGAGGTGCATGCCGAATACAACCCCGATACCAAAAGTGGCACAGCCGGCTCAAATGGCGTCAAGGTCAAAGGCACCGTGACTTGGATTAGTGCGGCCCAAGCTATCCCTGCCGAGATTCGCCTCTACGATCGCCTGTTTTCCGAGCCTTTTCCGGATGCTGGAGACAACGACTTTTTGACCTGCCTGAATCCAAATTCGGCGCAAAGCGTCACGGCCTGGCTTGAACCGGGTACGGTTGCCACTGCTGGCGTGGTGTCGCAATTTGAACGCCTAGGCTACTTTGCCGTCGACTCGGTTGATTCGACCCTCGAGCAGCCCGTTTTTAATCGCGTCACAACCTTAAAAGACACATGGGCAACTGGCGTCTGAGTTATCATTCTTAGCGATGACGACCGAAATTTCAGCCCTCGATTTTAAAAGTGCGACGCTCTACGCGATTCGTGTCGTGCTGCAGCACGCCGATACCGAGGCGCTGCTCAAGGCGCTTAAAAAACGCATGGCTGACGCCGGTACATTTTTTGAAAACGAACCCGTCGTCATTGATGCCGGTGCGGTCGACGCCGTGGTCGACTGGGTGCCGTTACTCAAGGCCTTTGCCGAGCACCGCCTGCCTGTGATTGGTGTGGTGGCGCAAGGCGATAACCTAGTGGCAGCCAAGGCCTGTGGGCTGACCGCAGTTGATTTATCAGCTAGCCCTGTACGCAATGCCTCAGATACGCAAACAGCGGCCTCTGTCGCCGAGCCGATGACGGCGAGCGTGCCCACCCCTGCTGCTGCCGATAGAATTGCCGCGACCGCGAACACATTAGACCCCGCCAAGTCTGCGTCAACAGCGGCCTCGGTTGGGGTCTCGACAGGCGCCGCTGATGCTGCAGCCCTAGCAACAACTTCGGGCGCAATGGTTGCCCCCAGCAAAACTTCAAACACCGACGCCCCCGCCGCAGCCCCCACCATGGTGGTGCGCGGCCCCTTACGCTCGGGTCAGCGGGTGTACGCCCGCCAAAGTGACTTGATCGTCATGGGTGTGGTCAGCCGCGGCGCCGAAGTCATTGCGGATGGCAATATTCATGTTTACGGCCCGCTGCGTGGCAAAGCCATGGCCGGTGCGCGCGGCGACACGGCAGCTCGTATCTTTACGACGGCGCTTGACGCCGAGCTTGTCGCCGTTGCTGGTATTTATCGTGTGATAGATTCAAAACTGCCCGCCGAGCTGCACCAGCGTCCGGCCGTGATTCAGCTACAAAAAGACGCGTTGCATCTGACGCCTCTTGAAAAATAATCGTTTAACGTTTCACTTCGCTTTGCCTGCATCAAAGTTTTAACGCCTTGACCGTTTGTCGTGAAGTATCTTGATTTGTGTCGCTTGGTTTCTGAGTGAGATATTGTCACTTTGTACAGCTTTAGGTGTATTTTCAGAGCAACACCTTGTAACGCTGTAGGTGTATTTTCAGAGAGACACCTTGTCACTTTCTAACGTTGTAGATGTAATTTAAGACCGACATCTTGTCACTTTGTACCGCTGTAGGTGTAATTTAATAGCGACATCTTGTCACTTTGTACCGCTTTAAGTATTTATTTTCAGTGAAATATTGCAGTCTTTATATAAGGGTTAGTTAGTCATGACACGTATCGTAGTGGTGACCTCAGGTAAAGGTGGTGTGGGTAAAACCACCACCAGTGCCAGTTTTTCGTCGGGCTTGGCCCTGCGTGGTTTTAAAACTGCCGTGATCGATTTTGATGTGGGTCTACGCAATCTTGATTTAATCATGGGCTGCGAGCGACGTGTCGTCTATGACTTTGTCAATGTGATTCAGGGCGAAGCCACGCTTAACCAAGCCTTGATCAAAGATAAAAACTGCGACAACCTGTTTGTCTTGCCCGCCTCGCAAACACGCGACAAAGATGCGTTGTCACAAGAGGGCGTCGAGAAAGTCATCAACGACCTCAAAGAGATGGGCTTTGATTACATTGTGTGCGATTCACCCGCTGGTATTGAAACAGGTGCCTTATTAGCGGCTTATTTCGCCGATGACGCACTGGTGGTCACAAACCCCGAAGTGTCTTCCGTGCGTGATTCTGATCGTATCTTAGGTATTTTGGCGTCAAAATCGCGTCGCGCCATCGAAGCCGACGAACCCATCAAAGAATATCTGCTGCTCACCCGCTACAACCCCAAGCGCGTTGAAGACGGCGAGATGCTCTCGCTTAAAGATATCGAAGACATCTTGCGCATCAAACTGATTGGCGTGATCCCCGAATCTGAATCTGTTTTGCAAGCCTCAAATCAGGGCTTGCCGGCGATTCACCTCAAAGATACCGATGTCTCTGAAGCGTATCTCGATGTAGTCGCACGTTATCTGGGCGAAGAGAAGCCCTTGCGCTTTGTCGACTACGAAAAGCCAGGCCTCTTTAAGCGCCTGTTTGGAGGCAAATGATGTCTTTTCTGTCTTTTTTGCTTGGCGAGAAGAAAAAGACCGCCAGCGTTGCTAAAGAGCGTCTGCAGATTATTTTGGCCCACGAGCGCGGGGGGCATAGTGCAACACCCGACTACCTGCCAGCCCTGCAACGCGAACTGATTGCAGTCATTTCGAAGTACGTCAAAATCAATCCCGATGACATCAAGGTTAGTCTCGAACGACAAGACAGTCTTGAAGTGCTTGAAGTCAAAATCGAGATGCCGCAGCGATAAAGCTTTACTCAAAGCTCAAAAGCGTAGCAGCTTAGAACAACCCCAAAACTTGAAGACTCGTTCAATTTTTTGGGGTTTTTTATATAGCTTTGGCAAACCGTTAAGTTTGCGCTTAAAGCACTGAAAAACTTTGTGGTGAAAGCACTGAAAAACTTTGCGGTGAAAGCACTGAAAAACTTTGCGGTGACTTGTTTTTAGAGAGGATGCTAACGAGCCAGTCACCGCCCACTCCGCCATCTTCGCTACAAAAAGCAACAAACATGCAATCTCGTTTTTTTGCGATATGATCATCTGAGGCGACAACCCTCTAAGCTGAACTTTTCAAAATAATTAAAAAGTCTGATGAATATTGCAAAATCCTTTCTCTCACGTGCTCTCAGTCATCCTGAGCTTCGTGCGCTCACCTGCGGCAAACAAACACTGACCTATGGCCAACTCGCGCAGCGTGTGCACGGCCTAGCCGGTGGCTTGTTAAACACTCTGCATCTTGCACTCGGCGCGCGCGTAATCCTGTGCATGGAAAACCGTAACGCCTTTTTTGAGGTGCTGTTTGCCACCTGGACCGCAGGGCTCTGTGCGGTGCCAGTGAACGCGAAACTGCATCCGCGCGAGGTCAAGCCGATTGCGTTAGATTCTGGTGCTGCGGTGATTTTTACGAGCGCCGCTTTGTATGCAGGGTTGGCTGAAGCACTTGCCGATTTGCCTGGTCAGCGACAAATCATCGTAGTGGATGATGACGCCTACGAAGGCTATGTACGCTCGGCCCCTGTGCCTTGCGCCTCAATGCTGCCCGATGATCTTGCCTGGATTTTTTATACAAGTGGTACTACCGGCGTCCCCAAGGGCGCGATGCTGTCGCACCGCAATCTCATCACGATGAGCTTGCAATACGGTGCCGATGTCGATTGCGTGCGACCCGGTCAAACCATGTTGCATGTGGCACCGCTCTCGCATGGCGCTGGCCTCTATGCCCTGCCACATTTATTTGGCGGTGGGCATCAAGTGATTGAAGCAATCTTTAGTACGGATATAGCCTTTGAAGCCTTGCAGCAGTATCCAGACGTCACCTTGTTTGCTGCGCCCACCATGCTGTCGCGCATGATTCGCTCAGCCGAAGGCATCAAGAACCCAGCGGGTAATCTGCTGACCGTGTTTTATGGTGGCGGCCCAATGTATGTCAGCGATTTGGTGCAGACACTCGATTTACTTGGACCACGCCTGGTACAAATTTATGGACAAGGCGAAAGCCCCATGACCATGACCGCATTATCCAAGCTGGATCACGAAGGGCCGCGTGATGAGGCGCACATGGCGCGCCTAGCGTCTTGCGGCACAGCACGCACCGGTGTCGAAGTACGCGTGGTCGGTGAAGACGGGAAAGAGTTGCCACCAGACGAACTTGGCGAAGTGGTGTCACGCAGCGATACCCGTATGCTGGGCTACTGGAACAACCCCAAAGCCACTGCTTCAGCCATCAAAGACGGCTGGCTCTGGACAGGCGACATCGGCACCATGGATGCCAAGGGTTACCTGACACTGCGTGATCGCTCAAAAGATATGATCATTCGCGGTGGTTCAAATATTTATCCGCGTGAGATCGAAGAAGTGCTGTTACGTCACCCTGCCTTGGCAGAGGTTTCAGTGGTGGGTCGCGAAGAACCGGACCTGGGCGAAGAGCCCGTTGCCTTTGTGGTGGTCAAACCTGGCATGACGATCACCACCGATGAAATGGATACTTTGTGTCTGGACAACATGGCGCGTTTTAAACGTCCACGCGAATACTTCTTTAGTGACGATCTACCAAAAAACAATTACGGAAAGATTTTAAAAACAGAGCTGCGTAAGCAACTCGCCAAAGGAAAATAATCATGCGTGACGTCTTTGTAGCGGGTATCGGCTCAACCACCTTTGGCAAGCATATCGCCACACCGATTGAATCGCTTGCGGTTGAGGCTGCCGCACGCGCCATCGTTGAATCAGGCATCGACCGCGCGCGCATCGGTGCCTTGTATTTAGGTAACTTCATCAGCGGCCCCCTGAACGGCAAAGAAGTCTTGGCCGGCATCGTGGGCGAGCGCTTGGGTTTGGGCAATATCCCTTGCACCAAGGTCGAAGGGGCCTGCGCCTCGGGCGGCATCGCCTTCAGGCACGCCTGGATCGCGATCGCGAGCGGCATGTGCGACGCCGTGATGGTGGTGGGCGTTGAGAAAATGACTCACGCCTCAACCGCTGAAGTGACCTCGGCCTTGAACTGCGCGATGGATAATGAAAACGATGGGCCGAGTGGCCTGACGTTTCCGGGGTTGTTTGGCATGGCCTGGCGTATCCACGCCAATCAGTACGGCACGACGCGTGAAGATATTGCCTCAGTCGTGATCAAAAACAAAGCTAATGGTTTGAAGAACCCACTGGCGCAAATGGGTGCGTCACTGACCCTTGAACAAATCTGTGCGTCAGCCATGATCGCTGACCCCTTACAAATGTTTGACTGCTGCCCCGCCAGCGATGGTGCCGCAGCGATCGTATTGTGCGCAGAGCCTTTGTTATCGAGCCAGGCACGACAAAACAAAATCCGCGTGTTGGCCTCGGCTCAAACCAGCGGCTCACCCCGCATCGCCAATCACCCTGATCTGTGCTCGTTTGAAGCCACCGTCACTGCCGCACAAAAGGCGTATGAGCAAGCGGGGCTAAAAGCCAAAGATATTGACGTTTGCGAATTGCATGACTGCTTTTCGATCGCCGAGATTATCGACAGCGAAGACTTAGGTTTAGTGCCTCGTGGGCTGGGTGGCAAGTGGGCTGCCGAAGGCCGCACCGGCATGCAAGGTGATGTTGCAATCAATCCAAGCGGTGGTTTGTTGGCCAAAGGGCACCCCGTGGGCGCAACCGGTATCGGGCAAATCTACGAAGTTGTCAAACAGTTGCGTGGCGAACACACCAATCAAGTCGCCAATGCGCGCATCGGCATGACGCATAACCTGGGTGGTACCGGCGTTGCCTGCACGGTGAACATTTTAGGGCGCGATTAATCATGTCGAACGCAACCCTTTTTAAGCCAGAGCTGCTGACCTTTCACCAATGCACCAAATGCGGCACCTTGGATGCAGCTTGTATCAACACCTGCGCAAAATGCTTGGCCAGTGAAATGAATCCAGTACAGATTGCTGGTGTCGGCAAGTTGGTGAGTTGGACCACCGTGCGCAAACCCCCCTTACGTTTTAAGGCCGACGGCATGTATCACGTGGGCGTCTTTGATCTGGATAACGGCTTTCGGGTCACCGGCCGCTTTTTGCCAGAAGAAGGCGATCAGTTGGGCGACCGTGTCGTTGCCGTACCCACCACCGTGACCGAGCCGACGGCCCCTGTCACCCCTACCTTTAGAGTGCAAAAGAATGTCTGATATTTCTTATGAAAAGCACGGCTCAGTGCGACTGATCACCATCAACCGCGCTGACAAAATGAACTCGTTAAATTTTGCGGCGAATGATGAATTGGTGGCCGTATGGCACGAGTTTGACAATGATGATTCGGCGCGCGCCGCAGTGATTACAGGCGCGGGCGACAAAGCGTTTTGTGCAGGCGCTGACTTAAAAAATTACACCATCGATTTTGCCCGCGCACCAGCGCAAGAGTTTCGTAAAAAATATACCAACGGGCCCGGTTTTGGCGGCATCACGCGCAACCTTGATATCGATAAACCTATTGTCGCAGCGGTAAACGGTTTTGCGATTTCGGGCGGCTTCGAATTGTCTCTCGCCTGCGATCTACGCTTTTGCTCACCTAACGCTGAGTTTGCCCTGCAAGACGCTAAGTGGGGGTTTCATGCTTGCGATGGTGGCTTGATTCGTTTGCCGCAGATCGTTGGCATGGGTCACGCGATGGAGATCATCTTATCGGGTGAACGCGTTGATGCTGAACACGCCTATCGCATCGGCTTGGTCAATCGCATTTACCCACAAGCCGAGTTGCTACAAAAGAGCTTAGATTACGCCACCATGCTTGCCACCCGTGCGCCCTTGTCGCACCGCTTTGCCAAAGAGGTGGTGCGTCGCTCAATGGGTATGAACATGGACGAGGCCCTGAAATGGGAGTCACGTTCGTTTAGGGATGTGGCGTTTACTGCCGACCTTGAAGAAGGCGTCACCTCGTTTAAAGAGCGCCGCGACGCAAACTTTAAGGGTAATTAGGGGTATGTATTTGTGAAAAATCATAGTAGAGTTTTGTGCAAGCGTCAGGCTAGATAATCGAAAAACACAGTAGGCCTGATAAAAATAAAGTTTTAGAGAAGCATCTTGCCTAATAAATGAAAATCCCATCAGGCCTGATAAAAATAAAGTTTTAGAGAAGCATCTTGCCTAATAGACAAAAATCGCAGCAGGCAAGATACAAATAAAGTTTTGCATATGCATCTAGCCTAGCAGAAGAGAAAGCGTAGTTGGGCTGATGAAACACAAGATTTCAATCCGGAGACAAAAAAATGAAGACAAGCTTCAAACATAGCATCTGGCAAGCTGCACTCGCCTCAGCCTTGATTACCTGTGCAGCCACCTCACTGGCGCAAGTCAAAGTGGGGGTCATCCAAGGCCTGAGCGGCCCACCTGCGATCGTTGACTTTGGCGAATCGTACCTACAGGGTATTAAGCTTGCCCTCAAAGATTATCAAGCAGCTGGTGGCAAGACAAAAATTGAACTGATCGTCTACGACGACGAAGCCAATCCGCAACGCGCAGTGTCTTTAGCGCAACGTCTGATCCAAAATGACAAAGTCCCAGTCGTGATCGGTACCGTGAGTAGCGGCAACGTGCTGGCGATGGCACCGATCTTGCAAAAAGCCGGGATCCCACTGATGGCGGGGCCTGGCATCGCCACCAACATTACGACTCAGTTCATTAACGAAAAGCCCAGCTATATTTTCAGATGCTCGATGGTTGAAAAGTTTCAGATCGATCAGATGCTTGACTGGGGCGCAAAAACCTTCAAACGTATCGGCTTAGTGCACTCAACTACGGGCTACGGCAACTTCGCAGCCAAAGAGATTCAAGAGGGTCTCAAAAAGCATGGTGTCGAGTTGGTCGCGATTGAAGCTGCAGCGCCAGGCGTCAACGACCTGACCCCACAGATGGTCAAACTGCGTGATGCAAAAGCCGAATTGGTTTTAAACTTTCACGAATCGTTTGAATTGCCTTTCCGCCCCATGCCACGTATTAACTACAAGCCAGTTGTTGCGGGTAACTGGGGCTTGTCCTCACAAAAGGTTCTTGAAATTGTGGGCAAAGACGCCATCGAAGGCACAGTCATGGGCCAGGCACTCGATGTTGGCACGCCACGCGCTAAAAGCTTTGATGAACGCATGCAGAAAGAATACGGTAAAGAATATCGTTGGCCTGTCGTGACCTCGCTTGGTTACGACGCTGCGCAAATCGTCTTTAAGGCCGTTGATCAGGTCGGTAAGGCAGACCCTGAAGCCATTCGCAATGCTATCGAAAACATCTCTGGCATTGAAGCTGTTTCGGCCACACCAGCCAAACCGTTTAGCACCTCAGATCACGAATGCCTTGACTACGAAAACGTCTTCTTAGGCGTCTGGAAAAATGGTGTTGTAACCCGTTTGAAATACTAAGATGGAGCTCGGCAACCTGATCCAGGTGTTGTCGGGCGGCCTGGCGATGGGGGCGATTTACGTCCTCGTCGCGCTTGGCCTCTACATCACACACCTCACGACCCATCGCGTCAACTTCGGGCAAGGCGACTTTTTAATGGTCGGGGCATTTTTGCTCTTACTGTTTCGCAAGCTCGATATCCCACTTGGCTTAGCCGTTGTCGCGGTTCTGGTCATTCTGGCTGTGATGGGCTGGCTCTTAGATCGCGTGGCGATTCGACCCCTTGATCGCAAAAAAGATACCTTGATTGGCGCCTATTCGTGGATGCTCACGACCGCAGGCGTCGCATTGATCTTACAAAACGTGATCGAGCTTGGCTTTGGAAAAACTTCACAATATTCAGCACCACTGTTTAGCTCAAAGCGTGACGAGGTCGTACAGGTCTTGGGTGCAGGATTGTTCTTAGAAGAGATTTTAGTGATTGTGGCCGCGGTGTTAATCGTCGGCCTCTTTTACGGTTTTATGTTTCATTCACGCTGGGGCAAGGCAATTCAGGCAGTCGCTTTTAATCCAGAGGCAGCCGTGCTGTTGGGCATTCACACCAATCGCGTTAAGGTTGGGGTGTTTGTGATTGCCTCGATCTTAGCTGCAGTCGCCGGCGTACTAATCGGCCCGATCGTCACCATCAATCCGCAAATGGGCTTGGTGCTTACGATTAAAGCCTTGATCGTGGCGGCAATTGGCGGTTTTGCGAACCCGGTGGGTATCTTGATCGGTGGGATTTTGTTTGGCGTATTCGAATCGCTTTCAAATTATGTTGATTCTGGCTTTGGTGACTTATACCCTCTGCTTGCGGCCTTGATCATTATTGCGATCAAACCTTCTGGTCTGTTTTCAGAGAGGAGCGCAGATGTCAGATAACACTCTGCAGGCGCGCACGTTGCAAGCGCGCCCCTCAAATCGTTTGCCATATGCCGTTGCGATTGCAGTATTTTTGTTATTGCCCTGGCTACCCGTCAACGGGTTCTATATTTTTTTGGCGCAAACGTTTTTTTATACTGCGATTGCGGTCACGGGTTTGAATCTGTTGCTAGGGCTGTCTGGCCAAATGTCGATTGGCCAGGCTGGGTTCTATGCATTAGGGGCGTATGGCTCTGCGCTAACCTCGCTTAAGCTGGGCTGGCCTGTGCCGCTGTCGATCACCTTTGGGGTATTGATTGCCGCAGTAGGTGGCGGTTTGGTGGGGGTCTTTGCGTTGCGCACTCGTGGTTTATATCTAGCGATGACCACGCTCGCCGTTGGCTACATTCTGGATATTATCGGGCAACGCTGGATTAGCCTGACCGGCGGCGCGATGGGCTTGTCAGGGGTGCCAAGCCTTGATCTTGGCTTTCCTAAAATGTCTGCCACGGTGTTCTTTTACGTGTCGGGTGCAAGTCTGATTGTGGTACAGCTGCTGGCCGACTTTATCAATCAAAGTCGGCTCGGGCGCAACCTGCGCGCCATTCGCGAATCAGAAGTCTTTGCCGCATCTGTGGGTGTTGAAGTCAGCTTATGGAAAGCTGCCATCTTTGCCTTTGCTGCCGCGCTAGCCGGTTTAGGTGGTGCGTTTTTCGCACATCAATCAGGCTATGTGGGTAGTGACGCTTTTTCGGTACGCTTGAGTATTGCCTTTTTGATTGCCACGGTTGTCGGTGGCCTGGGCACAAAGACCGGCCCACTGCTTGGAACCCTGATCTTGCTGGCGATTGTTGAAGTCATCGCAGGTATTGATAAGTATGGCTTGCTGATTTATGGCGCGATCTTGTTGATCGTGCTACTGGCGTTTCCAAAAGGTGCAGCGGGTGTGATTGGTAGCCTGACGCAGCGTTTCAAAGGGGGCGCCGGCAACGTCGCCGTCAAATCAGGGCAAAACGGTGACAGTCAGTCTGGGCAACACGGTGGCGGTACAAACGCAGCCACACTCGCTAGCATTGGTGCAGGTGGTACTACCGACATCACAGACAACTTTACCGCCGGAGCAGTTGCAAACGGTGGTGCGGCCAAGAGCACCTCTGAAAGCGGCGCGCTAGTGGGCTTAGCCACCTCAAACACAAGCGCCTTACCTGTTCAGCAAAACAGCAATACCTCGTTAAGCGTACAAGGCATCAGCAAAAGCTACAGCGGACTGAAAGCCGTTGATCAAGTCTCAGTCGAGGTCAAGCCAAACACAATTCACGGTTTGATCGGCCCCAATGGCGCCGGAAAATCAACCATCATCAACATGATTGCTGGCATTTACCGCGCCGATGAAGGCTCGATTCACTTGGGCGACCTTGATCTGTCTTCAATGGATATTGCCAAGCGCGCCAACTTAGGTTTAGCGCGCACCTTTCAAAACCTTCAGCTCATCGAAGGCGTCTCGGTGCTCGACAACGTGTTGTTAGGGATTGCGCACAAACATTCATACGGCAAAGATTTTGTCACGTGGTTGTCAGGCGGTGAACTCGAAGGGGACGAACGCAAAGAGGCCTTTGCCATCTTAGAATTTTTTGGGCTTGCACAGTTTGCCGATCGCCTACCGACACAACTACCCTATGGCCATCGCAAACTCATTGAGCTTGCACGTGCGATTGCACAGCGGCCAAAAATGCTGTTGTTGGATGAACCGATTGCAGGGATGAATACCCAAGAGGCCAAAGCGATTGCGCAAGTTATCCGTAAACTACGCGAGCACGGCATCACCATCTTGTTAGTCGAGCACAACATGGAATTCGTGATGTCGGTATGCGACACCATTAGTGTCTTGAACTTTGGCAAACTGATTGCTTGCGGTACGCCGGCTGAGATCCAGAATAATCCAGAGGTGATAGAAGCCTATCTTGGCACTGGAGCGAAAAAATGATCGCGATGAGCGTCAACAGAGTATTCAAAAATAATTGTCCTCTTTACAAATGTTTTGACCAGCTAATAGTCAGCTCCTGCCCGAACCTGAGGATCGGAAGATGATTCATGCAAAAGACCTCTGCGCAAACATTGGCGCCAATCAAGTGCTACGAAATATCAGCCTTGATTTAGGGCCGGGCGAGATGCTTGCCGTGATCGGTGCAAATGGTGCTGGCAAAACATCGTTACTACGCGCACTGTCTGGCCTCTTGCCTCTTGAATCAGGCGCGATCTCGTTTAATGGAAAAAGCACCGAAAAGGTTCAAGCCCATCAACTCGCCCGCGCAGGCTTGATTCACGTCCCTCAGGGCCGCCAAATCATTCCAGGCCTATCGGTACGCGACAACCTCACGATTGGCGCCACCAACATCGGTTTAAGCCATAGCGTCATTGCCCAACGCATGCAAGAGCAATGGCAGCGGTTTCCGGTGCTTGAAAAACGTCAAAAAATTTCTGGCAGTTCACTATCCGGCGGCGAACAACAAATGCTGGCCATTGCTCGTGGCTTAATGATGCAACCCAAGGTGTTGATGCTAGACGAGCCTTCGCTCGGTTTAGCGCCACAAATTGTGCAGTTGATTATGACGACTCTGCGAGGCTTAGCCGATCAGGGCTTGGCGATTTTGTTGGTCGAGCAAGTCGCGATGCTAGCGCTCGAATACGCCGACCGAGCCTTGGTGCTTCGTAACGGCGCCTGCGCCATGCAAGGTCAGGCCAAAGAGCTTTTAAACAGCCGCGAGTTGGTGAATAGTTATTTGTCGTAGAGCTGGCGGCGGGATGTCAACACCCTAGGCGGGACGAGGCTGGGTAGGATGTCAACACCCTACTCAGGACGAATACCAGCAAGCTTCACCACACCTGCCCACTTCTCGGTATCGGCTTTGATGCGAGCTGCGAAAGCCAAGGAGCCAGTTCCTCCGAGCTCAACACCTTGTTTTTGAAGGTAGTTTTTTATCTCTGGCGAATGAATCGCAGCATCAAAGGCATCTGCTATTTTATTTTGCAAGCCGACCGACATATTGCCAGGTGCCAGAATCCCAAACCAGATGATTGCTTCGAAATTTTTTATACCAAGCTCATTAACAGTGGGTACCTCAGGAAGCAAAGGCGATCGGTTCAAAGAGGTTACGGCCAAGGCTCTTAGCTTGCCGGCTTTTAGCGGCTCGATTGAAGTCATGATGACATCGAGCATCATGTCGACATGCCCACCCAAGACATCGAGCAACGCTGGCCCCGAACCCTTGTAGGGAACCTGGTTGAGGTCGATACCCGCCTCTGCAGCAAAATACGCACTACCCAGATGACTGGAGGTTCCGTTTCCTGCAGTCGCAAAGGACATCGCACCTGGCTTACTTTTTGCGAGCGCAATAAATTCAATCAGATTTTTTGCAGGTAAATTAGGATTAACAACAATCAGATCCGGAATACTTCCTACCAAAGTGATTGGAGTGAAATCCTTAATAATGTCATAAGGCAGTTTTGCAAAAACACTGGGGGCCATCGCATGCGTTGAAACCGAGCCCATTAGCAGCGTATAGCCATCCGCTGCTTGTTTTGCCACAAAACTCGAGCCGATCACACCACTTGCGCCCGCTTTATTTTCTACGATAACGGGTTGCCCAATTTTTTTCGAAAGTTCATTGGCGACTTGACGAGCGATGAGGTCGGTCGAACCTCCACTGGCGAAGGGCACAATTAAATGCACGGCCTTGACAGGCCACTTTTCTGCGTCTTGCGCCTGCGCTAAAGACCCCAGACTGACTGCGAACAGCGCAGGTAAAAATAGTGAAAGATATTGTTTCATCATCATCCCCAAAAAAATAGCCCATTCATTTCAACTGTTGCTCAGCGATCAGCGCTTGTGCCGCAGCGGCGCGTTGGCCATACACCTGGGTTGCTGCCTCTTGCGTAATTCTGCCATCAAGCATATCTTGGGCTAGCGCTTCGGTTGAGCGCTCACCTGGAGCGCCAAACCCGCCCGCGCCCGAGGTTTCAAGGCGCACACTTTCGCCTGGACGTAAGGCAATACTGGCTGTTTTAGACGACAACACCTCAACTTCGTGCGCCGCGTGATAGTGCAGCAAACGCGCTTGCCCACCGGCGTGCCCACCCCTGACCCCGGTCGAAATTCCGGCCGTATGGTTATCCGAGCGAACCGAAAAAATAATATCCTCAGCTAACACCGATATTTGCTTTGCAATCGACATGCCACCACGAAAACGGCCCGCACCCGCTGAGTCGTTCACGAGCGCATACTCATCGACCATTAAAGGGTATTCGTTTTCAAGCGCTTCAATTGGCAGATTTGAGGTGTTGGTCATGTGTACGTGTACGCCGTCCATCCCATCCATATCGGCCCGGGCGCCGCTTCCGCCACCAATCGTTTCGAGGTAAACAAACGTGCCGGCGCGGCGTGCAAGTTTTCCTGAAAAAACAATCGCAGGACAGGCGTCGTTACTCGAGGCCATGATCCGAGATTCTGGCAGAACACCTCTGAAGGCGCCAAAAATCGCACCAGCTACCTTCTGCGCCGTCAGCGAACGCGCCCCAACCGAGGCAGGGGCCTCAGGGTTCACGATGGTGCCAAGCGGTGCATAAATATCTATCGGTTCAAAAAACCCGGCGTTTGCCGCCAGATCGGGTGCCAGTAGCGCTTTGACTGAATAGTAAACGCTCGCATTGAGAGCACTGACTGGCAAATTCATCGCACCACGCGCTTGTTTCGCAGACCCAGTGAAATCAAAGCTCAAACGCCCTTGTTTCACTGTCACTTTTACATGAATTTCGACTGGATCCCCACCGCCCAAACCGTCATCATCCATGATATTGACAAAAGAATAGGAGCCCTCTTTCAACTCACCAATCACATGCACCAGGCGATTACGGGTATAGCGAATGACATCTTCAACGGCATTCAAGGCGCGGGTCAGTCCCATTTGGTTCAGTAAGCCTTTGACCGCCTCTGAGCCGCGATGGTTAGTCGCAATCTGAACCTTGAGATCCAGTACGCGTTCTTCAGGGTCTCGCGTGTTCGATGAAATTAAGCGAAGCATGTCGTCATCGACGATGCCCTGTCTGACAATCCGCACCACAGGGATACGAATCCCCTCTTCGAACACGCTGCGTAACCCGCCCGCAATCGAGCCAGGTACTGAGCCACCCACGTCAGCATGATGGCCGATATTGGCTGCAAAAAAAACAATCGCCTGATTGTAAAAAATAGGCGTGATGATATTGATATCAGGAAGGTGGCTACCGCCGGCCAAATAGGGATCGTTAGAAATAAAGGCGTCGCCGTCTACGATATCGGCCAAGGGATATTGTTGGAGAACCGCCGCCATTGCGCCGTTTAATGAGCCCAGATGCAAGGGGATCTGGGTGCCCTGCACCACCAGCCTGCCAGCAATATCAAACAACGCCACCGAACAATCTTTGCGCTCTTTGATGTTGGTTGAAAACGATGAGCGCACCAAGGTATTGTTCATATCTTCGGTAATCGAGAGCAGTCGGTTATTAAAGACCTCCATCTCGATCGGATCAGAAATCGTCTGTATCGTATTCAATTTAGACCCTCTTTAGCAGATTTGCACAATCAAATTACCGTAGTCATCAACGGCCATTGTTTGCTCTGGCGCAATCACCGTTGTTGAACTCATTTCTTCAATAATCGCGGGACCCACGAGCGACAGCCCTGCTCGCAGATCAGTGCGGCGATAAACCTTCGTCGCAAGCCAACCGATTGCAGCGCCAAAATAGACGTCACGCTCTGAGATCGGCGTAGGGGCGGTTGTATGGATCGGCAGTTTTGGCAGCGGTGCTTTAATCACGCTACCGATTGCCTTGACACGACAGTTGATGATCTCAATGGGACGTTCGGGCACGTTGTAGCCGTATTCACGCAGATGTGCCTGATGAAAACCCTCCGCAAAGGCGGCGTAATCGGGGGCCTCAAGGTCTGCCACTGCGACTTGAACTTCGAAATTTTGTCCGACATAGCGAGCATCAAGCACGGCCTGATAGTGTTGATCGCCTGAGGCGACACGCTCACGTACCAGCCATTCGAAGGCTTGTTGTTTAAGTAATTTAAATTTTTCTTGTATCCGAAACCAGCTTGCTTGCTCAATCAAGGCGATGTCGCTCACCACAAAATCAAAAGAAATGTCGGTTAACAGCATACCCCGGGCACACATCGTGCCAGGCTCTTGGGGGACAACAACAATAGGAATGCCACACTCTTTGGCGACTTCCATAGCGTGCAATGGCCCTGCACCACCAAAGGCCAACAGCGCAAATTTTGACAAGTCATAACCACGCTCAGTGGATACCGAGCGAATGGCACGGCTCATATTGGCATTGGCGATCCGGATGATCCCGTCGGCTGCGGCTTCTAGTGTGAGCCCGAGAGGTTCAGCAACTTTATCCTGAATAATTTTTTTAGCTTGCTCTAAAAATACCGGCATTTTCCCTTGCAACAGAGACTCAGGATTGAGTCGATGCAAGGTGAGTTCAGCGTCAGTAATCGTTGGTTCAAGGCCTCCGCGCCCATAGCCCACAGGGCCCGGCACGGCGCCCGCACTGTGTGGCCCAACCTTCAGAGAGCCGACTTCATCGAGCCACGCGATACTGCCACCACCCGCACCAATAACATGGATATCAACCATGGGCGTTTTAACCGGATGACCAGCAACCGTCCGATTCGAGGTAAAGATTGGTCGACCTTGATCAATCAACGAGACGTCGGTACTGGTGCCACCCACATCGAAGGTGACGAGATTTGGAAAACCCGCGATACGCCCAAGAACCGCCGCCCCAACCACTCCGGCCGCGGGCCCTGACAAACAGGTGCGTACCGGAAAATCGCGAACAGTCTGCACTGACATGAGACCACCATTGGAATGAATGGTCAGTGGTTCAGTCGGGATGTTCATTGCAGCGACACGTTCGAGAAAACGCTGCAGATAACGCTGCATACGAGGCCCGATGATCGCATTGAGCGCAGTCGTCGATAGCCGCTCGTACTCGCGAAACTCGGGTAGAACTTCACTTGAGATACTGATGTACACGTTCGGCAGTATCTTGCGCACGATGTCTCGCGCTTGTCGTTCATGGATACCGTTGCGATAGGCGTGCAAGAAACAGAGCGCCACGGCCTCAACGCCCGCCGCTTTCAACGCTAGGGCAGCAGTGACCACGTCGGCTTCATTTAAGGCGGTATGCACCTCGCCGTTAGCATATAACCGCTCACTGACTTCAAGACGCCATTTGCGCGGCACCAGAGCAACGGGCTTGGTGACGGTATAGTCATAAAGGTGCGGTCTGGTTTGTCTGGCAAGCTCAAGGACATCCCTAAAGCCCCGTGTTGTGATCAACCCGCAGGAAGCGCCCTTGCGTTCAATAATCAGATTGGTCGCAACGGTTGTACCGTGACTCAAATGTGAAATATCTTGGGGCGCGAGTTGTTCTTGCTGCATCAATCCCGCAATACCCAGTTCGATCGCTTCAGAGGGATCGTGGGGCGTAGACGGGACCTTGAAAAAGGTCACCTGCCCACTAGACTCATCGATCAGTGTGAAATCGGTGAACGTCCCGCCAACATCTATACCAATGCGATGCATTCTGAAGGCCCCTATGGCGATTGATCGGCCATCATACAAGATCAATGATCAAGCGGCTCAATTCACGCTCGGGCTGTCAAAAAAGGCGCTGAGACACTTGTTGTTTAGTGACGTTGGCACGTTGACAAAGAGAGTGCGGCAGGTAACCCACGTCTTAAGCGTAAAACTCTCCCCCTTTGAGCAACCCCTTCGCCTGCTCAGCATCGTGCCCAAACAGCACTGTCACGCCAGACGCTTCGATTTTTCGGATCTCGCTCATCGAGTGACTTGAGTGCTCTGGGCTCCAGGTGTTGCGAGGGTTGATATCCAGGTCAAGATTAGCGCGCAAGGCGACAGAGTCTGAGGCCAGTAAAAATGATCCAGAACGATCCAACCCCACCAGTGCGGTTGTCATGCCTGGCGTATGGCCTGGCATGGGCAGCAACACGATGCGGCCATCATTAAACAAGTCACGCTGTTCGGTGATCGTTTCGGTAGGTAATGAGTGTTTCCAATCTACCGCCAGGTACCCCATTTTTTCAGCTTCAAGTTCGCTTGCCGCCTCAAGTTCTTTAGCGTGGCAAATCACCGTAGCCTTTTTAAAGAACTCGTTACAACCACAGTGATCAGAATGAAAGTGTGAGTTCACCACCACGTCAATATCGCTTGGCTGTAAACCGACTAGCGCTAATTGATCAATGAGGTTTTCTTCTGGCTTTGAAATCGGCACAATCGCCTTGGCAATCGAACCCCAACGCCCTGCCGCGTCCGTTGTGGTTGACGGATGACATCCCGTATCAAACAGGACATTGCCCTCTGGATGGCGCAACAAATAACAATTCACAGGTAGGTCGATCAGCTCTTGCCGCTCGGCATCCGGCATGTAAATACTTTTACGCAAGCGTAGACGACCGCCAGAGAGGATGTGCATTTTCATATTAATGCTCGACTATACCTAAGCCTGGTACGCGCAATAAGTCGGCGGCCTTGACCAATGACTCTGGCACTGGCACGGCTTTGTTGGTCGCCAAATCAACATACACGTGCACGAAATACCCTTGCGCTGAAACCTGTATATCGTCATTTCTAAAGATGCCGATTTCGTAGCGAATGCTGCTATTACCTAGCTTGCCTAGGCGCATACCTACATGCACGGTATCCGGAAACGCCATCGAACTGATAAAGCGGCAGTGCGTTTCAGCCACTAAGCCCACGAGCTTTGACTTTTGTAATTCAAGCACACCCTGCTTGATCAAGAAGGCGGTGACTGCCGTATCAAAGTACGAGTAATACACCACGTTGTTCACATGTGCAAAAACGTCGTTGTCTTTCCAGCGAGTTTCGATTCGGTGAAAGTGCGCGAAGGCGTCGCGCGTTTGGGCAGGGGCTCGGCTCATGATGTCTCTGTGTAGGTTTAATGGAATGCGCAGAAATTCTCCACATCCCAGGCTGAAGCGGTAAGCGCTCCAGTCTTTAGGGCGGGTAGGAGGTCGATGAGAAGTATGATAACAAGGCTATCGCGCTCACAACACTCAGGATCAGCCACAATGCTAAAGGTCTATGCCATCGACGGAATCACCCCTGTCGTTCACCCAACCGCTTATGTACATCCCACCGCCGTATTGATCGGTGACGTCATCATCGGTGCACGTTGTTATATCGGCCCCTTGGCGAGCCTGCGCGGCGACTTTGGTCGGATTGTGATCGAAGAAGGGGCCAATATTCAGGATAGCTGCGTGGTGCATGGGTTTCCGGATAGCGAAACCGTGGTTGAGGTCGATGGCCACGTAGGTCATGGCGCCATCTTGCATGGCTGCAGGGTTGAACGCAATGCCTTGGTAGGCATGAATGCTGTGGTGATGGATGAGGCGGTGGTGGGCACCTGCAGCATCGTTGGGGCCTCGGCCTTTGTGAAAGCGGGCATGATCATCCCGCCGCGGAGCATGGTGTTGGGCGCCCCCGCGAAGGTGGTGCGCGAGCTGAAAGACCAAGAGATCGCCTGGAAATCGATGGGCACCGGACAGTATCAATTGCTGACCGAACGGTGTCTGGCCACGATGCAGTGCGTCGATCCGCTTAGCGAAATTGAGCCCAATCGCAAAAAACTAAATCTTCAGTCGCCGGCTAAACCGAAGATTCACTCGATATAAGGTCTTTAGTGACCATGAGATTGGGTTCTTGGTGCGTCATGTCCAGGCCCGTTGTAGCCCAGCAATGACGGGTCAAGCATCCCGCTAATCATAGCTACGTGACCAAACACTAAAAATAGCGCCACACAGATGGCGTGTATTTTTAACTTCGCCATGGCGTCTAGTTTTTGATTGACCCAGCCAAACTCTTGCAGAGCAATCCAAATCAAAGGCAAGCCGCCAATCAGATAAGACCCCACCGCGATCACATCGATCACTGTGCGCCATTCTTTGGCTTGGGTGATAGGTACAACGGCGGTTGCGAGCAGGTAAACAATAATCCCACAAAGTACACACCCACTACCGCACCGGCTAAGCGGTTCACAAGATATACAGGCCCATCAAGGCGACGGGTATACAACACATACAGTTCAGTGATCGCCAGCGTCTCGGCCAATACAATCGGAATCGCCATGAAAATCATAAGATTCCACGGTTGGTTGTCGGCCAACAATTGCATGTAGTGGGTCATGTTCATTTTTTGACCTGTGCGGGGTAGCCTTCTTCGTTTAATACGTCAATCAGTGCCACTGCGCCCTTTGAGAAGTCACCTACCACGCGCGCTGCGCCTGCGGCTAGATCGACTTCAACCCCTGTGACACCCGCAACGCCTTTCAGCGCTTTTTCAACATGCTTCACGCAGTTGCCGCAGGTCATACCGGTGATACTTAAATTGATCGTTTCCATTTCGTGACTCCATCATTGAAGGTACATGCACTGATGGCTAAATAGTAGCCTGCACCACCCAAATTGGCATGATCTAGATCATATCGACTCGAGTATTTCTGAGTATCTGCAAGCTTTTGTGCTGTTTGTCAATGTACCCGCAGTACTGAGCAAGCGACCGATTCAAGTGCGCGGCATTCGCGGGAGACCTTAACAGGTAAAGCGTTTCACTAAGACTGTTGAACGTATCTAAAGACATGAGGACGGCATCTTGCGCATCTCGACGCGCAATAATCGTGAAATCGCCTTCATCAACCACTTGATCAATCACCTGGTTTAATTGATTCCTGGCTTCAGAAAATTTGATGACTCGCATTCAATCGATTCTCATTGCGACTACCGCAACGCCTTATACCGAATCCGTTTAGGTGCAGCACCTGCTTCGCCCAAACGACGACGTTTGTCGGCTTCGTACTCTTGATAATTACCATCAAAAAATACCGCCTGCGAATCGCCCTCGAAGGCCAAAATATGCGTGGCAATGCGATCTAAAAACCAGCGATCGTGGCTGATCACCATGACTGAGCCGGCAAACTCAAGCAAGGCGTCTTCAACCGCGCGCAATGTTTCAACGTCGAGGTCGTTTGAGGGTTCGTCAAGCAGCAACACGTTGCCGCCGGTGATCAGGGTTTTAGCCAAGTGCAGCCGGCCACGCTCACCGCCTGACAACTGCCCCACCATCTTGCCCTGATCGGCGCCTTTAAAGTTAAAGCGCCCGAGGTAAGCACGTGCGGGCATTTCAAAGCGACCCACGGTCAAAATGTCGGCGCCGTCTGCGATCGAATCAAACACGGTTTTATCGTTGGGTAACGAATCGCGCGATTGATCTACAAACGCGATCTTGACGGTTGAACCGATATTGACCTGACCGCTATCGGGTTTTTCTTGGCCTGCAATCATGCGAAACAAGGTTGATTTACCGGCACCGTTCGGGCCGATGATGCCAACAATCGCGCCTGGCGGCACGCGAAAGCTTAAGTTATCAATCAACAAGCGATCGCCAAAGGCTTTGCTGACGTTAACAAACTCAATCGCCTCGTTACCTAAGCGCTCAGCCACAGGGATGAAGATTTCTTGGGTCTCGTTGCGCTTTTGATATTCGTGCGATGACAACTCTTCAAAACGCGCCATACGGGCCTTGGATTTTGCCTGACGGCCCTTGGCGTTTTGACGTACCCATTCAAGTTCTTTTTTGATGGTCTTTTGGCGTGCCGATTCAGTCGACTCTTCAGTTTTTAGGCGAGCATCTTTTTGCTCAAGCCACGAACTGTAGTTGCCTTTCCAGGGGATACCATGACCACGGTCAAGCTCAAGAATCCATTCGGCAGCGTTATCCAAAAAATAACGATCGTGGGTCACGCCAACAACCGTGCCGGGAAATTTCGCTAAAAACTGCTCAAGCCACTCAACGCTTTCAGCGTCTAAGTGGTTGGTGGGCTCGTCAAGCAACAACATGTCTGGCTTAGACAGCAACAGGCGGCACAACGCCACACGACGTTTTTCACCGCCTGAGAGCTTGCCCACATTGGCATCCCAAGGCGGCAGGCGCAAGGCATCGGCCGCGATTTCCATTTGGGTTTCGATATCGTCTGAACCGCTTGAAGCTGCCGCCGCGATCACCGCCTCAAGGTCAGCTTGCTCGGCTGCAAGCGCGTCAAAATCGGCGTCAGGTTCGGCGTACGCTGCATACACGGCATCCAAGCGTTTGCGCGCTGCAACGACTGCACCGAGGCCCTCTTCAACCACTTCTCGTACCGTGTGGTCGGGATTAAGCTTAGGCTCTTGTTCAAGGTAACCGATATTCAGCCCAGGCATCGGTACGGCGTCGCCTTCGATCTCTTTATCGACACCGGCCATAATCCTCAGCAGGGTCGATTTACCCGACCCGTTTGTACCGAGTACGCCAATCTTGGCGCCCGGAAAAAACGATAAAGAAATATCGCGCAAAATCTGACGCTTAGGGGGCACGGTCTTGCCGACGCGGTGCATGGTGTATACGTACTGGGCCATTTGGTCTGTCGCTCTAGTGAAAACAATTAATGGCGTCTATTGTAGAGCTTGGGGCGAGGCTTGGGGAACGCACTTAACAAAACGCGCTTGCGGCTATGATGACGGCTGTTGGCACTGCACGCTTGGCGAATTTCCTGCGTGATTAAGCATCCTGAGCGTCTAGTGACACGGCTTTGGTGAGCCTCAGTTGCTCGTCAAAAGGCCCTCAATGCTCTGCATGCCACCTTTTTTTGTTAATTTTTTACCCTGTTTATCGCCTACCCAATTATGACCACACCTGACTTGAACCTGCGCTTTACCGAACAAGAACTCTTAATGCTAGGCAAAACCGCTGACGGCTTGAGCGCCTACATGGGTAAGTCGGTGCTGGCCGAAGTTGGGTTGGATGACGATGCCGAGTGGGTGATTTTTGCGATTCCGTTGGGCGTTGACGAAAAGCCTGATGAAACGGCCATGCATGTGCAGATGGGCGGTCCCGGCGCACGGTTTGTAGGCGGGCGAGGCGGGCTCGATCTTGATACCGAGGTCTACGACTGCCAATACCTGTGGTCTATACAGATTACTGAAGATCCAGAGGCGCGCTTCGTGCGCTTGGATCATAACGGCGATGAATTTGATTTTTCGAATGAACTGGCTGAACTGCTGCCTTTTGAACTGTCTGACGAAGAGTTACCAGACCCTGATCTTGAGTTGCTTGAAGAGTTAGGTGCTGATGAGTTGGATGATGTGCGGTTTGAAGACGAAGGGGGCGATTTGAAACCGCCTAAGGGGCCGTTGCATTAAGTCTTTTTGTCAGCGATTTTCGTGGACAAGCGCAGTAATCTCCTCTTCAGTTAAGCCAACATCAGAACCAAGCGCCTGTACGCGCTTGGTATATTCATCAAAGGCTTCTGCAGCAACTTCGCCTTTGATCGGAGCGAGCGTGCGCAACAACTCCATCAATTGCAGCAGCACATCAAGCGGTTTGCCTAGAGGCGAAAACACCACTGAAACTGGCCGCCCACGACGGGTGATCAACACTGGCTCGCGTTGCGAGGTGTCGATCAACTCACCAAAATGATTCTGGGCGGCTAACGAAGTCATGATTCGCATAATACCCTCAAATAGCTGAAACAGCTGTTACGAATGTTACAGCTAGTATAGCCAGAATCTAGCTGTCGCCACGCTATCGCATCTCCCAGCCCTGCACCACCCCGTGACAAGCCACTTCAATGCCTTTGAAGTTTTGCATGACAGGGGCTTCGGTTTTGCATTGCTCGCGCGCATGCGGGCAACGTGGGTGAAAGGTGCAACCAGTGGGCGGGTTCAGAGGGTTAGGCACTTCGCCTGCAACGGGCGTACGTGATTTGCCCTGGCCAGTCAGATCAGGGATCGCCGCGAGTAACAGTCGAGTGTAGGGATGCTGAGGAGTTTCAAACAGGGCGTCGCGATCAGCGATCTCTACGATGCGCCCTAGATACATCACCCCCACGCGATCGGCTACGTGATGCACGACGGCGAGATTGTGCGAGATAAACAAATAGGTCAAGCCAAGCCTGCGCTGCAGATCTTTCATGATGTTCAAGACCTGCGCCTGCACAGATACATCAAGTGCCGAGGTCGGCTCATCACATACTAAAAACTCTGGATTCACCGCAAGTGCGCGTGCGATGGAAATACGCTGGCGCTGCCCGCCTGAGAACTGGTGTGGGTAGCGGCTTTGATCAGTGGGATGCAGGCCGACTTGTGTCAATAACGCACTGACACGTTCATCCCGCTCAGCCTCACTCAGTTGGGTATGCGCCAGCATAGGTTCGGCAATGATGCGCCCGACTCGCCAGCGCGGGTTCAAGCTTGCATACGGATCCTGAAAAATCATTTGCAAGCGCTTGCGTAACGCTAAGCCTTTGCGCCCTTGCATGTTTGACAGGGGCTGACCATCAAACGTAATCGAGCCATGGGTCAGTGGATACAAGCCCACCAGCAAGCGGGCAATAGTTGACTTACCACAACCTGATTCACCAACTAGGGCTAATGTCTCGCCTTTACGGATTGAAAACGATACGCCATCCACTGCGCGCAACACCGTGCGCGGCTTACGCGCTAAGACACGCTCAAGCCAAGGAGATGACACATCAAACCAACGGGCAGCATTTTTGACTTCAATCAGCGGGCGCTGTTGTGAAGCATGCGCAGATGCATCCTCCGTCATCTCTAGGCCAACCGAGGTGGACGTAGCGCTATCGTCAACACTCTGGGATTGGGCAAGCGGTGCCGCCGTTGCAGCCAGCGTGACGTCTGAAGATCGCTCACCATCAACACGATCAGCACCCATTGTTTTCAACCTCTGAATGCAACCAACAGGCCACCTGCGAACTTTCAAGTGTATGAAGCTCGGGGCGCTCAAGTTTGCAACGATCCATCACTTTCACGCAACGTGGGTTGAACGCACACCCCTGAGGGATCGCATTCAGCCGCGGCATGGTGCCATCAATCTGCACCAAGCGCTCAACGTGTTGGTGAATCGAGGGGATTGAGCCCATTAAGCCAACCGTATACGGGTGCCGTGGCGCATGGATAACGTCACGCACTTTGCCCACCTCGGCAATACGACCTGCGTACATCACCACCACACGGTCAGCCGTCTCAGCAATCACGCCCATGTCGTGCGTGATCAGCATAACCGCGGCGCCTTGTTCGCGACAGAGCTTTTTCAGCAATTCAATAATCTGCGCTTGAATCGAAACATCGAGCGCGGTGGTGGGTTCGTCGGCCACGATCAGCTTGGGCTCGGCCGCCAACGCCAAGGCGATCACCACACGTTGGCGCATGCCACCTGAAAATTGATGGGGATAATGATCGATGCGCTCGCGAGCCGCTGGGATCCCAGTCGCCTCAAGCAATTCAATCGCACGATTGCGTCCTTGCGACCAAGTCAACGGCAAGTGTGTCACGATGGTTTCAGTCAGCTGATGGCCTACCGTATACAAAGGATTCAATGAAGTCAAAGGATCTTGAAAAATCGCGCCAATCTCACGCCCGCGAATCTTACGCATTTGTTCATCGGGCAACTGATCGATACGGCGTCCTTCAAGCAAGATTTCGCCGCCCGATATCCGTCCAGGCGGTTCAAGCAAACCAATAATGGCTGCGCCGGTTAAAGATTTACCGGCACCAGATTCGCCCACAACACCAACCACTTCACCGGCAGCGATCGAAAACGAGACCTCATTCAACGCTTTCAGCGTCCCGTGGCGTGTCGGAAACTCAACACTTAGGTTTTTAATTTCAAGAATATTGGACATCGGGCGACTCAACTCAAGCGAGGGTTCAGTGCATCACGCAGCCAATCCCCCAATAAATTGACCGATAACACCAGCAATACCAGTGCCGCCCCCGGAAAAATCGTAATCCACCATTCGCCCGAAAATAAAAAATCATTACCGATTCGAATTAATGTGCCCAGCGAAGGCGACGTTGGTGGAACGCCCACACCCAAAAATGAGAGTGTTGCCTCAGTGATGATGGCCGACGCCAAATGAATCGTAGCTAACACAAGCACGGGGCCCAATACGTTTGGCAATACGTGTCTAAACATGATGACAGGCGGCGAGATCCCAATCACCCGTGCGGCCTGCACGTACTCGCGATTTTTTTCAACGAGCGTTGAACCGCGCACGGTGCGAGCATACTGAGGCCAACCCGCCAGGGCAATCGCACCGATTAACACCGGAAACGCAATCACTTCATGCATATCACCCGGCACCACTACGCGGGCTACGCCATCAATGAGCAGCGCGATCAGGATGGCTGGAAACGACAACTGCACATCGGCAATTCGCATGATCAAGGCATCAACGCGGCCACCAGCATAACCAGAAATCAAACCCAGCACGATCCCTAAGAACATCGCGCCAATAACTGCAGCCAAACCAATCAATAAAGACACGCGCGTGCCATACATCAGCGCAGACAGCAGATCACGTCCTTGGCTGTCCGTACCCAGCAAATACTCTTTGGTGCCCTCAGGATGCCAGACCGGTGGCTTTAACGCATCGATCAAATTGATCGTCGCAAGATCAAAGGGATTGTGTGGCGCGAACACATCTGCGCCAAACGCAGCAATTAACAAAATAGCCAGCAGCACAGTTGCCACGATCGCAACCGGCGTATTGCGCCAAGACCAAGCCAGATCTCCGTCCCAGAATTTAGCAAGCGCGGCGCGCATCAGTGACCCCCAGAATGTTTGCCCAGCCCGGCCCTGAGGCGCGGATCGACTGCAAAATACAAGAGATCAACCGTTAGGTTAATCGCCACAAAGATCAGTGAAATTAAGCATAGGTACGCAGCCATCACGGGTATATCGGCAAACTGTACCGCCTGAATAAATAAGAGACCCATACCTGGCCACTGAAATACCGTCTCAGTCACAATCGCAAACGCGATAATGCCACCCAACTGAAGGCCCATGATCGTGATCACCGGAACTAACGTATTTTTGAGAGCATGCCCGAAATGAATCGCGCGCTTGGTTAAGCCGCGCGCACGGGCAAACTTAATGTAATCGGTACGCAAGACCTCAAGCATCTCAGAGCGCACCAACCGCAACACAAGCGCCACTTGAAACAGTGATAGTGTGATGGCGGGCAAGACCAAATGGGTCCAGCCACTTTGGGTCAATAAGCCCGTCGACCACCAGCCAAGCCTGATCGTGTCACCTCGCCCATAGCTGGGCAACCATCCTAAGGACACCGAGAAAATCAAAATTAACAAAATACCAATTAAAAAGGTTGGCAGCGATACACCCAGCAACGAAAACGCCAGTAACGCTTGCGACAATTTGCCGTGCCGCTTAAGAGCCGTGTAAACCCCCAAGGGAAGCCCGACCACCAAGGCAATCAGCGCTGCGGCAATAGACAGTTCAAGTGTGGCGGGCAAGCGCTCGCGCAACAGCGTGGAAACCTTTTGCCCTTGACGCAACGACAAACCAAAATCGCCCTGCACGGCATTCACGACAAAATGATAAAACTGCACGAACACTGGGTCACCGAGCCCGAGCTGCTCACGCAACCGATCACGCTCTGCAGGCGTGGCCTCTTGCCCCAGCATGATGGTCACGGGATCACCTACATACTGAAACAGAATAAACGCCAACAGCGCCACCGCGAGCATGACACCCACAGCCTGAATCAATCGACGCACAATAAAAGCAAACATGTATTCTCAAAAAAACATCACGGCACCACGAGGGTGCCGTGAGACGGGCTTGTTAATCAGTCGTGCTTCACTAACTTAGCGATTAAAACCTGTGACCTAACCGTGAATAAGATTGTGAGCGAACGGGTAATCACTTGCAACCCAATCGTTAATCAATCGTAATCCAATCCACCACGGGGCGGTTATCGGCACGATGGATCGCGTTGACATTTTTCTTCATCGCCCAAGGGATAATCTGATCATGCAAAGGAATCATTCCAAAGTCGCTTTTCACGATATTCAAGGCTTCGTGAATCATGGCGGTGCGCTTTGCTGCATCGACTTCAGTTTGAATGGCATCGATCAGTTTATCGACCTTTGGATTTGAATAATTGCCATAGTTAAACGAACCGAAAGCGCCGGCTCCTTTGCTATGGATCAACGCCTCGAGCGAATAGAAGGCATCGAAAGTTGGCACACCCCAACCGAACAGATAAATGCTTGTGTCATTGCTACCCACTTTCGGGAAAAACGTCGCACGCGGCATCGCATTTAATTTGGCCTTCATGCCTGCCTTTGCCCACATGGCAACCACAGCCTGGCAAATAGCTTCGTCGTTGATATAACGATTGTTCGGGCAGTCAAGCGTAAATTCAAGATTATTTTCATAACCTGCTTCTTTCAATAATGCCCTAGCTTTATTCAAGTCATAAGGCACCCGCTTGCCCAGCTCAGGTGTCCAACCGTTCACTTGAGGCGCAATCATTGTGCCAGTCGGCAATGACAACCCACGCATCACTGCTTTTTTAATCGTCTCGATATCGATCGACAGATAGAGCGCCTCGCGCACACGCACATCGGCAAAAGGATTTTTGCCTTTGATATTGCTGTACTTCAACTCGGGGCTCGCAACATCCATCGCAATATAGATCGTGCGCTGCTCATTACCATCGAGGACTTTGACTTGCTGACGCAGGCGGTCTAGATCTTGCACTGCAGGGTCTAAAACAAAATCCACCTCACCCGACAGCAGGGCCGCCGTACGGGTCGCATTTTGTTTAATCGGCGTGTAGACAATTTCAGTGACATTGCCTTTTTTCGTAGGCTTGCCCCACCAGTTTGCGTTTTCAGCGTAGACAGTCTTGATGTCGACTTCGCGCGACTTCAACATATATGGGCCTGTACCCATTGCATTGCGTGCCGCGAAACTTTCTTCTTTTTTATTAAAGTCTTGCGGTGTCATCACGTTATTTTTTTCAGACCAGGCTTTACTCATCATGGCAAGCGTGGGCAACTGACGCAGTAACACGGGGTTCGGCCCACCCTCGGTCGCAATCTCAACGGTCAAGGGATCAAGCGCAGTGACTTTGGTGATACCGGCGGCATACGATTTAAACTGCGACGAAGGTGCCAAGGCGCGATTGATCGAGAAGACAACATCATCAGCTGTAAAGGCCGATCCATCATGAAACTTCACACCTTCGCGTAATTTAAAACGCCATAAGGTCGGGGTAACTTGCTCCCACGCAGTCGCCAAGGCAGGCGTAAGCTCAAATTTTTCGTTGTACCGAAGCAGGCCGTCATACACCCACAAGTTAGCCACAATATTCAGGCCTTCATTTTGCGAGTGCGGATCAAGCGTCAAGATATCGCCCTGACTAGTCCATTTGAAGGTTTTTGCACTGCCTAAGGTTGGCAGCAACAGAGCCGCGGCAAGCACGACGGCAAGAAGTGGACGGCGCATGATGTTTTCCTTAAAGTGTCATGTCAGCAATCTAAGATATTGCCGCAGTGCGTCGACTGCGTCAATGAAACCTTCACTGTAATGCTGCGGACTAAGAGGATTTCAGGGATTTCCCTGATCTTATCTCGCACCGCGCATCACTTTGATCCAGTTGGCCCTCGTTCGAGCAAGGCATCGACCACCACAGCACCCTCGCCCACCGCCCCCACCATCACTGGGTTTAAGTCCAACGAGGCAATCCGTGACCCTGCTGCCATCATCAGGCGACCGACCGACACAGCGACCTCTGCGAAGGCGCTAATATCCATCGGTGCATCACCACGCACTCCGTCTAACAAAGGCGCCATGCGCAAACCACGCAAGGCTTTCTCGACTTGAGCCGTACTGAACGGGGGCAACAACACAGCGTAGTCTTTGAGCGCCTCAACATACTTACCACCGGCGCCGATCATGACCACAGGGCCAAACACTGGGTCAAAGCGCGCCCCCACCATGCACTCGTGACGACCACGACTCATCGCGGCCACAATAATGCCCTCGTGGCTGACATTCATTTGCATTAATTTTTTGCGTTGCGACTCAAAGATCGTTGCGGCCACATCAGCCGTTTGCACGCCTAAGGCCACCAAGCCGAACTCTGATTTATGAGGTACCTCAGCCGAACAGGCCTTGATGACGACTGGGCCGCCGACCGAAACAAAGGCCTCGCGAACTTCGGCCGCTGTCTGGCACAACTGATGCTTAACGATTGGAACGCCATGGGCGGCTAACAGCTTTAAAGTCTGGGCCTCACTGCAATACGCCGCCGACCCCTCAGGCACCCGCACCTCGGCCAGGTCATGCCAAGGCTCGAACGACTCGTTCATCAAGGCCGTATGCGCGGCCAACTGCCCCAATACACTGACCGCCTGCGCCTCATTTGCGAAGGTCGGCACACCTGCTGCAATAAAAGGTTTGGCCACCGTATCTTGCCAAGCCGCCACCGCAACTGGTTTACCTGTCAACGCTTCAAACTTTGCGGTATCCCGAGCAAAGGCCTCAACGTCATAGCCCGCCCCGGCGACGGGGATATTAATAAAAAACATATCTGCCGACGGATCCTGCGCCACTGCCGGCAGCACTTCGCTAAATAAATTGCTGTTGGATAACAACGCAGCCGTGATGTCAATCGGATTTGTTGTGGTGGCAAAACCTGGTAACGACGTTGCAACGGCCTTCTGTGTAGACTCCGACAAGACCGCAAGGTCTAAGCCGTTTTCTTCGGCGGCATCGGCCCCCATCACACAACTGGCGCCCGAATTACTGATCACGACCAGCCGATTACCCGTTGGACGCCAACCTTTTAAGTAGGCCTGCGCGCACAACGCTTGCGCATGCGGGTCACGCACGCGCCAAATGCCATGCTTTTTAAAGAACGCATCAACGACGCGCTCTTCGTTCGCCATCGAACCCGTGTGAGTCGATGCGGCCTGTTGCCCACCTGCGGTACGCCCCGCCTTGACTGCAATAATCGGTAAACCACGCGTGCGTGCATACGCAGCGGTACGCGCCAAGATTTCAGGGTTGGCAATATTTTCGAGATACAGCAACATCAGTTTGATTTCAGGGTCGTGTGCAATCGCCCAGGCCATTTCAGCCACAGTGACGTCCGCTTCATTACCGGTGGCGTGTACGTGACGCACACCGATGCCACGCTCGCGCAGCAACCCGTACACCATCGCACTCATGCCGCCACTTTGGCTCAACACGGCAACGGGCCCGTCTTGCGGCGGACGTTCAATGAACATGGTCGAGAACCCAGCAATCGCACCCGTACCGAAATTTGCTAGGCCGTGCGTATTGGGGCCATAGATACGCATACCCGTCGCACGCCCTGCATCCGTCATGCGCTGTTGCGTGGCGCGGCCTTCTGGGCCGGTTTCACCAAAGCCAGAGGCCATCACCACCACTGACTTCACGCCGCGCGCGGCGCAATCCTCAACCGCCTCAACGGCCTTATCTCCCGCCACCACAATCAACACGAGTTCAGGCACTTCGGGCAACTGGGCGAGCGATGCATAACTTTTTAAACCTTGCACCTCTTCACGACTTGGATTGATCGGATAAATCGTGCCCTTGAAGCCACCCTTTTGCATGAAATAAATCGGCCGTCCGCCAATTTTATGGATATTTTCTGAGGCGCCGATAATGGCAACCGTGCGAGGATTCAATGCTGTTTCTAGTAAGTCAGACATAAAAATTCCGGTTGAAAGCGTAGGCCGTAAAAAGACCATCTTGCTCAGGTACTCGTCTTTCATCAAGACGAAACTGAGACATGAAGACAGTCTTAAATGACAATAAGAGACGATCTAATCGAGCGTTAGCCAACAGGTTCAAAACGCACAAGAGTTTGATCAAGATGTTTAAAAAATGTCGCGGTGACGGCATCACCGATTTGTACACCGCGTGTGGCGTGCCCCATTAGGCGCGCGCCCTCTTCGAGTGTCACCACCACAAGGGTATAGGGCGCCAACGCACGAAAAGCATCTGACGGTGCCCGGCCAACCACGGTGACTGCGTGCACCTGACCACGCCCGGTTGAGGTATGCCAAGCGAGCGACTCGGCGCCACAAAACTGACAAGCATCATGAGCAAAAGTTTGTGCGCGCACACAGGCGCTGCAATGCTGATAACGCAACACGTGCTCAGTTAAACCTTCAAGATAAGGCTGAGCCAAAGACGTCATCACTGATTGATTGGTTGTCATGGCTTCATTCTCGAGCGACAAAGATTGATGAGTTGTCATGGTTTAACCCTCACGCGACAGAGGTTGATGAGTAGTCATGGATTAACCCTCTCGCGACAGAATCAAACTGACGTGCGAAGACATCACGCCGCCATCAGCATGGATATACGCATGCGTGGGTGTTTTGACTTGTCGCGCTCCCGCTTGCCCAGTAAATTGCCGATAAGCTTCTACGGTGTGCGCCATGCCGCCGGCCACACCACAATGGCCAAACGATAACAAGCCACCATGTGTATTCAAGGGCAACGCACCGTGTTGCGAAAAATCACCCTGTCTGACCCGCTCTGCTGCCTGCCCCCGCGACGCGAAACCGACTTCTTCTAAGAGCATCAACAACGTAATCGTAAATGAGTCGTATACACCTAGATAATCGATGTCCTTGGTCGTAAGACCCGCTTCCTTAAACGCAATCTTCGAAGCCGCGGCAGCCCCCGTATCCATCACATCTCGAAGGGCCGTGACGTGTTGATGAAAATGTGCCTGGCCCGCACCAACCATTTTGACGCGCACGCCCGTACCCGGTTCAGACGACACCACCAAGGCCATTGCGCCATCAGAGATTGGACAACAATCCAACAAATGCAAAGGCTCAGCAATCGGCTTTGACGCCAATACATCGGCAACAGAAATCTCTTGGGTTAAATGCGAGTCTGGATGTCGACGCGCATTGTTACGCATGAGTACCGCGAATTCAGCAAGGTCTGCGCTGGTAACGCTAGCCTCATGCATATAACGCGAAGCCATCAACCCGTAATAGGCTGGTACCGAAGCCCCATTGGGCACCTCAAAATCCGCATGACCCACTTGAGCGAGCGTCTGAATCGAACTGTCGCGAGTCTGACCACTCAAGCGATTTTCACCCGCCACGACCAATACGTTACGGCACCGACCGCTTTGCACCAACTCGCGCGCCAACATCAGCATTGCCGACCCCGTTGCGCCTCCTACTGCCATGCCGTGGGCGTATTGGGGTCGTACAGAGAAACGCTCACAGAACAAATTAGCCAGCATCAGATGCGGCAGCGTCGTGGCGTAGCCACAGAGCACGCCATCGACTTCTGCGCGTACTAAGTTGGCATTAGACAATGCTGCCTTCGCTGCCTGCGCCATCAAATCAAGCGTATTTTGGCCTTCAAGGCGACCAAAGCGCGTATTGCCCACGCCACGAATAAACGTTTTTTTCAAGATGTCATTTTCCTGTGCGACTGAGACCTGTACCTGTTGCTCATTACAACTTGATATTGTTGGTCTGGGCCACTTTGTTCCACTTATCGCGCTCATTTTCGATGAAGCGCTTAAAGTAGGCAGGCGTGTCACCCACTGGTGTCGCACCAAGCTCTAAAAATTGTTTCTTGATTTCCTCTGTCTGCAAGATCGCCATGAGGTGTTTGCTTAACAAATCAACCAGTGTCATCGGTGTGCCGGCTGGAGCCAATAAACCAAACCACGCCGATACATCATACCCAGGTACGCCCGCCTCACTCATCGTTGGGATCTCAGGTGCACCCGGCCAGCGGGTCGTCGTCGTGACAGCCAGCGCACGCACTTTACCGCCACGAATATTTGCCATTGATGAAGGCAAATTGTCAAAGCCCATCCCGATCTGCCCACCAATCAAATCAATCAACATCGGCGAAGCGCCTTTGTAGGGCACATGCACAATATCAACGCCGGTCATGATTTTAAAAAGTTCACCCGTCATATGAGGAGACCCACCATGGCTGGTCGAACCAAAATTAATTGTGCCGGGCTTTGCCTTGGCCAAGGCAATCAGCTCTTGGACATTTTTAACAGGGAGATCCATGTTGACTAACAATACATTAGGCGTACTCGCCACCAGCGTCACCGGTATGAAATCCTTCACGGCATCGTAAGGCGGTGGTGTTTGCAGCGCTGGGATAATGCCGTGCGAAGCGATGCTGGCGAACACCAGTGTGTGCCCATCGGGTGCCGACTTTGCCACTTGCTGCGAGCCAATGACACCCCCAGCACCCGGCTTGTTGTCAATCACAACCGTCCTTCCGAGCAATTCGCCCAGACGCCCGCTCACTGCGCGCGCCATCAGATCAGTCGTACCACCGGCAGGGTAAGGCACGACCACGCGTATCGGTCTATCTGCAAACGTCGTTTGCGCCGAGGCGCTAGGTAAGGCGAGGCACGTCGCAGCCGCACAGATCACTGACCCGCCAAAAATCTTGGCAGCTTTTATTATTTTTTTCATCTTCGCTCCGTTTAAAACGTTTTTATCAGCGGGGTAGCAATCTATTCTTTTGCATCAGTTCTAACCAGTCATGCAACGACTCTTCAGTGTCATAGCAGTCATCGAAACCATGTTTACGCAGCTTAATCGTGCTCAACACTGAATCGGCCGGATGCTCAACACCGTGCGCAAACGCCCGATCGGTAAACTCCCACGAGCTTGAAATAATCTCGCCCAAGGTGAAGGACGCAAGGTCATGTTTATTGACGAGCTGCGCCCAAAGCGCCTCATGCTTAGGCATATTGTCGGCGAGACAGAGTGGCGCAGGTTCACCCACCGGCATTTTGAACTTTGCGGCAATCGAACCCCAGATATCATGCCAAACCAGTGCGTCGCCATTCACCACGTTATAGGTTTCGTTGGCTGCGATCTCGTTTGTCGCCGCAAACTCAGCCACACGCGCAATCAAACGGCTGTCACTTGCTCCGTTGATATAACGCCCACCACCCGGAAAATTCAAGGGCAAGCCTTGTTCACGCTGCAACGCTGCATACGCACCAATCGCTGCGACAATATTCATCGGGCTAAACACCGAATAGCCAAACACGATCTGTGGGCGCAAAATTGTGAAGGTCCAAGCCGCTTTAGTTTGGCGTTCACGTAGTAAATCTTCTTGTAACCAGTAAAAGTTTTTATGTGGATGGCGGGGCCAATGCTCTTTTGCTGGCACACGCGCCGGCTCGACGTGACCGCCGTATGCTTTGGTCCCTTGCATGAGTGTGATGTGACGTAATTTTTTTGCGATAGGTGCGAGTGCATCAAGCAAATTGCGAAGCATCGCCTCGTTCACCGCCATCTGCCTAGGGTCTTGCCATCCCGCCACAAGCTCAGGTAACTCGTAGAGTGCCGCGTAAAAAATATGCGTGACGTCTGACAGGCCTAAGGCTGCTTGCTCACAGGCTTTGCGGTCCGTAAGGTCAACACTGACATGCTGTGCCAAAAATGGCAAATTCACAAAGCGTCGCGATAATGCGATCACGTTCCAGTCGGGCAAGGCTGCAAAATGATTCAAGGCCGCCGCACCGACCACGCCACTGGCCCCAACAATCAAAATGGTATGTTTTTTTCTTATCACGATGTCAAACGCTAAATTCGGTCAAGGATAGATTCAGTAATGGGTAGATTCGGTCAAAGATAAAATTAAGTGTTTTGTAATAAGTGCTGGCCGCGCAGCGCCGAGCGTAACGCCTCGGGCACCTCAATTTCAAAACCAAGAATCGCGGCCGACAACGCCTTGCCATAGTTGTCTAAGCACAGGCTTCGCGAAACGCCTCCGCCTAGAGCACCTTGCGCAACAAAATTCATCGCGTGCAAGTTCTCAACTTCGTAGCGTGTCACTGTGCCTTTAATCGCACCCTTGTAAAAAGCTTTGAGCTTATCGGCAGTCAGCTGCTCTTTGAGCAAGGGATAAAACGCAGGCACATACGCGTAGACGGCGATGTTTGACGTATCCCCCTTGTCGCCAGAGCGTGCATGCGCTACATGTTGTAGTTTTACCTTCATGGATTAGCTCACAAAATAATTGACAGAGGCGAACACCTTTTCGCGCGCCACCAGTGATGACCAGACACCGATCACTTCACGGGTCCGATCTTGATGCGGCACTCGCTTACCTGTGTGGGCAATCCCCGACACAGCCATGCCATCGATCTCACGACCAACCTTAGCCGCCTCTTCGCGGGTTTTGGTACGAGCGGCCACGCGCACGGCCACTTCATAGGGCTCGGGGGCATCGGCAGGTGTTGCTGCGCCGTGAATCGCATTCAAACCCAAGTAATCGATTCGAATCTCTTCGGCCTGCAACTTGACGATTTTGAAACGTTCTTCAAGGATTTTCTTGGCTAATTCGGCACGACGCAAAGCACCAGGGCCCGCGTAAAAAAACATATCTTCGCCAATGAAACCTTCGGTGCAGCCAATCGAGACTTTCAAGGTTGGTGTGCGCGGCTTGCCACCGATATTGCTGACACGGACCCGATCTGCACCCACCTGCTCGATGTGCACGGTGGTGAAATCGACTACGACATCGGGGGTCAGATAATTTGCTGGATCATGCACTTCGTACAACATCTGTTCTTTAATCGTTTCGAGCGTAATCGCACCACCCGTGCCGGCCACTTTGGTGATCACGGCACTTCCATCGCGGCTCACTTCAGCGATCGGAAAACCAAAGTTCCAGGGCTCTGGTACATCTTTAAACCCTGGGTCTGAAAAGTACCCACCCGTTGCTTGCGCACCGCATTCTAGTAAGTGACCGATGCCATTGCCCTGCCCGAGTTTGACGTGATCAAGCGGATCCCAGCCAAACTCATACATCATCGGTGCCATAAAAATTGAGGGGTCAGCGACACGACCCGTAATCACAATTTGTGCACCCGCCTTTAGGGCCTCAACAATGGGCTCGGCGCCTTGATAGACTTCAGCAGAGATTAAATTCTCTTTTAGAGTCGAAGTGGGTTGACCATTTTCTAAAATCACATCCGTCAATTCAAGCACGTGCTCAGTAATCAAGCTGCCATTGACCGAGGCGACCTTGATGCCTTTAAAACCAAACTCATTCAGCCAGTACACAATGCGCTTCGCTGCAGCGTCGGGATTGATCCAGCCTTGATTGGTAATGATCTTGGTGCCGTTTTTGATGCAAGCAGGAAGCACTGCCTTCATCCGATCATCCAGATAGGTGTCGTAACCCGGAAACGATGGGTCGCGTCGTGCGCGCACTTGCGCGGCCGACACAGTCGCTTCAGCCATCGTTTCAAAGCACAGATAATCTAGCTGGCCTTTTTCGGCATTGAGCGCAGCGGGTTCAACACGATCGCCCCACCACGCCGCTCCTGAGCCGATTCTAATGACGTCTTTCATTAAACAGTTGCCACCGCTGTCGAAGGTGAGCCTACCGCACCCGGTAAGCGTAATGGAGGTGCCGTCAACAAGAAGCGATTGCGCCCATTTTTACGCAACCATTGTGCCAGCGGCGTCAGGTAAAACATTTCGCCGAGATGCACACCTAATTTAAACAAGCAGTGTTCATGAATCGGCAAGGTCGCACAGCAACCGATGTGACTGGTGGCAGGATGCGCTTCAACGGCATAGTTATCAGCCATCAACACCACTAACTGGCTATCTGTAATCCAGTTCAACAGTTTTTTATCGCGGCCATCTAGCGCTGCACAGCTATTGTTCAACAGCTGAAGATCGGGCTTGCCGTTCATGTCCATCAACATCTGCGCAAAGCCAGTGTGAAGGCAAACCATGTCACCTTTTTCAACTACGACTTTGTCTTGCTCCATGATGCGCATCAAGGTGTCGTAGGTAATGTTTTCACGTTTGTTACCGAAATGCGCATGAAAATCAATCATCACGCCACGGCCTTGTACACAAGACTCGGCCATATTCTGTATACCCAGAGCAATCGCGTTCGAGGTGCTGCGCTGGTCACCTGGTTGGGGCACACCCGCATCTTTTCCGTCGGTGGGGCCTTGAATATCTTTACCGGCGCGGTAGCCGTTGTAGTAGACAGCTTCAGGGATGCCGTCGTTATTCGCATCAAACAGCGAACCGACGTGCGCCAAGCTGTCCCATTGGGTTGAGTACTGCAGATGCATCACGACCAGATCGTCGCTAATGACATCGGTGTGCTGATCATTATCGGTAAACAGGCGATAGTTCATGTTAGGGCGCCCGTCACGCAAGGTCGGACGGATGACGGGCGGAAAACGGCGCGGATTCAGTAAATTGCCTCCGGGCAGATCAAGTGGCAGGCTCAAGCAAAAAGGAATCCCGTGCTCGACCTCAGCCACGCCCTGTTTGATTTTTTCAGGTGTGAGTAGATTAATTCGGCCGCGCTGATCATCGGGCCCAAAATCACCCCAGGTTGAGCCTTCTGGACGCTTTACCCATCTTGTTGAGCTACTCATGCTTGTATCTCCGTTTGTTTTATTGATTGATCGATTATCACTCGCGGCGTGGGTGCAAACTGCTGATCAGGCACCTAGGGATAACCCTTGCCGATAAATTGATCGCAATGACACTTTTCAGAAACCTATTTCGTTCGCCGAAGCAAAGGGGCTGAACCGCCGCATGCTGTGTTCAATCAACCTACTTTGCCTAGAGAGCTGACCCAAGAACCTTAAACACTGAGGTCGAGCACAGAGAGCGAAAAAATAAAAGCCCAGTCATTTTCATGACTGAGCTTCTGATTTACCAAAAAAGGCTATATAAAACTTAGGCTTTTTTGACTTTCTCAAGCATTTTGAACACGCCTTTAGGGGCGTTGACGAACAGGCGCTTAAAGGCCTTGCCTAAGCAACGGCGCTCGAGCGTGTTGCGGCGCGTACGTTTTGTTTCTGAAGCCATAGCAATTCTCCGGTAGGGAACCTGTAATAGTACTCTAAAAGTTGCAGCGGCAGGATTAAGCTCGGCTTTACGGGTATTGCTCAGATAGGCAGCAAGAACACTGGTACCGGCTTTAAAATTAAGCCATGAACCCAACGATCCGCATTACTGGCGCGCGCCAGAACAATCTCAAAAATCTTGACCTGACCCTAAACACTGGCGACCTGACCGTAATTACGGGCGTCAGCGGCTCGGGCAAGAGCTCACTGGCCTTTGATACGCTTTACGCCGAGGGGCAGCGGCGCTACGTCGAGACCTTCTCGCCGTACGCGCGACAATTTTTAGACCGCATGGATAAGCCGGTGGTTGATCGCATTGAAGGCATCCTGCCGGCGATTGCCATTGATCAAACCAACCCGGTGCGAAGTTCGCGCAGCACCGTGGGCACCATGACCGAGCTCAATGACCACTTGAAGCTGCTCTTTGCGCGCGGCGCGCAGTTGAGCTGTCGGGGGTGTGGCCAGGCGGTCTGCCGCGACAGCACCGCATCGATTTTTGCCGCGGTGGCTGAGCGCTCTTCCAAAGCGGGTAATCCGCGCTTGGTAATCACCTTTCCGGTTCAGGTGCCCATCAACTTTACCGAAGACGAAGTGCGAGGCTTTTTGGATCAACAAGGCTACACCCGCATACACGCCGACGAGAGCCCGACACAGCCCAACACAGTCACTGCCGCCGTTTCAGCCAAACCTGCCAAAAAGACTTCAAAAAAATCAGCCGTACTGTCGCCTCAATTGCGCACACTGCGCGTGGTGCAAGATCGGTTTCGCTTTGAAGGAGCCGAAGCTTCACGGGTGATGGAAGCCTTTGATATTGCCTTAAAGATGGGCAATGGTTTGATCGCCGTGCATGCGCTTGATCCAGAGGGCGCTGACACAGACGTCTGGAAATTCAGCGACAAGCTGCACTGCGCTGACTGCAACATCAGCTACAGCGACCCCTTACCCAGCACGTTTTCGTTCAACTCGCCGCTTGGCGCCTGCGAAGCCTGCCGTGGTTTTGGTCGCGTCATCGGAATCGATTTTGGCTTAGTGATCCCAGACGAGAACAAAACACTCGAACAAGGTGCTGTGAAGCCCTGGCAAACACCAAGCTACAAAGAGTGTCACGAAGAGATGCTTAAGTACGCCAAGCGTGCCAACGTGTCGGTCAACACGCCCTGGCGTCACCTGCCACAAGAACATAAAGACTGGGTGCTTGATGGCGATCCACTCTGGAAAGGTGGCAGCGGCGCCTGGAAAACCCAGTGGTACGGCGTACAAAAATTCTTTAACTGGCTTGAAACTAAGTCATATAAGATGCACGTGCGGGTGCTGCTGTCAAAGTATCGCAGCTATACCCCCTGCCCAACTTGTCATGGCGCGCGCTTAAAGCGTGATGCGCTGCTCTGGAAAATCGAACACAAATCGATTCAAGATTTGATGTTGACCCCGATCGTGCAATTGCGCACGTTTGCCGATACGCTGAAGTTTGACGGTGGGCTAGATGCCGCAATGGATCTAGTGTTGACCGAAGTTCGTGCACGCCTGAAGTTTTTGTGTGATGTTGGCTTAGGGTACCTAACGCTTGACCGCCAAAGCCGTACGCTCTCGGGTGGCGAGGTGCAACGGATTAATTTGACCACTGCGCTGGGCACGTCGCTCGTCAATACGCTCTTTGTGCTGGATGAGCCCTCGATTGGCCTGCATCCGCGCGACATTCATCGCGTGGTTGAAGTGATGCATCGCTTGCG
>CANCMG010000007.1 GCA_947378965.1 Alcaligenaceae bacterium | reverse complement strand
AAACCTTAGTCGGCGCAGCCGTTTCAAGTCCAAAGGCTTTATGCAGCGCGCGAACGGCGAGCTCCATGTACTTGTCTTCGATCAGTACCGAGGTTTTGATCTCGCTGGTGCTGATCATTTGGATATTGATATTTTCTTGGGCTAAGGTTTTAAACATCAAGCTTGCAACGCCCGCATGCGAGCGCATGCCGATACCGACGATTGAGACCTTTGCGACTTTATCGTCTGATAAAACTTCGCTTGCGCCCACGGCCGGCGCAATCGTGCCCTTAAGCAGCGCGAGCGTGCGATTGAATTCGTTGCGGTGCACGGTGAAGGTGAAATCTGTTGTGCCCGCCACTGATTGGTTTTGCACAATCATATCGACGTCAATGTTGGCATCAGCCACTTTACCTAAGATTGCAAAGGCAACACCTGGCTTATCGGGCACACCCAACAGTGTGACTTTGGCTTCGTCGCGGCTAAAGGCGATGCCTGAAACAACGGCTGCTTCCATTTTTTCGTCTTCCTCAAAAGTAATCAGGGTGCCAGAGCGCATTTCTTCGTCTAGCGACATAGTGGGATCGGTGAGAGATGACAGCACACGGACTGGCACGCGGTATTTGCCCGCGAACTCAACCGAGCGAATCTGCAATACCTTAGAGCCTAGCGAGGCCATCTCAAGCATCTCTTCAAAAGAGATCACACTTAAGCGGCGTGCATCGGGCTCGACGCGCGGGTCAGTGGTGTACACGCCATCCACATCGGTATAGATCAGGCATTCGCGCGCTTTTAGGGCTGCGGCCACTGCGACCGCTGAGGTATCCGAGCCGCCACGACCGAGCGTGGTGATATTACCCAGATCATCCACACCTTGAAACCCCGTCACAACCACAACAAAGCCAGCGTCAAGATCTTGGCGGATACGAGTGTCGTCGATCGAGGTGATGCGCGCTTTTGTGTGCGCAGAATCAGTACGAATCGGCACTTGCCAACCTGCGTAACTGCGGGCCTTGAGGCCTTCGGCTTGCAGGGCAATTGCCAGCAAACCGCTAGAAGCTTGTTCACCGGTGGCTGCGATCGCGTCGAGCTCGCGACCATCGGCCTCAGAAGAGAGTTCACGGGCAAGCCCAAGCAGGCGATTGGTTTCACCAGACATCGCTGAAGGCACGACCACAACTTGATGGCCGGCAGCGTGCCACTTGGCAACGCGACGCGCCACGTTTTTAATGCGTTCGACCGACCCCATCGAGGTGCCGCCGTATTTATGAACAATGATTGACATAATGTTGAATATTTAGATTCGAGGGATAAGACCCGCGAAGACAGCGTATTAGCTACAAAGTCGACTATTTTAGCCCGAAGACAGAACGACCCGCCCTCGCTGACAGCGAACCGCCACTGACCCATGCTGCCAAAGCAGCTCGCGGTCGTGTCCTAAGGCGTGTAATTGTCGCAACTGACGCAGTAACTCGGCCAAACGACGCTCTCCGGGCATGGCCACGCCCTGCTCTTGCAACCAATGGCGCACAACCAAAGCTTGGCGGGCAGCACTTAGGGACCGCCAAGCTAATAAGCTGAAGCTTTGATCCTCTGGTTTCACATCCAGAGCTGCCAAATCAAGGGCCGCGACCTCAGCCAGTAACTCGTTGGCTTCACCAGCCTGCTTGGCATGACGCACCAGGGTTTGGCACCAAGCTGGCCAATAGGTGTTTAGCACTGGCGCCAGTGCACTGCGCAAGGCACCTCGAGCGTATTTAGGGTCGGTATTACTCGGGTCTTGGACGGCAGCCCAGCCCGTGCGCTGCTCGTAAGCCTGTGCAACAGCCAGTAGCTCGGCACGCTCGACCTCAAGCCAGGGCCTAAGCAGACGCATGCCACCGCGCTGCACGTCGGCTTGCATCGCCGCAAGCCCTGACACGCCCGTTCCGCGTAACAGCCGTAATAAGACCGTCTCGGCTTGATCTTGACGATGGTGGGCAAGCAGCAGCGCAACCACGCCATGCTCAGTGCACAACTGCGCTAAGGCTAAATAACGCGCGTCGCGCGCGGCGCCTTCGATGCCTAAGCCCGCAGCCAAATCCACCTGCACCTGCCGCACCTGTAACTGAATCATTAACTCTTGCGAAAACTGCTGCAAGTGTGCAACCCAAGCATCGGCCTGAGCCATCAAGCCGTGGTGAACATGAAAAAAATAAAGTGGGCGCTTGGTGGCAGTGCAATGTTCTACGGCGATGAGTGCCAAGGCAACCGAGTCAGCGCCCCCACTCAACGCGACGGCAATGGGCGCCTCTGAGCCGAATGGCTCTAAGGCTTTGGTCAGCAAGGCATTTAGATTGGAATGCGAGGCGTCCATGACGCGATCCAAACCTTAGGCACGCACTTCTTGAAAACGTCCGTACGACAATAAACGCTCAAGGCGATGGTCGATCAGTTGTTGGGGGGTCATGCCCGACAATTGCCGTAGCGCATCACCCAACGAACGACGCAGCAATCGAGCCATCACACGTGGATCGCGATGCGCGCCACCGATGGGCTCATTGACTACCCTGTCAATCAAACCAAACTCTTTTAAGCGATCGGCGGTAATTGCCAGTGCTGCCGCGGCCTCAGAGGCCTTATCGGCGCTGCGCCACAAAATCGAAGCACACCCTTCGGGCGAAATAACCGAATAGGTTGAGTACTGCAACATCATGACCACGTTACCAACAGCGATCGCCAGCGCACCGCCGGAACCACCTTCACCAATAATGGTCGAGATGATTGGCACTTTAAGTTCGGCCATCGCATACAGATTGTGTCCGATCGCTTCTGACTGACCGCGCTCTTCGGCACCAATGCCGGGATACGCGCCAGGGGTATCCACGAACGTAAAGACTGGCAAATTAAATTTTTCAGCCAGTCGCATCAGGCGCATGGCCTTGCGATAACCCTCGGGGCGAGGCATCCCAAAATTACGCGCTGCGCGTTCTTTGGTGTCGCGACCCTTTTGATGACCAAGCACCATGCAGGGCGTGCCATTAAAACGCGCCATGCCACCAACAATCGACAGATCGTCGGCATACATCCTATCGCCATGCAGTTCATGGAAATCGGTGAAAATTTCGCGCACATAATCCAAAGTGTAGGGGCGCTGTGGATGACGCGCCACCATCGACGTCTGCCAGGGCGTTAACTTTGCATAGATATCTTTTGTCAGTGTCTGACTTTTTTGTTGCAGGCGACCGATCTCTTCAGAAATATCAACCGCTGAATCTGCCTGCACATAGCGCAGTTGTTCGATCTTGCCTTCGAGTTCGCCTAGCGGTTGTTCAAAATCTAAGTAGGTATTGCGCATATTCATTTGCCCTGAGGGGTGACGTATTTAGTACTCGACCGGAACTGGGTCAAGACTACGCCACAAGTACCAAGTCGCGACAGTTCTAAAGGGCTGCCAACCCTGTGCCACTTCACGCGCCTCGAAACGAGAAACGGGTTCGCCACTAAAGTAGTGTAACGATATTGCGTTTAATAAGCCGACATCATCGAGCGGCAAGACATCGGGGCGCTGCAGATTAAAAATCAAAAACATCTCAGCTGTCCAGCGGCCAATGCCGCGAATCGCGGTGAGCTCTTCGATAATCTCTTCGTCTGGCATACGTACCCACTTGCTGGGTTGTACGAGTTTGTCGCTAAAGTGTGTGGATAGATCAAGAATATATTCGGCCTTACGCCCAGACAAACCCGCTGCACGCAAGCGCTCGAGCCCCGCTTTTTGTACTGAGGCGGGTGTAGGTCGCTTGCCGCACTCAAGCAGCACACGCTGCCAAACGGATTCGGCGGCTTTGACCGAAATTTGTTGGCCACAAATTGAACGCGCCAACGTAATAAAAGGGTTGCCACGCGTGGTCAACCAAATATCCGGAAACCGCGGGATGATTTTCTTAAGAATTCGATCGCGTTTGACGAGCTGCAAAAGCGCGTCGTCCCAGTATTCGGGCTTGTCCGTCTGCTGAGCTGGAATGGCCGCGGTCTTGATCGCTGTCTTGGTGGCGGTCTTAGCTGCTGCCTTAACCGTTTTAGCCCTTGGCTTCGCCTCTGTCTTAGCTGTCGTCTTAGCTTTCGTCTTTGCTGTCGTCGTTGCCATTATCGTTGACCTTACGCACGTCGCCACTGGGTCAGGCCACCGGGTTTGTCATCAAGCTCGATGCCTGCAGCTTTGAGTGTTGCACGAATTCGGTCAGACTCGGCAAAGTTTTTTTGTTGCTTGGCAAGTGCGCGCGCAGCAATGTGTTCTTCGATCTGCTGCTCTGTGAGCACACCAGTGGTGTCTGGCGCGCTGGCAGCGCCCGCCACTGCAGTCACTGCGCTGGCTTGCTCGAGCGCGCGCCGAGTGTAACGCGTGGCACTTTGAAAATACACCTTAGGATCTTGCTGCAACAAACCTAACAACGAAGCGAGTGTCTTGAGTTGCAAGCACACACTAGCATCTTGACTGCGATTGGCTTGACTGGCCAGGTCAAATAACGCAGCGACCGCGCCCGCAGAATTAAAGTCATCATCCATCGCCACCTTAAAGGCTTGCGCAGCGGGGTTTGACCAATCAATGCTGGCCGAACCGCTCGCAGGGATGTTTTGCAGGGTTTGATATAAACGATCAAGCGACTGCTGCGCGTCAATTAAGTTATCGGGCGCATAGTTTTGCGCACTGCGGTAGTGATTACGCACGATAAAAAAGCGCAACATCTCGGCTTCGCGCGGATTGACCTGATATTGCGCAGATTGGGCGTCATGGCCGGGTAAGTCAGTGCTAGAACCAATCGTTTGACGGATCGTACGAAAATTTCCTAGCGACTTTGACATTTTGTCAGAGTCGACCATCAACGGACCGCAGTGCATCCAAGTGTTAGCAAGCATGCCGCCAAACGCACCTTCGGTCTGAGCAATTTCGTTTTCATGATGCGGAAATTTTAAATCGGGCCCGCCACCATGAATATCAAGCGGCACACCTAACAAGGCCTTGCTCATGGCAGAGCATTCGATATGCCAACCCGGGCGTCCCCAGCCGTACACTGACGGCCAGCGGGTGTCGTCGGGTTCGTGCTCTTTGGCGGATTTCCATAAGACAAAATCCAAAGGATCGCGCTTGTTGGACCCGACCGCAACCCGCTCGCCTGCCCGCAGATCGTCAAGCGATTTGCCTGAAAGCTTGCCGTAGCCCGCAAACTCGCGAACCGCAAAATTTACGTCGCCATCAGCCGCGTGGTAGGCCAGCCCTTTTTTTTCAAGCGTACCGATAATATCGAGCATGTCGCCCACATATTCGGTTGCCCGCGGTTGGTGATCGGGGGCCTGAACGCCCAAGGCTTGCTCATCAGCGTGCATCGCCTCGATAAAAAACTGGGTCACTTCGCCCAATCGTTGATTGGATTGGACCGCTTTTTTGATGATTTTGTCGTCAATATCAGTGATGTTACGCACATAACTGACCTGCAAGCCCGAGGCACGCAGCCAGCGCTGGATGACATCAAAGCTGACCAGCATGCGCGCATGGCCAAGGTGGCAATAGTCATACACCGTCATGCCGCAGACATACAGACCGGCAAAACCAGCCCGTAATGGGGTAAAGGGACGTTTAGAGCGTGACAGCGAGTCGTAAATCTGGAGCATGCTTAATCTTGGATCAGAGGGCAGAAAAGAGAAAATTAGACGCTGCACGGTGTTCAAGCAAAAGCAGCGTTAAAATGCGAGTGGTCAAGTATAGCAATTGAGGGTTTTGCGCCTTGAAGCTGCCAAAAAGCGTATGTTCGATTCTGTTATCCGTAAGCACTGCAGCGCTTCTGCCGGGGTTAGGGCTTGCCCAAGTCAATTTCGGCAGCGGTATGAATCAGGGCTTGATTAACCCTTTGAACCCTAACTCAGCGACGCAACAACATAATCAAAACGCGCAAACGCAGATGCCCTCGGCAATGCCCGGTGCGGCAGCCAATCAAGTGTTAGGCGACCAACCGAAAGAGCTTGGCTGGGACGGCTTAGCCAAAGTCTTAGACGCCATTGCGCCTTCTGTCGACACGCGCATTCCCCTAACGCCCTCTGAAGTTGCGACACGTATCGAAGGTCTGATCCGGGCAGACAGACTCCCTGAGGCGCTCGCCGAGGTCGAAAAGCGCCTGGTCGTCGAAGCCAACCGTGCCACCCCCGGCACCGATGTGCAACTCATGTTCATGCAGGCTCGGTTATTTACAGAAATGAACCGCCTACCCGAAGCCGAAGCCATCTACCAACGTATGACTATGCGATTTCCAGAGCTTCCTGAGCCCTGGAACAACCTCGCCGCCCTTTATGTGCGTCGCAACGAACTCGATCAGGCGCGCCGCGCGCTTGAGCAAGCCATTATGATTAACCCCAAGTATGCCGTGGCGCAGGCTAATTTGGGCGATGTGCAAATGAGTTTAGCGCTGCGAGCGTATCAACGGGCAGCAGCAGCAGGGGTGCCCGGCCTAACCCCTAAAATTCGAACCGTAAAGACTCTAATCGAGGGCCCTGCTAAATGAGCTTTTTTATAAATCGGCGGCGTGTCGTGCGCAGCCTTGTACTAGTTGGTATGCTGCCGCTAGTGTGTTTGAGCGCCCAAGCGGCGCCCCCTTCTACCTCAACCCCTAAACAAGGCGTTACTTCAATGAGCACCAACCCACGCGTCAAAATGACTACTAGTCTTGGCGATATCGTCATCACCCTAGATGCCGCTAAAGCCCCAAAAACAGTGGCTAATTTTTTAGCCTACGTAAACGATGGTTTTTATAATGGCACGGTTTTTCATCGTGTGATTGATGGCTTCATGGTTCAAGGAGGCGGCTTTGAGCCTGGCCTGAAGCAAAAGCCTACCAAGGCAAACGTTGAAAACGAAGCCAACAACGGCCTGAAAAACAACAAATACACCTTGGCAATGGCTCGCACAAGCGATCCGCATTCGGCTACCGCTCAGTTCTTCATTAACGTTGCCAACAACGACTTTCTGAATCACACCGCACCCACAGCACAGGGCTGGGGCTACGCCGTGTTTGCTGAAGTCACCGAAGGTAAAGACATTGTCGACAAAATGAAGGCTGTGCCCACCGCAAACAGTGGTTTTCATCAAAACGTGCCCACCACAGATCTGCTTATCACAAAGGCTGTCGTCCTTGAATAAGATTGCCCTTGCCGGTCCGGTCTGGCTCGCTTCAGATGTTCATTTGGGGCAGAACACCGTTCAAACCTCAGAAGCCTTTCGGGACTTTCTCAAGCTGGCCTCGAAAGAGGCGGCAGGGCTGTTATTACCTGGCGACATTTTTGACGCTTGGATTGGTGACGACGTGGCCGTGGTAGCGCCCCCCTGGCTTGCACAAGACTTGATGGCAATCAAAGCATGTGCCGCCAAAATTCCGGTATGGCTAGGTCGTGGTAACCGCGACTTTTTGATGGGCGAAGCCTTGGCCGCTGGCCTGGGCGCCCGATTATTGCCCGAGCAAGTTTTAGTCGCGATTGGTGGGCGCACCATGCTGCTAAGCCACGGTGATGAGTATTGCACCGATGACCTTCCCTACCAGCAGTTTCGCGCAATGGTGCGCAATCCGGCATGGCAATCTGGCTTTTTGGCACGCAGCATCCCTGAACGACTCACGCTAGCTGCTCAGGCGCGTGGCGAGAGTATGGCTGCGAATCAAAACAAAAGCAGCGAGATTATGGATGTCAACGCTGATGCGGTGGCTGCCGCCATCCGTGCAGCCAATGTTTCAATGGTTGTGCATGGGCACACGCACCGCCCTGGTCGTAACGTTTTATCAGTCGATGGCAATCGCTGCGAGCGTTGGGTTTTACCCGACTGGGATTGCGATCACCTTGAAAACGGCGACAGCCCACGCGGTGGCTGGATGGTGATCGACGAAGACGGTCCGAGCCTATTTGATTTAGATCGCGCGTAACGTTCAACACACTCAATGTTTTGCAAGCTCAGTTAAGAACTTCGCGCGCTTAAATTCAATTCATCATGCATAGCCGCTGAGGTCAGCTGACCGAGTCTGACTACGCAAGCGGCTTGGGCGTGCAGCGCTATTGCACGGTATGGTCAACAGGCTGCGTTAATTTTTTAACGCGTACCTGTGCAATGCGTCTACCGTCGATTTGTAACACTTCAAAGTTGAAACGCGCGTGCATCCCAACAAACTCGCACTGATCACCCGCCACCGGTAATTGCCCAAAGCGCTCAAGCAAGTAACCTGCAAGCGTTGTGTAATCCTGGTCCGCATCCACCAAACCTTCGGTATCAAGCAGCTGTTCAAGGTGATGCAAGTCTGCCGCGCCATCCACGCGCCATTGATCAACTCCATCTGAAACAATATCCGGAGCCTCGTCCTCGTCTGGAAACTCGCCCGCGATTGCCTCGAACACATCAATGGGCGTGACCAAACCTTGAATCGTGCCAAATTCATCGGCAACCAAGACCAACTGCCCGCGCGAGCGCTTCAAGGTGTCCATCAAACGAATAATACTAATCGTATCGTGCACGATAATCGGCTCACGCAAGTTCACTTTGCGGATATTGCCATGCGTCAGCAGATCAGCAATCATGTCTTTCGCTCGCCCAATCCCCACCACATCATCGACCGAAGCGCGACATACCGGAAAAAAACTATGCGGGACCGATGTGATCTGTTGTTGAATGTCTTGCGGCGTATCGTCAAGATTAATCCATGAAATCTCGGTACGTGGAGTCATCACAGAATGGACAGAGCGTTCGGCGAGCGTCAAGACACCACTGACCATGTTGCGCTCTTCAATCCCAAAGGTAATCGCCTGCGCGTCACCTTGTGGCGTTGGGGCAGGTGCGAGGGTCTCGTCAGGCAAACGCTTGCCTAACATTCGCAGCACCGCCTCGGCTGTGCGCTCACGCATCGGGCGCCCCGCCTCAAGCTTGATGCCCTTGTAGTGCGCCAACTGATTCAAAAGTTCGATCAACACTGAGAAGCCGATTGCAGCGTAAAGATAACCTTTCGGCACCTTAAAGCCAAAGCCCTCAGCGACCAACGAGAAGCCAATCATCAGCAAAAAGCCTAGGCACAAGACCACCACTGTAGGATGTGCATTGACGAAGGCTGTTAACGGTTTTGAGGCAATCAACATGATCCCTACTGCAATCACCACCGCAGCCATCATCACGGGCAGATGATCCACCATTCCAATCGCAGTGATCACTGCATCGATTGAAAAGACCGCGTCTAGCACGACGATTTGGGTCACAATCACCCAAAAATCGGCATACGTTCTTGCCTGTCCGAGCTGTTGGCGGGTGCCCTCAAGGCGTTCGTGTAATTCGAGAGTTCCTTTAAATAGTAAAAAGAAACCGCCCACCATCAGAATGAGATCGCGACCAGAAAATTCAAAGCCAAAAAGACTTAACCAAGGCTCTTTGAGCTGCACTAGCCAAGAGATCCCCATCAGCAAGCCCAAGCGCATGACCAGGGCTAGCGACAGACCAATAATGCGTGCACGATCGCGCTGAGCCGGCGGTAGTTTGTCGGCAAGAATCGCGATAAAAATCAGATTATCGATACCGAGGACAATCTCGAGTACGACAAGGGTAAAAAGGCCGACCCAGATTGTTGGGTCAAGCAGCCACTCCATTGAGGGCTCCGAAAGTTAAAGACCGCTTCATGGTAGCCGATAAATACGTATATCGGCTGTCATATGAGCCGTGATCGGCGCTTAAACGATCAAACCTTAACAAAGCCCAGCATCTGCGTAAAAATCTTAGGTGTGGCGGCTAACACGTTGCCAGATTCCATCCAGGTTTGCTCGCCTTCTAAGTCAGAGACAAGCCCACCTGCCTCGAGCACCATCAAGCTTGCCGCGGCCATGTCCCACTGTTTTAAGCCAATCCCGCAAAAGCCATCTAGCCTGCCAACGGCCACGTAAGCCATATCAAGCACCGCTGAGCCTGTACGACGCACTCCTGCGCACCCGCGTGCCATTTCAAGATAACGCGGTGCCGATAAATCGTCGGGGCCAACTGAACCGGGCCAACGCGCACCGAGCAAGGCATCGTGAAATTTGGTTTGTGCGGTGACGCGCATACGGCGGTCATTTAAAAATGCACCGCCACCACGACTCGCCGTAAACATCTCGTTACGCGACGGATCATAAATGACAGCATGCATCACTTGCCCACGTTGACGCAGTGCAATTGAAATCGCGTAGTTGGGAAACCCGTGAATAAAGTTGGTGGTGCCATCAATGGGATCAATCACCCATTCGTTTTCAGCAAGCTCGCCCTCGGGCGTCTCGCCGTGCTGGCCAGACTCTTCGGCTAAAAAGGTGTGCTCTGGATAAGCAGTACTCAAAAGGCTGATAATCTCGTCTTCGGCGAGACGATCGACTTCCGTGACATAATCGCGTGGCCCTTTACGGGCGACTTGAAGGCGATCTAAGTCTAGGCTTGCGCGGTTGATAATGGTGCCGGCGCGCCGGGCCGCCTTGATGGCGGTATTAAGCATCGGGTGCATAAAGGGTGCTTTATTAATTAGGCTAAACAGGGATTTTAGATGACTCTGGATTTTTCTCGTGTTCGCTTCATCATGACCGAGCCCAGCCACCCCGGAAACGTCGGTTCGGCGGCCCGTGCAATCAAGACCATGGGCTTTGACGAGCTGGTGCTGGTTGCCCCAAAACTACCCAATATGACGCTCGAGCCCGACGCAAAAGCGCTGGCCAGTGGCGCCTCAGATGTTCTAGAACGTGCCCAAACCTATGCCACCCTCAGCCAAGCCCTTGAACCTGTCACCTTGTCTTTTGCCTTAACCGCCCGGGCCCGCGATCTAGGCCCGCCGGTGTGCAATATCCGGCAGGCCGCGCAACTGGCTCGCGAGCACCTGCGCGAGCACCCACAAGGCCGTATCGCCCTTGTGGTGGGTACTGAGCGCTCAGGCCTCACCAACGAGCAGGTGAGCTTGTGCCATCGGGCCTGCACCATCCCTGCCAACCCTTTGTATAGCTCTCTAAACGTCGCCCAGGCTATGCAGTTAGGCGCTTTTGAGTTGCGCTACGCCCTACTCGGCCTTGAGGCAGGTCAAGCGGTGTCGCCGCTTAGCCGGGCAACGGTCATGGCGCTCGCGGCTAACCCCAATAATGCGTTGAATATCAACGCCTTGCCTGAACCGTCCAAACCCCCAGGCAGCCGCCCTGCCAGTAGTCAGGCGCTTCAAGCCTTACTGGCGCACTGGCAAGAGGCCTTAATCGCGGTTGAATTTTTAAATCCGGCCCACCCTAAGAAATTGATGCCGCGCATGCAGCACTTTTTTAATCGTAACGACCTGACGGTTGACGAGGTTGATATGTGGCGAGGCGTGTGCACAGCGATGGTCGACACCGCTCGCCGCACGAAACCCCCTTCGTGATCCGGTTAATCGCCGCCCGAAGTCATCTTTGATCTACCATCGCCTTTATGCTGAACAAACTTCGCGAAAATATTGCCTGTATCCTCGAGCGTGACCCCGCTGCGCGCAGCAAGCTCGAGGTCATCACGTGTTATCCAGGCTTGCATGCCATCGTGGTACACGGCATTGCACATCGGCTATGGGTGGCGCAGTGGTTTTGGCTTGGGCGCTTTATTTCGCACCTAGGTCGAATCCTGACTGGCATCGAAATCCACCCTGGCGCCACGATTGGTCGCCGTGTGTTTATCGATCATGGGTTTGGCGTGGTGATTGGCGAAACCGCCGAGATCGGCGACGACTGCACCATCTATCAAGGCGTCACCTTAGGTGGCACACGGCTCTACAAAGGCGCCAAGCGCCATCCAACGCTGGGTAAGGGGGTTGTGGTCGGTGCAGGCGCGCAAGTGCTGGGTGGGTTCACGGTTGGTGATGGCGCACGGATTGGATCGAATGCGGTGGTCGTCAAGCCAGTGCCTGCTGGCGCGACGGCGGTGGGTAACCCTGCGCGTTTGATTGAGGCTAAACAAGATTCACCCGAAGCCACAGCGGCCAATGCGCAGGCAGCCGAGCCTCAGGTAGCGCATGCGACTGCGCCACAGTCTACCGCAACCCCCTTATCGCCCTGCGATACGGGTTGGGATGCGGCGCCACTGAAAGCCTTGCTCGACAAAGGGGCACCCGCTTCGGGCTCGGTCACCTCAGGTCAGTCAACGAACGACTCGGCAGGGTTCACCGCGTATGCAGTTGACCCAGGTGCAGGTGACCCTTTAGTCAAAGTTTTGCACGAACTTATCAATCATGCAGCAGCGCAAGATGCTCGGATCGCTCAGCTTTGCCAAACCATCGAAGCGATGGGCTCGCAGGTCAAAGGGCAAACTGCACCCCTTGATGCGCAACGCTTGAATAAGCTGGTTGACGAATAAAAAGCTCGTCTGAGTGTTTACTCAGCCTTCGCGCCAGCGCTTTTAACGACAACACCCCAACTCTCGGTTTGCGACTTCAAAAACTGATCGAATTGTTCGACCGTACCCGCACCGTTTGTTGCACCAAGGTCATCCAAGCGCTTTTGAATCTCAGGATTGCTCAAGACTTTATTCATTGAAACGTTTAGCTTAGCAACGACCTCTTTGGGCGTACCTGCGGGTGCCGCCAAGCCAAACCACGAAGACACGTCAAAGCCCGGAAAACCCGATTCGTCTAGGGTGGGGACATCGGGCGCTGCGGGCGAACGCTTAGGCGAGGTGATCGCTAGCGCACGCAATTTACCTGCTTGCACCATCGGCCAGGCCGTTGGCATATTATCGAACATCATCTGGACCTGCCCACCGATTAAGTCAGTCAGTGCGGGCGTACTACCCTTGTAGGCGATATGGGAAATATCGAGTTGAGTTTTCAGTTTGAACAACTCGCCCGTCATATGAATCGAGGTGCCCGCACCCGACGAGGCAAAATTTAAAGTGCCAGGATTTTTCTTGGCGTACTCGATTAATTCTTTGACGCTATTAATAGGCAGCTTGGGGTAAATCACAAGCATGTTTGGCACCTTAGCTGCCAAACCAACCGGGCTAAAGTCTTTGATCACATCAAATTTTAAATTTGGATAAAGCGTTTGATTGATCGCATTGGTCACTGCAATCATCAACAGGGTATACCCATCGGCCGGTGAGCGCACAACGAGTTCGGCCGCAATATTGCTGCCCGCACCGGGTTTGTTTTCAACGACAAAACTTTGACCAAGATCTTCGGTCATGCCTTTAGCCAAGATACGGGCAAGCACATCTGTCGAACCACCTGCTGAGAACCCAACCACAATCCGCACGGATTTAGTTGGGAAGGGGGTTTGGGCTTGAACCGGACTCGACATCATCCCCAACGGGCCAAGCAAACTACAGGCTAACAGCGCAGCAGAACGTGCGGACTTAAATAGCGCCATGATGTGACTCCTATCGCTTAGTTTATTTAACTTGCGAATTATAAGTGGTGCACGTCCAGTCCTTGGTTTTTACACCTCGACTGAACCATTCTCACAAAATCGAAAGCCAGAACAACGGCCTGTTATTCAGGTACGCAGAGCCTGACCGGACAAACTTGTCATCACGCCCGTGCAGGAGCAAAAAAAGCAATGTCATACTCGGCTACAGGTCGCATCGTCCTAAGCTTAGCGACATCGCCCGCCGTAATCCTAAAGCTTGACTTCCGTATTGGGCGCGTATAAAATTTTATACAAGGTTTGTAATGAATCACGAAAAAGACATTCGCTGGTTAGGATCAAGTTACAGTGATCTACTAGCGTTTCCAGATGAAGCACGGCGCGCTGCTGGATTTCAGTTAAGCAAGATTCAAGTTGGTTTAGATCCAGACGATTGGAAACCGTTCGATGTTGTTGGTGCGGGTACTAAAGAAATCCGCCTACGTGAAAGTGGTGGTAGCTATCGTGTCATGTATGTTGCCAAATTTGAAGAAGTAATCTATGTCTTACATTGCTTTCAAAAGAAGGCACAGACAACGACTAAGCAGGACAAGAACATTACCGAGGCACGCTATCGTGCCGTAGTCAACGCGAGAAAGTCAACAACATGAAAATCGACACAGAGATCCGACACGTCACGAAGTCTGGTGCGAACCTCTTTCTGGAACTTGGCTTCACACCCGCCGAAGCCAGGCGTTTGCAGGCGGCGTCTCGCAAACAGATCAATGACACCCAACTTCTAAAGCAACAACTGATGACCGAGCTATCTGTCTGGATTAGCGATCATCACCTCAAACAAGCTGAAGCAGCCGAGATTCTGATGGTTTCGCGCCCGCGCGTATCAGATGTGGTAAATAGCAAAACATGTAAGTTCACCATAGATACTTTAGTTGAAATGCTCAGTCGCATCGGCAAACCAGTCAAGCTAGCTGTTGGCTGATATCGGCATGATGTTTCTTTAACGACAAAAACAATTTCAACGGACATCACATTTGACTCTGCCTGAAAAAGAACTAGCCGAACACACACCGATGATGCAGCAATACCTGCGTCTGAAGGCTGAGGCCGGGCCGTTGCTGCTGCTTTACCGCATGGGTGACTTCTATGAGATGTTTTATGAAGACGCTGAGCGCGGTGCGAAGCTGCTGGGTTTAACGCTCACGCGGCGTGGGTCGTCAAATGGGGTGCCCATCCCGATGGCAGGCTTGCCGTACCACGCAGCCGAGCAATACTTGGCTAAGTTGGTTGCGCAAGGTGTCTCGGTAGCGATCTGCGAGCAAATTGGTGACCCCGCCACAAGTAAAGGCCCAGTCGAGCGCAAGATCGTGCGTATTGTTACGCCGGGCACACTCACTGACGAAGCGTTGTTACCCTCAAAGGCCGATCGCTGTGTGGCCGCAGTGTTTGTGCCACGCAAAGGTAATAAGGCGCAACGCGCTGGCGTGGCCTGGCTGAATCTGGCAAGCGGCGAATTCAAGCTTTCTGAGTGCGCCGCTGAAGCGCTTGATTCTGAACTGCACCGCATTGATCCCGCCGAAATCATTCTTGCCGACGATGCACAACTTGATCTAACGCTGCATTGCGCAGCCACTAAGATACCACCCTGGCATTTTGAGGCCGAGCAGGCCCAGGCGCATCTGCTGGCGCACTTTAAAACTGAATCGCTTTCAGGCTTTGATGTGGATGATCTACCCACTGCGTTATGCGCGGCTGGGGCGTTATTACGTTACGCGGGGCGCACTCAGGCGCACGCGCTATCGCATGTGCAGACGCTGGTGGCCGATCGGGCAAGTCAGTACGTATTGATGGACCCAGCGACGCGTCGCAATCTTGAGTTAACGCGTACTCTTTCTGGTGAAGAAGCACCCACTTTATTTTCGATTTTGGATAACTGTTGCACCCCGATGGGCAGCCGGTTGTTGCGCAGGTGGTTGCATCACCCCTTGCGTGACAATGCGCCGGTGCTTGAGCGACAACAGGCAATCGGCAGTTTGATGGCGGCCAGTGCGCAGCGCAGTGAATTGCTGCACGCCAAGCCACTACTTCAAGTACTGCGCACTGAACTTAACAAGCTACCCGATCTTGAACGTATCGCTACGCGTATTGCGCTGCTGTCAGTACGCCCGCGCGAACTTGCCAGCTTGCGTGATGCCTTAAGCGCGTTACCGGCGGTGCAGCAGCAAGTGCTTTCAGCGCTGACACCATCGCAGGCGTCTGAACTTTTAACAACTGCTGAAGCAGCGCCACCGTCGGTTCACTCTGCTACTGCATTACAACAAGAGCATGCGCATTCCACGTATGCAACAACTCAAGCGAATGTAACGAACACCACACTACGCTTGCAAGCTCTCGCACAAGCCCTCACCCCACCCGAAGGCTTGCAAGAGTTATTAACGCGCGCCATTTCCTTAGAACCCGCCGCCTTAGCGCGTGACGGCGGCGTGATCGCCACGGGCTTTGATGCAGAGCTTGATGAGCTGCGCGCAATCTCAACCGATAACGGCGCCTTTTTACTTGAGCTTGAAGCGCGCGAACGCGCCCGCACAGGCATCGCCACGCTACGGGTTGAATTTAATCGCGTGCACGGATTTTTTATTGAAGTCAGTCGCGCACAGTCCGAAAAAGTGCCTGATGATTACCGTCGGCGCCAGACACTTAAAAACGCCGAACGCTACATCACGCCCGAACTCAAATCCTGGGAAGACAAAGTCTTATCCGCACAAGACCGTTCGCTTGCCCGCGAAAAATGGCTGTTCGAGCAATTGCTTGAGCAACTCACTGCGCAAGTCAAACAACTGGCGCAGTGCGCCGCAGCCTGCGCTGAACTTGACGCGTTGGTTTCACTGGCACATCACGCCCAGCATCATCAATGGGTGGCACCAACACTGCTTGCGCACACAGCCATTGAAATCACTTTGGGTCGTCACCCCGTGGTTGAGCGCGCGATCGAACGCTTTACACCAAACAGTTGTTCGTTAAATCCGCACCGCGCTTTGCTTGTGATTACCGGCCCGAATATGGGCGGCAAATCAACCTACATGCGGCAGGTTGCGCTCATCGCACTATTAGCGCGCGTCGGCAGCTTTGTTCCCGCGCAAAGCGCTTCGATTGGGCCGCTTGATCGGATCTTTACACGTATTGGCGCAGCCGATGATTTAGCCGGCGGGCGCTCGACCTTTATGATGGAGATGATTGAAGCGGCGGCTATTTTGGCTTCGAGTTCAGCGCAAAGTTTGGTGCTGATGGATGAGATTGGGCGCGGTACCTCGACCTATGATGGCTTAGCCTTGGCCTGGTCGATTGCGCAACGCTTGGTCACGCATAACCGTGCACTGACGCTATTTGCGACGCACTATTTTGAAATCACCCGGATGCCTAGCGAGCAAGCGAATACTGCTAACGTGCATCTTGCTGCGGCCGAATCACCCTCAGGTATTGTGTTTTTACACGAGGTCAAAGATGGCCCTGCCAGCCGCAGCTACGGGATTCAAGTCGCGCAACGTGCGGGTATCCCACAGGCGGTGATTCGCCACGCGACGCGCGAGCTTGAGCGGCTTGAAGCGCAAGGTGCGCCGACGGCGCAACTCGGGCTGTTTGGCGAAGTGGTGGATGCCGAGGCGCAAGCCGCTGCTGCGGCTGAAATCAGCGAAGCGCAAGAGGCTTTGCAACAGGCTTTGGCTGCCCTTGACCCTGATACCTTAAGTCCGCGCGAGGCGCTTGAGGCGTTATATCAACTTAAAAAACTGCAGCTTTGATTCGCTTCGTATTCAATTTGCGCTACGCACCTATCTTGCGCAGATACGAACGGCAGACCACGCACTGAGAACAGGCTACACATCATGAATCCAAATAAACCTCTCGCTTTGCTTGGTGGTTTGACGCCCACCCAGTTCATGAAAACTTACTGGCAGCGAAAGCCGCTAGTGATTCGACAGGCGTTTGCCGGTTTCAAACCGCCAGTCTCTGCTGCCGCGCTAAAAAAAATGAGCCGCCGCGATGATGTCGAATCGCGCCTGGTGTGGCGCGAAAAAGGTCAATGGCAAATGGATCGGGGCCCCTTTGCGCGTTTACCAAAGGCTTCAGAGCCCGACTGGTCGCTGTTAGTGCAAAGTGTCGATATCCAAGACGACGCCGCCTGCGCCTTAATGAATCAGTTTCGCTTTGTACCTGATGCACGCTTAGATGATTTGATGATCAGCTTGGCGACCCTAGGCGGCGGTGTGGGCCCACACTTTGATAGCTACGATGTATTTTTATTACAAGGTCAAGGTCGCCGGCGTTGGCAAATTAGTCAGCAACGCGACCTCACACTGATCCCTGACTTATCGCTCAAAATATTACAAAACTTTATCCCTGAAGAAGAGTTTGTTTTAGATCCTGGCGATATGCTGTACCTACCACCACAGGCGGCGCACGATGGTGTGGCACTTGATAATGATTGCATGACGATTTCAATCGGCTTTCGGGCACCCGATCAGGCTGCCTTGGCCCGCGGCATGCTCGAAGCCGCCGCGGATCAAATCGTGGCGCGTGCGGGACTAGCGAGTGGGCCATACGGCGAGCCACCCTTACCCGGCCCAAAGCTTGACGCTCTGTATCGCGACGCGGGGCAACATGCTAGCGCACACCCCGCTGAAATCCCAGACGGCTTGATTGATGCCGCAGTGCAAGCGGTATCTAAGATCCAATTTAATGCAGCACTGGCACAGCGATTTTTAGGATGCTGGCTGACTGAGCCGAATCAGGCGGCGGTGTTTGATAGTGACTATGGTGATGATGGTGATCACAGTAACGATAGTGGCGATGGTGACATTGATGGCGATACGATGCGCGACGGCAAGTCTGATAACGCGGTCGCGCAAAATCAAGACGCACCCTTCACACACTGGGCGCTTGATCGCCGCACACGCATGTTGTACTGCGGCAAGCACCTGTTTATTAATGGAGAGGTCGCGCCCGTGGTCGCCGAAGCAGGCCTAAAGATTTTGGCCGACGCTCGCGAACTATCAGGCGCTGACCCTGCCGCACAAAAATTAACGCCTGAAGCGGTTGATACGCTCACAGAATGGCTGTCGGCTGGGTGGATTCATTTGGTGCGCCGATAGTTTCTCTTTAAGATCTTTAACAGGCTGTCAGACAACACCTCGACAGCCGGTTTGAATGAGTCTTGTTCTAAGCGAGACAAATATTTGACTTCCCCTTGCCGATTCGTCAAAGGCTTTTTACTTGACGTTGGAACACTATTTTTTCTTTGTATAACGATCCTGCTCATACTAATACTTCCTGACTTGAAGCTAGACAAAATGAAATAACGCAAAGTATGAGCTCGATGTGGTAGCTCACTTCGCAGTCAAGCACCCTGCCTTCTCGATAAATTTGATCACCTCGTCTAGACCATCACCGGTTTTGAGGTTTGTCATCACCCAAGGGCGATCTGCGCGCATGCGGGCGGTGTCGTGGCGCATCACGTCCAGGTTGGCCCCCACGTAAGGAGCTAAGTCCGTTTTGTTAATCACTAACAAATCGCTACGCGTAATGCCGGGGCCACCTTTACGAGGGATTTTTTCGCCGCCAGCCACATCGATCACGTAAATTGTTAAATCAGATAAATCTGGGCTAAAGGTTGCTGCCAAATTATCGCCACCCGATTCGATAAAAATTAAATCCAAATCAGGAAAACGCTTTTGCATGCGATCAATCGCTTCAAGATTAATTGAGGCATCTTCACGAATCGCTGTATGCGGACAACCACCAGTTTCAACACCCATGATGCGATCAGCGGTCAGGGCTTCGGCAGCCACCAGCAAACGCTCGTCTTCTTTGGTATAGATATCGTTGGTCACCACAGCCAGTTTGTATTGATCACGCATGCGTTTGCATAAAACTTCAACGAGTGTAGTTTTGCCTGAGCCAACGGGGCCACCAATACCAACTCGTAGGGGATTTGTTTGAGTAGAAGCATTCATCGTGCAATCCTAAAATAGTGACAACTACAAAAAATTTAACTTCTGAACAAACGACTGTATTGCGATTCATGTCTGGCGCTTGCAAGTGCCAAACCAAAGGCCGCCGAACCTGCATGCGCGGGGTCGGTAGAACGCGCAATTTCAGTCGCGCGTTCGACATCGCCTTTTAAGCGATGCAGCAAAATCTGCCCATCAATTTGCCCCAAGGGGATAATCTTGACCGCCGCGAGCGCTTGGTTTTCAACCCAGCTCCACAAATAGGCGGTCAAGGCCATCGTCTCATCTATGCCAGAGATCGCCGCTAAGGCAGCGTAAGACGCGGGGTATGTCCATTGTTCGATCGATAATGCATTAAGCGCGACCCCTTGAGGCCACTGCGCAAACAACTTAGTCATCGAGTGCCCCATCTGCACAGACTCAAGCCTGAACTCAGCGGTTTCGCGCAGGGCATAAAGCTCTTGATTGGCGGTGGCCAAGGCAGACCAATCCTGTTGCAATACCGCACGGTGGCACGCCAACCACAACGGTAGCTCTTGGCGCGCCAAATTCAAGAGTAGTACGTCGCGAATCCAAACATAGGCTTGCTCAACTTGAGTGACCCAACGATCTTCAATCGCCTGCTCTAAACCCTGAGAGTAGGCAAAGCCACCGACAGGCAAGGCGGGGCTAGCCAGGTGCAAGGCGGCCAGCAACGACTGGGTTTGAGTGAGGCTCCTCACGACTTTGCGCGCGCGTGCGCGGCGATTGAGAGCTCTTCGCCAAGGTTACCCATGGCTTGGTCGTGTTCTTCAACACCACACTCAGTTGCATGATGGTGGTGCTGATGCCCACCGCCCTGCCCTGCAGCATAGGCCCCCCCCTCAGGGATAAAAGCTTGTTGCACCACCGTTACCGTGCCACCCAAGCGCCGCACCATCTCCGCAAGCACAGGATCAGGCTGGATCCAGACCGCCTCTGTCGTGAGCATGGCTCGCACGTGGCGATTGGCCAGGTGATAAACAATACGCATCAACTCAAACGGATTATTCGCCTGAATACAAAAGAGCTCTTCGACTGCAGCCTGTACCACCACGCGCTCACCCTGCTCGCCACACAAGACATCACCATGCTGCATAGGCTCGGTACGCGGCAAGATCACGGCCACGGCGCGGCCATTGGGCAACATCGCAGCCAAACGCCAGCGCTGGCGATCTTCGAGCGTCAGTTCAAGCACAGGCCAGGGTTCTGGCCAGGCCGCGCTGTCGCTGCGCAACTGCGGATCATCGTGCGCGCGGCGCGCGTTTAACATGATTGCCATGCTACGCCCTCACCAATGCCACACAGCAACGCACTGTTTCAACCGTTAAACTCATCGCTACCATCCAATGTAAAAAACTTTGCTGCCCTAAGCTCAAGCGAGTCCTGAATCACATATTTACCTGAAAAGACACTTTGATCGGTCATAGACAAGCAAGTCGACGTTCAGTCTTCCTAAAACAAAAAGTACCGCTGCGCCATAGGCAAAGTCTTAGCCGGTGGGCAATCAAGCAAGACACCATCCGCAAAAACTTTGTAGTTTTCAGGGCTAACGGTGATTTTGGGCGTTGCGGCGTTTAACTTCATATCAGCCTTAGTCAAGCTGCGCATGCCCTGCACCGCGGCAACGTGACGCTTTAAGTCCAAATCAGCTGGTAAACCTTTGTCAATCGCAATGCCCGACATAAAGGTAATGCAACTGGTCGCAATCGCACTTTGTGCGGCGCCAAACTGTGGTCTGAAATGCACGGGCTGTGGTGTAGGGATAGACGCGTTCGGGTCACCCATTGCGGCCATCGTAATCTGACCACCCTTAATCACAGTCGAAGGTTTGACACCAAAAAAGGCTGGGCGCCACAACACTAAGTCGGCAAACTTACCCACCTCGATCGACCCGATCTCTTTGGCCATGCCATGCGTAATCGCGGGGTTGATCGTGTACTTGGCGATGTAACGCTTGATACGCGCATTGTCGCTGGTTGACGGATCTGAAAAACCTGCCTCGCTCATTGAGCCACGTTGCTCGCGCATTTTGTGTGCGGTCTGCCAGGTTCGCATAATCACTTCGCCCACACGCCCCATCGCTTGACTGTCTGACGAGATCATCGAAAACGCGCCAATATCGTGCAAAATATCTTCAGCGGCAATGGTCTCGCGGCGAATGCGGCTTTCGGCAAACGCAATGTCTTCGGCGATTGAGGCATCTAGGTGATGGCACACCATCAACATATCAAGATGCTCATCCAGCGTGTTGATCGTGAACGGCCGTGTCGGATTGGTTGACGAGGGCAACACATTCGACTCGCCACAAATGCGGATGATGTCAGGCGCATGGCCACCGCCCGCACCTTCAGTGTGATAAGTGTGAATCACACGCCCTTTAATCGCCTCAATCGTCGCCTCGACAAAACCTGATTCGTTCAAGGTGTCGGTGTGAATCGCCACTTGCGTATCGGTTTCGTCAGCCACGCTTAAGCAATTATCGATTGCAGCGGGCGTACTGCCCCAGTCTTCGTGCAACTTCAAGCCGACGGCACCGGCTTCGATCTGTTCGTGCAAGGGGCCTGGCACCGACACGTTACCCTTGCCCAGCAAACCGATATTGATAGGATAGGATTCCATTGCCTGCAGCATGCGCGCCAAATGCCAGGGGCCCGGTGTGACGGTGGTCGCAAAGGTGCCGGTCGCGGGGCCCGTGCCGCCGCCAATCATGGTGGTCACACCTGAACTCAAGGCCTCTTCGATTTGTTGCGGGCAGATCAAATGGATATGGCTATCGATACCACCGGCCGTGACGATCATGCCTTCGGCTGCGATCACTTCAGTGGCAGGCCCGACAACAATCGTGATGCCCGGTTGGATATCTGGGTTACCGGCTTTGCCGATACCCGAGATACGTCCATTTTTAATGCCGATATCGGCCTTGACGATGCCCCAGTAGTCGATGATCAACGCATTGGTCAGCACGGTATCCACGCAATCTTTACTCATGCGCTGCGACTGACCCATGCCATCGCGAATCACCTTGCCGCCACCAAACTTCACCTCTTCGCCATAGATGGTGAAATCTTTTTCAACCATCGCAAACAAGGCCGTATCGGCCAGGCGAATTCGATCACCCGTGGTGGGGCCGTACATCTCAGCGTACGCTTGTCTTGAAATCTTCATTTGTCGAGTGCCCCCATTACCAAACCTCTAAAACCATACACCAGCCGATCACCCGCTAAGGCAACAAGTTCAACCTCGCGTTCTTGACCTGGCTCGAAACGTACGGCGGTACCCGCCGGTATATTTAAGCGAAACCCAGTGGCCTGCGCGCGATCAAAGCGCAGGGCCGCGTTGGTTTCAGCAAAGTGATAGTGCGAGCCGATCTGCACCGGCCGATCGCCGGTGTTGGCGACCAGCACTTTAGTCAAGGTACGGCCAACATTAATTTCAATTTCACCTGGGGCAACGATCATCTCGCCCGGAATCATTGTTGTGGTGCTCATCTTTTTCTCCATAAAATCTCGCGTTTCAACGCGAGAACAACAACAACGCGAATGACTACTGAATAGGTTGATGCACCGTGACAAGTTTGGTGCCATCCGGAAACGTCGCCTCGACTTGAATGTCGGGGATCATTTCAGAAACGCCTTCCATCACATCTTGTCGAGTCAAAATATTGCGGCCTTCGCTCATCAGTTCAGCGACCGTTCTGCCGTCGCGCGCGCCTTCCATGATGGCCGCTGAAATCATGGCGATCGCTTCGGGCACATTGAGTTTCAGGCCACGTGCTCGGCGACGCTCGGCGAGCAAGCTCGCCGTAAAAATTAACAGTTTGTCTTTTTCGCGTGGTGTCAGATCCATAATTACTCCTTAACAACTTTTATTATCTCAATCATCAAGTCGCCCACAAACGTGGCGCGACAGCTGGCAAACCAAGCACGACCGGGCGCAATTGCGCCCAAGCGTCTTGTAATAAAAACTTAAGTTGACGCGGTTCGGCTAACAGCCGGCCCACCAATAAGCGAGGGTGAAGAAGCGTCCAGGCCAACTGCGCAGACTGCTCGCGCAAGGTTTGCATGGTTGCTTCGGTAAACGTTTTAGACACGGGCAAAATCGCCCATAGCGTTGCGCAGCTGTAATACCCGCGCAGGCCGATTGGCGAGGCAAACAACGCGTCATCGCCCACCAAGGCCAAGCGGTCGTGCCAAACCAGCTGCCCCTCAATGTGGATGTTTAGCGATTGGCGAAAGTGACCTTCAGCGAAAGATTCGCCAGAGGCTTGGCGACCAAAGATGAGGTGATCCCAACCTAACATTGCCCCATGCTTACCCACCCTGATATCAATATCAGAACGCACACGCGCACGATTGAACACAATGGTTTCTTGTGGCAACCACTCGAAGGCACCCTGCAAGTCAATATCGATCAATTGCGAAGCCTCGAGCGAAGCATTTGCGCCGTACCACTTTGCTGCAGAGGGCGTGGTGACCAAACCATGGCTACCTGGCTGACTATTGATCAATACTTCAAGTCGATCACCGCCCGCGATACCGCCGGGCGGGTGCACGATGATCGCGTGACAAGGTGAAGCACCTTCTGGGTACAAGGCTTTTTGAATTCGCAAGGGCCCAAGGTGCTGATGATTGAGCCGAGTCTTAAGTTGAGGCTGATGAGGATCTAAGTTGAAGTCAAGCGCAAGACGTGCTGTCCAGGACGCGAGCGCCGACTCAACCGCAGAGTGGCCTGAGGGGTCTGAATCACTAGACCAATGTCGCTGATCACCGGGATGCATCAATCACACAAAGTAGATAGTTGTTTGTTATTCAATTAAAACACCATCATGACGAATCTTTGAACGAGATGCAAAGAGAATTGTTTGGCAACAGCAGGCGTAATCGCAAAAAATAAAAAATGCACCATTTTGGTACATGCCGCTGCAACAAAAGGGTGCGTGCGTGTCATGCGTAAACATGCACCGTCTCAGGTAAGTCAACATGTCTGTTGGCGTAAGTCGCACAAAAAGTCGGCAAACGGCGAGTGCGTGCCCTTTATCAAATGTTTAAAAAAAAACGACGGCCAAGACCGTCGTTTTTTGTCTAGCGAATGAACGACCTTACATCTTGCTGCTCAACACACTCAGTAAGCGCTGTGCCGTGGCGCTGGTGTCACGCACGCCCTGCGCATCAAGCACCGTAATTTGCGTCTGGTTATCCTGCTGAACCAGATGAATACGCAGCGTAGGCGCTTTAGCAGGATCTTTGCCGCCAAACAAGCGACTAAAGAAGCTGGGCTCTTCACGCTTTTCGCCAGTGTCGGTATCAACATAACGCACGAAGAAATCGCCCGTGGAACGATCACGATCGTCAACGGTGAAACCACCCGAATCCAACGCCACACCAACACGGCGCCAAGCGCGATCAAAGGGTTCTGCGACTACCAACATGGCCTTGTCATCAGACGGCGCGCTGACTTTAGGCTCTTGTGCACCAGGATTTGATTGCGCCATTTTTTTACGTGCGCCATCAACATCTTCACCCAAATACACCATCAGCCGAGCCAACATCGCAGCGTTCAAGCCCGGATCTTCTTTGGCGTTGGCCCAACGCACCTCGGATTCAGCTTGGTTAATTCGAGCGACCTCTTCCATGTGGCGGTGCGAAATATAGACCTCAGTGCGCGAGCCTACCCGCTCGATACGCGTGCGAAACTTATCGCGTGTGCCGCTGTCCCACAGGTTGTCAAGCATTGAGCCCAACGCTTGCCGCAGCCAGCTCTCTGGGATTTTTGCGCGATTTTCAGCCCAGTTCGTCACGAGCAAACCCGCCTTGGGGTCAGTGACCTCAAGCGTAAAACCAGATTCTGTCCAAAAGTCAGCGGTCATCGAGAACACTTTTTCGGGCGCCATATCAACAGTCAGCCAACGCAGTTCACCATCACGCATCACACGCATGTCACTGCGGGTTGGCAGCACGCCAGACTGGGCAGCATTGGGCACGCCCCTGCCGCTAGTTTGCGCCTGCTGATATTGCGAGAAGGTTGTGGTGCCTGCGGTAGGCGATCGATAGCGTGGGTCGTTTGAAGCCTGTGTCAAATCAGGCGGAATACTGAGCGGATCGGTGCGAACCACGCTTTTGTAATCAATGGCGTCATCACCGCTCATGACAGACCGCAAACTATTACAACCACTCAACAACAACACCGTAGCAATTAGAGCGGCCACTACACCGCACTTTTTGTTCAACAAACTTTTCATTTAGAGCAACCCCGCCTCTGACATTGCAGCTCGCAAAGGAGCTTGAAATTGAGCGCTAAGTTGAACCAGAGGCAGGCGAATCCCGGAAGGAATACGCCCCATCTGGGCCAACGCCCACTTAACTGGAACAGGGTTGCCTTCAACAAACAATAGCTTGTTCAAAGGCCCTAGTAAATTATTTAAGCGCTTGACAGTTGACACGTCGCCCTTCAGTGCAGCGCTGCACATCTCGTGCATGGCGCGCGGTGCAATATTAGCGGTGACAGAGATGTTGCCGCGACCACCTAGCAAAATTAACGCCGCCGCAGTTGCGTCGTCTCCACTCAGCACCAGAAAGTCAGAGGGCAAATCGCGAATCAGTAACGCTCCGCGACCAATATCACCAGTCGCATCTTTAATCCCGATGACGCCGGGCACTTGAGCCAGACGCAGCACTGTGTCGTGCGCCAGATCAGCTACCGTGCGGCCTGGCACATTGTACAAAATCGTGGGCAGATCAACCGCCTCTTGTACAGCTTTGAAATGTTGATACATGCCCTCTTGAGAAGGCTTGTTGTAGTAGGGCACCACCGATAGCCCGGCATGCGCGCCTACGCTACGGGCGTGCTCGGCAAGGTGGATTGCCTCGCTTGTTGAGTTGGCACCTACACCGGCAATCACAGGGATTCGACCCGCAGAGTGCTCAACTGCAACGCGAATGAGTTCAGCGTGCTCGTCAACGTTTACCGTGGGTGATTCGCCAGAGGTACCGACAATCACCAGCGCGTCGGTGCCCTCTTGGGCGTGCCAGTCAATCAGTGCTTTGAAGCTTTTATAGTCGAGGCTGCCGTCAGGGTGCATCGGTGTCACCAAGGCAACCATGCTGCCCATGAATTGGGGTACTTTAGAAGTCGAGATCGTGGCCATGAATGGATCCAGAAGGCGAGTCAAGGCGCAAAAGCACCTATACGAAGTGAGTAAGACAGTTTACCGGATTGCGGGACGAACTATAAAAAAAGACGAACAACTTGTTCACCCAGCGCCACCAAGGGATTCAGCAGGGTATTGAGTACGTTGGTCGCCAACAACGCAATCACGATCAACAGGCCGTAGGGTTCGGCGCGACCGTATTGCCAGGCCAGCCGATTTGGCAGCAAACTAAACAACACCCGCCCCCCGTCTAAGGGCAAAATAGGCAATAAATTCAAGGCCATAAGCACTAAATTGATATGGATACCGACCTGTGCCATTTGAAACCAAAAACCGCTTCGCTCGCCTGCCTCAAACAGTAACCGCAAGGCAATTCCCCACAAAATTGCCATCAAAAGATTCGCTGCAGGGCCGGCTAGGGCCACCCACAGCATGTCTTGCTTGGGGCGCCGCAAGCGACCAAAATCGACCGGCACCGGTTTAGCCCAACCAAACAAAAACCCACCGCCAAAGAGACTTGACATCGCCAAAATGCCAACAGGGACCGCGATTGTGCCAATCGGGTCAATATGGCGAATCGGATTTAGGCTGACCCGCCCTGCTAGAGAGGCCGTTGGGTCACCAAAGAGTTTAGCGACATAACCATGCGCGGCCTCATGCAAGGTGATCGCCAAGAGCACGGGCAAGGCGTAAAGGGTCAGAGTTCGAATCAGGTCTTCCATACTGCGATTGTAGAGGTTTATGGGCGCTCAATAGGGCCTCACGTCACTGACACCATGAAATTTTCAATCAAGCCCAAGCACACTTGGATCGCCACGGCCTCGCCGCACCACCTCGGGGGGTGAGGTCGTTAGGTCAATCACCGTGGTCGCCTCGAGTGCACAGGCGCCCGCGTCGATCACGGCAGCCAACGCATGTTGATAGCGCTCGCGAATCTCGGTGGGGTCAGTCAGGGCGAGTTCTTCGCCTTCAGGGATCAGGGTGGTAGACAAGAGCGGGGATTGCGCGTGTTCGAGTAACGCAAGCGTGACCGGATGTGCAGGCACCCGAATCCCAATGGTTTTGCGTGACCGGTGCGAAACACGCCGAGGTACCTCGCGTGAGGCCTCAAGAATAAAGGTCCAGGGCCCTGGTGTTGCCAGCTTAAGCAGCCGATACTGAACATTATCGACGCGCGCAAATTGACTGATTTCAGCTAGATCGCGACATAGAATGGTCAGATGATGGCGATCGTCAAGCCCTCGCAACTTACGCAAGGCGTCTGCGGCCCCCTTGTCGTCTAGGCGAGCAACCACCGCATAGCTTGAATCAGTGGGCAATGCCACCAAACCGCCCTCTTGCAGCAGTTGCGCCGCCTGCTTGAGCAAGCGGGGCTGAGGGTTGTCGGGGTGCACCACAAACAGTTGTGACATAGCTATTTTTTCAAAGGGTTCAGTAGCGCCAGAATCAACTCAAGCGGCAAGTACGATGGCTATTAAGAGGTTAAAATCCCCCGCATGTTGCCGTAGCTCAGTTGGATAGAGCAACGCCCTTCTAAGGCGTGGGTCACTGGTTCGACTCCAGTCGGCAGCACCAAAAATATACGCCTTACTGCACAACCTTAGCGTTTTCGCGCAGTTTTTTAACGTAGTCAAAGCGCTGCTTTTGCACCAGCACTTGCCGGATCTCGTTTTTGGCCTCGTCCAACGTAGGCGCTTTAAACGGGCGGGTATCTTCAAGCTTGAGTATGTTCCAGCCTGCTGAAGTTTGAATCGGCGCTGCCGCTAAAGCGCCTTTTGCTAAGTTCACCATCACGTTTGAAATGGCTGGCAATATCTGAGCCGGTAACACCCATCCCACACTGCCCCCATCTTTCTTGCTAGGATCAATAGACGTCTCGGTGGCAAGCTTTGCAAAAGCTTCGCCCTTGCGCAGTCTAGCTAAAACAGCTTTAGCTTGATCCTCAGTTGAGGTCACAATTAGACTCAGGAGATATTGCTGCTGATCTTTGAGCTGGGCCATCTGGCGTTCGTATTCAGTTTTGAGTGTTGCGTCAGTAATGGGGTTGCGCGCTACGTAATCATTGAGTAGAAGTTCGACCAGAAAAGTCTGACGCGCTTGCGCCCACTGGGCTTGCGCCTCGGTGGTTTTATCTAAGCCGAGCCTGACCGACTCTTGCGCAAGAATTTCGCGATTGACAAGTTCGTCTTGAATCACCTGACGTAACTCGGGCGAATCCTTTTGCCCCTTAGCAACATTGACCTTAACATTTGTGTCAATCAAAGACTGTGGAACAGCCACGCCGTTGACGGTCGCAAATGCGCCTGGGGGTTTGGTCTGCGCCAAGCTGCTTGCGCAAACCGCGCTCAGCGACAGCGCCATAAACACCGCACGAGACGCAATCGAAAAATTTGAAAAGAGAGTCTGCATGATTTTTGTTTACACTTTATGAAAGAGATCAAAACAGCAACCTATTAAGCCCTATTATAGGTGGGGCACGCACATCGGCAGATCTTGAGAGCGAAAGGATAAAAATGAAAAACGGAAAGAAAATGAGAATATTGTTTTCAGCTATCTCTCTGACTACGCTCATGCTCTGCAATCTGAGCAATTCGAGTTACGCCCAAACACAACCCAAATCTAAGGATTTTTCAGCTATGCACGCAGATCTAATCAAAGCCTTTGCCCCAACCGGAGTGCTGCGCGCCTCGCTCAACATGGGCAACCCCGTGTTAGCGAACCGTGACGCACAAGGCAAGCCTTTTGGGATATCAATCGACTTGGCGCTTGAGCTTGGCAAAAAATTGGGCGTACCAGTTGAACTGATCGTCAATGAAACAGCTGGCAAATCGGTTGCCACCCTAGAAGAAGGCCGTGCCGATGTCGGTTTTTTTGCGGTCGACCCCGAGCGCGGTAAAGACATCGCGTTTACTGCCGCTTACGTACAAATTGAAGGGTATTACTTGGTACGTACTGACTCAAGCATCCAGCGTAACGAGCAAGTTGACGTGGCGACAAACCGCGTAGTTGTCGGCAAGGGCAGTGCCTATGATTTATTTTTAACGCGCAATCTAAAGCACGCGCCGCTCGAACGTGTGGCATCGTCACAAGTGGTGGTGTCGAGCTTTTTAGACAAAGGTTTTGAAGTGGCTGCAGGGGTCAAGCAACAGCTCGAAGCCGACACCAAAGGTGTGTCTGGCGTTCGGATGTTAGCCGAGCGCTTTATGGTGATTAATCAGGCGATGGGCGTACCCAAAACAAAAGGCCCCGAGGCCGCTTTATTTTTGCGTACCTTTGTTGAAGAGATGAAAGCGCAAGGCGTTGTGAGAGACTCGATGACGCGCTACGACATCAAGGGTGCGGGCGTGGGGCCAGCGGCTGATCCAAAAGTAGATCCGCTCACGGCTCCTTGATCGAATGTCGCTCAGCTCCCCTTCACGTCTTGAAGGGAGAGGCTTGGCGCAAGTAACGATCAGTGCTGTCGCGCTTAGGCTGAGTGAAAATGCTTTTCAGCAAGCCCTAAGTGCGGCAAAACAACCCTCTACAAATAAGGTGATGCTAACCACGCCACCTTATTGCGCAGTCGCAACCAAAAAGGCTGGCGTCGCAACGTTCGGATCGTGATCCGTTCTGCCCCTGCGATGACGGTATCGATTTGGGTTTCAAGCCCTGCGGCAAAACGGCAGTCATACACTTCAAGGTCAAGCTCAAAATTTAAACGTAAGCTGCGCGGGTCAATATTTGACGAGCCAACGTAAGACCACCCTCCGTCTACCGTGCACAATTTAGAGTGATCAAAATTGCCTCGGGCTTGCCAGACTCGGCATCCAGTCAAAATCAACTGATCGAGTTGGGCCATCATGGCCGCATTCACCAATTTCAAATTGTTAGCGCCCGGCACAACAATATCCACCACAATCCCCCTGCGCGCGGCCGTCGACAATGCTGCGATCAACACGAGATCGGGCAAAAAATAAGGTGACTGAATACGCACATGATGCTGCGCCACCGATAAGGCACCCAATAACATGTTGTGGGTACTGCCTAAGGTGCCATCTGGGCCCGAGGCGACACAACGCATCGGTATCCCTCGCTCTGTGAGTTGGCCTAAGGCAGGGGCAAACCACTCAGGACCTTTGAGTTTTTCTTGCGTGGTGAACTGCCAGTCGTGTGCAAAGCTGATGATCAACTGATGCACAATTGGGCCCTTCAGTTCAAAATGCGTGTCTTGTGTGACCTCTGCTTTGGCCACGGCGCTCAAAAATCCGGCTCGAATATTCATGCCGCCTGTAAAGCCATGCACGCCATCGATCACTAGTAATTTACGATGGCTGCGCAGGTTGGCATAGGCCAAACGCAGGCCAAACAAGGGACGCATAAACAGCGCGGCTTTTACGCCACCTTTGAGCAACATATGGATAATTGGAGGGCGCGAATACTTTGACCCAACCGCATCAATTAACACCCTCACTTGCACACCGCGCGCCTGCGCCTCGATCAGCGCCTGAGCAAACTCAGCACCCAACACATCGTGATCAAAAATATAACTTTGCAGGGCAATTGACTGGGTGGCACGGCGAATCGCTGCCAACATCGCGGGATACGTTTCGTCTCCGCCTCGCAGCGTCTGAATCTCATTAAAGTTCAATACCTTGAAATGACTGACGCGATCGCCTAGGACTTTAAGGGTAGAAAATTGTGGGCCCGCCGCAGCGGTGACATCCTGAACTAACACCCGTTCAATCACATCTTCAGCGTAAATGGTCCCGGCCCGTGGCTGGGTGATGCGCTGCTTACGCACCCGATTGATACCGGCAACCAAGTACAGCACCGCCCCGAAAATAGGCGAAAACAGTGCCACACCGACCCAAGCAACTGCAGCACGTACATCTTGCTTAGTCATCGCGGCGTGCACCGCAGCGGCCGTACCTGCCACCCCCGACACGGCAAACAACACGTGTGGCCAGTATTCTGAGAGAAGCGCGAGCAATTTGGTCATTGAATGGTCTTACAGTAAAAACATGAGGCCCCGCAGAAGGGGCAAACTGGGCGCAAACATGCTAGAATCTTCGCTCTGTGGTGGACGTAGCTCAGTGGGTAGAGTCCCCGATTGTGATTCTGGTTGTCGCGGGTTCGAGCCCCGTCGTTCACCCCACCCCCCCCCTCTTTTAAAGCCTAAGCTGCGCCACGTTAGCAGGGGCTGAGCCGTCCATCAAACCAACAAAGCATCAAGAGCGCTCAGCTCTGCAACTCTACCCCACTTATTGGGGCAGAAAACTCAGCAAATGCGGCAATACTCTTCAACGGCCAGTCCTTTTGCGCCAGGCCTGAAAATCAACCGTCGTTTGCGGGTCGGTATTGGGATACAAGCCCATAATCGAGCGGCCACCCCTCACCTCTTCTGTCGCAAAGTCTTCAAAAATCGTCATTTCAAACGCTTCGGCTGCCAATTCATCTGCCAGATGTGCCGGCAACACAATCACGCCATCACCATCACCAACCATCACGTCACCCGGAAACACTGGCGCGTCGCCGCAAGCAATTGGCACATTCACGTCAATCGCGTGATGCAAGGTTAGGTTGGTAGGCGCTGACGGGCGTTGATGATAGGCTGGGATGCCGAGCTCTGCGATTTCAGCCGAATCACGAAAGCCACCGTCCGTCACAACACCGGCCACCCCGCGAGCCATCAGGCGCCCCACCAAAATGCCACCTGCCGAGGCAGCGCGTGCATCTTTACGGCTATCAATCACAAACACAGCACCTTCTGGGCATTCGTTAATGCCTTTACGCTGTGGATGGCTGCGATCTTTAAAGACCTCCATGGTGTTGAGATCTTCACGCGCAGGGATATAGCGCAGCGTGTAAGCCTCGCCCACCATGTTCTTGGTGGACTTTGATAAACGCTGCACGCCTTGAATAAACTGATTGCGCAAGCCACGCTTAAACAGGCAAGTCGCTAATGTGGCCGTGCTAATCCCCAGCAGTTTTTCGCGGGTCTCGGGCTTAAGAGTGCTCATTTTGGATCTCGCTTAGTAGTAATCGGGTTCAGAGTACTCGTCGAGCATCTCGCTTAATAAATATTAAGTTCAGAGTGCTCGTCGAGCATCCCGCCTAATAAATATCAAGTTAAAAGTGCTCGTCGAGGATCTCGCTTAATAGATGTCGGGTTCGGACACTGGCGCACCAAAATCGGTTCGCAAGAAATCAAAATCACAGCCCTCATTGGCCTGCTCGATATGCTTAGAGAACATCCAGCCATAGCCACGCTCGTAGCGAGGCTCAGGGGCTTTCCAAGCTGCTTTGCGTGCTGCCATCTCGGCGTCAGAAATCTCGAGGTTAATCGTGCGGGCGGGTACATCAACCGAGATCATGTCGCCATTTTTAACTAGCGCTAACGGGCCACCGACATACGACTCGGGCGAAATGTGCAATACGCAGGCGCCATAACTTGTGCCACTCATGCGCGCATCTGACATGCGCAACATATCGCGCACACCTTGCTTGAGCAGTTTTTTAGGCATGGGCAACATGCCCCACTCGGGCATCCCGGGCCCGCCTTGCGGACCAGCATTACGCAAAATCAAAACATGATCAGCAGTCACATCAAGATCGTCGCTGTCAATCACGGCCTTCATGGATGGGTAGTCATCGAAAACCAACGCCGGGCCCGTATGACGGTGTAAATGCTCGGGGCAGGCGCTGGGCTTAATCACGCAACCATCGGGGGCCAGATTACCTTTGAGCACGGCTAGCGCGCCTTCGGCATAGATCGGATTATCGACAGGGCGAATCACGTCATCGTTATAGACGCCTGCGCCCGCGATATTTTCACCGAGAGTTTTGCCAGTGACCGTCAGAGCATCCAGATGCAGGTGCTGGGGGATACGCGTCATCAGGCCCGGTAAACCACCTGCATAGTAGAAGTCTTCCATCAGATACTGTTCGCCGCTCGGGCGCACGTTGGCGATCACCGGAACGATCCGGCTAAAGCGATCGAAATCGTCAAGACCAATGTCACACCCTGCGCGCTTAGCTTGCGCAATCACGTGAATGATCGCATTCGTCGAGCAACCCATCGCCATCGCGATCACGATCGCATTCTCGAAGGCGGCATGGGTTTGAATTTTGTTCGGGGTCAGGTCTTCCCAGACCATCTCGACGATACGACGACCCGACTCGGCGCTCATGCGCATGTGATTTGAATCGGGTGCTGGAACAGACGAAAAGCCTGGCAGGGTCATGCCAAGGGCCTCGGCAATCGCTGTCATGGTGCTGGCCGTACCCATCGTCATACACGTGCCATGACTGCGCGCAATACCGCCTTCGATCTCAAGCCACTGCGTTTGATTAATCAGGCCGGCACGACGATCGTCCCAAAACTTCCAGGCGTCAGAGCCAGAGCCTAGCGTTTTGCCCTGCCAGTTACCGCGCAACATGGGGCCCGCCGGCACGTAAATCATTGGCAGACCGGCACTGGTAGCGCCCATCAACAGCGCAGGCGTGGTCTTGTCGCACCCGCCCATCAGCACCGCACCGTCGATCGGGTGGCAGCGCAAGAGTTCTTCAACGTCCATCGCCAGCAAGTTGCGGTATAGCATCGTGGTGGGCTTAACGTACTGTTCGGCCAAAGACTGCGCCGGCAGCTCAATTGGAAACCCGCCTGCTTGCAAGACACCGCGCTTCACGTCTTCGACGCGTTGCTTGAAATGGCTATGGCAGGGATTGATATCAGACCAGGTATTAATAATACCGATCACTGGCTTACCGGCCCAGTCTTCGGGGCCGTAGCCCATTTGCATGGCACGTGAGCGATGCCCAAACGAGCGCAAGTCATCGGGGGCAAACCAGCGTGCACTGCGCAAAGACTCGGGGGTTTTAATGTTTGGTTTTTTTTCTTCGGTTGTCATTCTCAAGTCTCCGGAAAGGCAGCAAATTAGTGAGTTATTTAGCTTTAGTGATTCGGCTTTGGTGATTCGGCTTTGGTTATTCGGCTTTAGCTATTCACCTTTACTACAGAGCTTAGCCTTAAACGCGATATCGGTTTCAAGTTTCCAGACCCGACCGCCATCTGGCTGCTCAAAGAAGGGGGGTACCTCTGACAAAAAAGGCAGATGCTGAATAATCCACCGATCACCACGTACCCAAAATACTCTTTGTTCGCTCGCACACAGGCGCACCACAAACTCTTTAAAATTGATGAGAGTTTGCTTACCCACCTCTGGGTTAAAGCGTGCGGCATCGGCCAATTCGTTGCGCCAGTTATCACGCTTTGGAAGATTCTCCCAGTTTTCGACTACCCAGGCAGGCTCAGTGGCGCCCACGTAAAACGCTAAATCAAAGGGATAACTGCGCACATACACAAACACGTCGGTCGGTTTTTTTTGCGCAGCGATCTGTGCGCCCATGCGGTAGGCCGTATCAGTTTGAATAAAGCGAAATCCCCCCATCCCCATCACGCAGGCCACGCTTGCAATCACAAAATAGGTGGCAATCGTTCGAGGGATGTGCGCGGCCCAGCGACCTTGCAAGGCCAACAACAACGCTTCGGCGCTTAGCACGGCCAAGGGTGGCAAGGCCGGCAAAATATAGCCAATCAGCTTTGAGGCAGGGATCGAAAAAAAGATAAAAATCAGCAATAGCCAGATCAGCATCAATAAGCCAAACGACTGCAAGGTGTTTTGCCAAAACCGACGATTGAACGCGACTAGCAAACCAAGCGACCACGGCAACGTCATGCCAAACAGCACAGGCAAATAGAACCAAACTGGCTGAGGGTTGTTAAAACCCTGGCTCACGAAGCGCTCGAATTGTTGATGAATAAAAAAGTAATTGAAAAACTCGGGGAACTTAACCTGCATCGCCCAAAACCACGGCAAAGTCACCGCGACAAACGCGACGATTGCAGGCGGCCACAGCAACACGCCAAGCTTACGCCAGCGTGTTGTAAACAGTAACCAAAAGAATAAAACGCCACCAGGCAAGGCCAAACCGATCAACCCTTTAGCCAAAATCGCCAAGCCGGCAAATACTGCTGCTGCAACCGAGAACCAGCGGTAGGGCAGACCTTGTTCACTACGCAACACCGCCTCTGCACCGGCAAGAATCGTGAGTGAAATCAAGCCCGCAACCAACATATCCAAATTGGCGTATTGCGCACCGCCATAAAATAGGGGCAGGGTGCACAGGATGATTAAGCTCAAGGTCGCCTTTTTAAGGCCGCGGTGCTTGCGTATAAAAAAATATAAGGCAATCGCGCTTGACCAGGCCGCCAGCCACGACGGGATGCGCACTGACCACTCGTGCGCGCCGAACACTAGCACCGACAGATCAGTGAGCCAATAAAAGAGCGGAGGCTTATGAAAATAAGGCAGGCCATTCATCAAAGGCACTAAAAAGCTGTCGGCGCGCGCCATATCCCAGGCCACACCCACATAACGCCCCTCGTCGGGCAGGTGCAAGTGCCGCACCCACGACAAGCACCCCAGCCAAAAGCCGGTGCCTAAGACAAGCCAGCGAGTGGCCTGAGGTAGCAAAGCTGCTATCCACAGCCGATTCAGTAAATTTTTCATTAAAAACGGAATTTAAAAGACTGCCCCGATTGTAGGGCAGTCGCGCTCTGCCGTTATGGTGCTGAGGCGCGAGCGCGCAGGGCCGCTTGCAAGACGGGTTTGAGGTAGGTCAGAAACTTTGCAGGATCTTCACTCATTGGAAAATGCCCCATTCCCTGCATAATTTGCCAGTTGACTCCCTCAATCGTCTTGCCTAAAAACACCGTATCTTCTGGGGTACACGAGTAATCGTATTCGCCCGTCAAGAGCCACAGCGGGCATTTTTTTGTGTCAATCTGCTTAACGCGATCCCGAATATCGCCATCGGCGTTATAGAAAAACAGATCGCCTTTAAACACGCCGGGACCACCTTGCATGTAATGCCAAAGGGTTTCCCATTTGTGTTGCGCGGGGCTTAAGGGGCCGATTAAGCCAGAGACGATTCCGGCCGCAATCTCGCCACCGTGCACATCTGAGCGGTGTAACCACTCAAGGTCGTAGTACGGCTCGACGTGTGCGCCCGATTGCAAGCCAATCGCGGCACCGAAACGCTCGGGGTGTTCAAGCGCCAAGTGCAGCACAATTCGCCCGCCGATCGAGCAGCCCATCACAATCGGCTGATCCAGTTGCAGCGCATCGGCAACCGCTAAGATTGCCTGCGTGTAATCATGCGACGACAAGCGATAGGTGCCGTTTTGCCAACCTTCTGGAGGCGACGATTTACCGTGCCAAGGAAGATCAAAGGCAATCACTCTAAATTGTTTAAGCAACTCGCTATCGTTCATCAACGCACGATACTGACGCGTATCGGCACCTGCGGTATGCAAGCACAACAAGGGCACACCGGTGCCCGCCTCTTCGAAATAGACTCGATGCGCTTGACCGTTTAAGGTCAGGTGCATATAGCGACCGACAATGGGTTCTACAAACACTTGCGCGCTCATACGGTCAGGGCTCATGCTGTCTTGATTCTTGCTGTTTTGACTTATGCTGTTTTGACTCACGATGCGACCTCTTCACCGCGCACGCTTGCCAAAACATCTTTGAAGTAAAGTAGATGCGACATCAAGGGATACAAATCGCCCTCCATCTTGAGGTGCTTGAGTTTAAGCATCGCCATCACGTCATGAAAGCCAGGCTTGGGGATAGGTTGTAAAAACTCGGCCCAAGCGGCCTCGCTTGCCCGCAACGCAAAGACCCAGTCGGCAATGGGGAACGGACCTTTTTTTACCTCGGTAATACGCCCGCCCAAAATCTGAATCACGTATTGAGCCTGATCCACTTGCAACAAAAATGAAGTTGAGACATGGCGCCCCCTCCACACCAATCTTTCATCGGCGTTGACCTTGATCGCCAACGCCTCACACCACAAAACATCCATCATGACTGGGCTCTTTAGTTGATCGTTTAGTTGATCGTTTAGTTGATCGTTTAGTTAATAGTATTATTTTTTGACTAGCGGGCACTGACTTTCAGACAAAGGATTAAAAGAATCCTCGCCTGACACGGTTTTGACGATCTTGTAGTAATCCCAAGGGGCTTTTGATTCAGTTGGAGACTTTACCGACACCAGGTACGTATCGTGAATCAGTTTGCCATCCGCCCGTAATTTGGCATTGCGCGCAAACGCATCACGAATGGGCATCTCGCGCAAGGTTTTCATCACATCGGTCACATCATCACTACCCGACTTTTCGACCGCACGCAGGTAATTTAAGACAGCCGAGTACTGCCCCGCCTGCAAAGCAGTTGGCATTTTTCCCATTTCTTTAAAAAACCGTTGCGAAAACTTTCGCGTCTCGTCATCCATATCCCAATAAAAGGTCTCTGCAAAATTCATGCCCTGAGCCGCTTGCAAGCCCACCCCGTGCACATCGGAAATACTCATTAGCAGCGCGACCAGTTTTTGTTTTTTTCCCAAACCGAACTCGTTGGCCTGTTTAATTTGATTCAATAAATCACCCCCAGCACTTGCAAAGGCGACCGCATCGGCGCCACTACCTTGTGCCGAGAGCAAGTATGACGAAAAATCATTACCTGGAAAAGGATACCGCGACGACCCGACCACCGAACCACCACCCTCTTTAATAAACCGAGCGCCATCGCTTTCAAGTGAATGGCCAAAGGCGTAATCAGCCGTGATGAAATACCATTTTTTTGCGCCTTGCTCAATTAAAGGTAAGGTACCCACTTTTGCTAGGGCGTAGGTGTCATACACCCACATCACGTTGGTCGGCTTGCAGTCTGCGCCAGTAATTCGCGAAGAGCCCGCGCCGGTTGCCATCGTCATGCGATTTTTTTCGGCTGCAATATTCATGACCGCTAACGCAACGGCGCTATTACCCAATTCGGTCACGACATCCACACCATCGCGGTCGATCCACTCGCGCGCACGCGCCGCGGCAACGTCGGCCTTGTTCAAATGATCAGCCACCACGAGCTCGATCGGTTTGCCCGCCACTTTGCCACCAAACTCTTCGATCGCAATTTTTGTAGCCAGCACCGAACCCGGGCCCACATTCGCCATGTACAAGCCAGACAGGTCGGTCAACACACCAATCTTGACGACACCACCAGAGATTTTGTCTTGCGCCTGCACGGGCATGATGCAGAGGGTTGCAGCGACCGCGACTGACAGTAATGATTGCTTGAACATGATTGCCTCTTGAGTAAAGTATTTTTTATGATTTTTTGTATCGTACTGCATTAAGTCTTGAACCCATTAAGGCCGGTAAGTGACCGTTCGTACCCCCGCTTGACGTAAAGGCGCGGCGAGGGTCGCAAACTCAACCAAAGCAGCCCGCGTTTCTGCCGGATCGATAATGTCTTCGATCACAAACGCCTCGGCACTGCGCATCGGTGATGTCAACGCTCGCACGCGGGCCTCGATCTCGGCGTGTTTCGCTTTGGGGTCGGCCGCCGCTTCGATCTCGGCACGATAAGCCACCTCAAGGCCGCCCTCGATGGGTAATGAGCCCCACTGCGCCGAAGGCCAGGCATAACGAAAATTAAAGCGCCCAGGGGCTTGATGACCGGCAGCGGCCACGCCAAACGCGCGACGCATAATCACCGAACACCAAGGTACGGTCGATTGCGAGACCGCCGTCAGCGCCCGCACACCTGCACGCATCACGCCATCTTGCTCAGCCTCAATACCAATCTGAAAGCCCGCCACATCCACCATATTGATCAAGGGCAAATGAAAGGTCTCGGCCAAATCAATCATGCGCACAAACTTGTCAGAGGTTTGACGATCCCAAGCACCGCCATAGTGATAGGGGTTGCTTGCCGCGAACACCACGGGCCAGCCATCCACGCGCGCTAAGCCACCGACGATGGCGCGCCCCCACTGCTTGCCCATTTCTAAAAACGAACCTGAGTCAACCAAGGCTTCAATGATTGGTCGGATTTTATAAACTTTACGGGGATCTTTTGGGATGGCGTTGCGCAACCAGCTTTGATCGAGCGATTCTGTTGGCACTGGACCCCGTGGCGGAAGTTCATGTACTGACGCTGGCAGATACGACAAAAAGCGGCGAGCCGCGACAAAAGCCTCAGCCTCAGACGCAACCTCATCATCAACCACGCCATTGCGGGCATGAATCTGGCTGCCGCCTAACTCGTTCTTTGTGTAGTTTTGGCCAATCCGTGCCACCACCGGTGGTCCTGCGACAAACAACTGCGAGGTATCTTTCACCATCACAGAATAGTGGCTAGCCGACACCCGGGCCGAGCCTTGTCCAGCCACTGAACCCAAGGCCAATGACACGCAAGGCACCTGAGCCAAACTACGCGTGATGGATGTCCAGATTTTCATTTTGGGTAATAAGGCATGCCCCATTTTTTCGATGTTTTTCACCGAGCCACCGCCGCCTGTACCGTCTATCAAGCGCACAAGTGGCAAACGCAAGTCGCAGGCCATTTGTTCAGCAAAAATCATTTTGTCGCCAACCGCACCGTCATTGGCACCACCACGCACCGTGAAGTCATCACCCACCAGTACGATGGGTCGCTGATTGATTTGCGCCCGACCGATGATGACATTAGACGGCATCACGCTGACTAACTTTCCTTCGGCGTCGTAAGTGGCAGTACCGGCCAAGCCACCGACTTCACGAAAGGTTTGCGAATCCACGAGTTGATCAATGCGTTCGCGTACCGTTAACTTGCCATTATCGTGCTGTCGCTTAATCTTGTCTTCGCCACCCATCGTGAGTGAAAGTTTTTTTCTAAGCGCTAACTCTTCTAATTCGGGGGTCCAACTCATTGTTTGCTCTGTCCTAAATGAAATATCAACCCACCGCAAGTGGGCGAGGCTTAAGCAAGCACACCACGCTCATGGTGCAATTGCCGTCATCATGTCGCTAAAAAAGGCTTCGCATTGCACCTTGGGTCAAAAGTGCAATCGCTTGGCTCAGCATCTTACTCAACCGAAGCGCCAGACTTCTTGACCACGTCTGCCCACTTGGTCGTCTCGGCCTGAATGAACGCCGCAAATTGCGCTGGGGATTCGGGTGATGGCTCTGAACCAATTGCCAAAATCCGTGTTTGCACATCAGGTGTTTTAATAATTTCTACCACAGCCCGATTTAATTTTTCAATGATATCGGCTGGCGTGCCCGCTGGTGCTAACAAACCAAACCACGACATCACCAAAAATCCTGTTAAACCACTTTCAGACACAGTCGGAATATCAGGCAGTTCGCGGTTACGCGTCGCTGCGGTCGTGGCAAGCCCTTTCAAATTGCCAGACTTGACCTGGGGCAAGACCGTCGGCATGTTGTCAAAGAGCATAGAAATCTGTCCGCCGATCAAGTCAGACACCGCAGGGGCGCTCCCCTTATAAGGGATGTGCGTCATTTCTACGCCCGTCATTTGTTTAAAAAGTTCGCCGGATAGGTGCAAGGTCGTGCCGCTGCCTGACGAACCGAAGGTCAGTTTGCCGGGATTCGCTTTACCCCAAGCCACAAGCTCCGCCACTGTGCTGTACGGCGCATTTTTATTCACGACCAACAGATTCGGCACGTTAGCAATGCGGCTAATCGGCGCAAAGTCTTTGATCGCGTTGTAAGGCATATTTTTGTACAACGAGGTATTGATCGCATGCGTGCTGATCGTGCCGAGCAACAAGGTATAGCCGTCTGGGGCCGCTTTGGCCACCACGTTGCTACCGGTATTGCCACCAGCGCCCGGACGATTTTCAACCACAACGGTTCGGTTAAATTTTTCACCAAGCTTGGCGGCCATCATACGGGCCAAAATATCGGTGGTGCCCGCAGGGGTAAAGGGCACGATAATTGAGATATTACGACTGGGATAACTCGCGGCGCTCTCGGCCTGTGCAACTGGGCCCGCAAATAACAGCCCCAAGCATGACAACGCGACTACCGACTGCTGCAGTAACCAAGCCCGACTGCGCGAGAAAGACTGAACACGCCCCCCTAACGCCAAGGCTACCGCCGAACGCTGCACTCTGACTGGTGATTGGACAATGGAACTGTTGCAACCGTGCGCGCTCGCGTGTGTCATGTCTGCTCCTGTTGGCCTGTGCGGCTCAATCAATATTGTTCTAGAGTTAACAAGATACCTCACTGACGGCTAATTTTGGTAGAAATTAGTGACCCCCGATCGAACTCTGTCAGCGCTCAAAAGTGGGGGTGTCGATGAAACATAGGGAAATCCTTGATATGTCGTGTTTTCATCTGGCCAATCTAGTACAAGCCATAGCAAACGCTGCGGTGGCACAATAGCGTCTTTTGCACGAGCTTCTGCCATGACCTCAGCCGCCGCCCCCTCCAGTTCTATTGTTTCGCTCGATGCTGTCAGCCTGTCGCGCGCGATCCATCGCCGCGAGGTGTCTTGTAGCGAAGTTCTCGAAGCGTTCTTAGTGCAAATCGACCAACAAAATCCTACCGTCAACGCCATCGTGGCCATGCCTGACCCCGACGCCCTATTTGCGCAAGCACGCGAACGCGATGCACAGCTAGATCGCAAACAAAGCATGGGCGTGTTGCACGGGTTTCCGCAGGCGCCCAAAGACATCGCCCCTGTGGCAGGCATGATCACTACCAACGGCTCACCGATCTTTAAAGGACAAGTCACCACGACCGATTCAGCGGCCAATGCGCGCGTACGTGCCGCCGGGGCTATTTTTGTCGGGCGTACCAACTCGCCAGAGTTTGGCTTGGGCGCACACACCTACAACCCTGTCTACGGCATCACCCGCAACGCCTTTGACCCCTCGCGCTGCGCGGGTGGCAGCAGTGGCGGCGCGGGCGTTGCCCTGGCCTTGAATATGCTGCCCGTTGCTGACGGTTCTGACATGATGGGATCGCTGCGCACGCCTGCAGCCTTTAATAATGTGTTTGGCTTTCGAACCTCGCCAGGCTGTGTGCCGCACGGCCCTGGCGAAGAAGTCTTTTTTCAGCAGTTCAGCGTCACGGGCCCCATGGCACGCAATATCCCTGATCTGGCGTTGTTACTTTCAGTACAAGCCGGCTTTGACGCGCGCTTGCCGTTATCGCGCAGACAAGATGATGTCAAATTATTTGAGCAACCGCTTGAGCGCGAGTTGCGTGGCACCCGCATTGGCTGGCTCGGGGATTTAGGCGGGCATTTGCCGATTGAAGCGGGGCTATTAGGGATCACCGAAACTGCTCTCCAACACTTCAAAACCATTGGCAGTACGGTTGAGGCGGCCGTGCCTACATTTGATCTTGAACAACTCTGGAACGCCTGGCTCACGCTGCGCAGCTTTACCTTTGCTGGGGGCAACGCCCACCACTATCACTCTGCCAGTTCGCGCGCCTTACTCAAGCCCGAGGCGGTGTGGGAGATCGAACGCGGCCTCGCCTTGTCAGGACCCGACGTTTTTGCAGCGGCCAAAGTCCGTACGGCTTGGTATCAAGAGCTGCGCCGCCTGTTTGAACAGTTCGACTTTTTAGTCATGCCTGCGGCGCAGGTTAGTCCGTTTGCCGCCGAAGAGCACTGGCCTAAGCAGGTTGCCGGCAAAGCAATGGATACCTACCACCGCTGGATGCAGTCGGTTATCCCTGCCACGATGGCCGGACTACCGACCTTGGCAGCACCCGCGGGCTTTACCAGCGGTGGGCTGCCCGTTGGGCTACAGATTATCGGCCCGGTACAAAGCGACATGAGCGTGCTACAACTTGGGCACGCCTACGATCTGGCAAGTGGTTATTCAAAAATTCGCAGCAAGTTATTGCGCTAATTGCTGACGCACACGACTCAACAGGAGAGAACGCATGAACATGATTTCTAGACGTGACAGCCTCAAAGCAGGCTTGGCGGCAATAGCAGCCACTGCGACAGTAGGGGTGAGCCGCGAGGCAAGTGCGCAGCCAGGAGCCAAAGCGCTTTTCACCGTTGAGCAAACCTTTATCCCGATCGCGAACAGCACGCAGCAGTTTCCGGTGCGTCGCATTTATTGCATCGGTCGTAATTATGCCGCGCATGCGCGCGAGATGGGTTCAGATCCTACGCGCGAACCCCCTTTCTTTTTTCAGAAGCCAACCGATGCGATTCAGTACGTTGCCCCAGGTCAGGTAGTGGATCACCCCTACCCGAGCCTCACTAAAAACTACCACTATGAGGTCGAGTTGGTGGCAGCACTGAAGTCCGGCGGCAAAGACATTTCGATCGAGCGCGCGCTTGAACATGTGTATGGTTATGCGCTTGGCTTAGACATGACCAGGCGTGACTTGCAGCGCATGCTGGGCGATCAGAAAAAACCCTGGGAAATCGGCAAATCGTTTGATCGCTCGGCGCCCATTGGGCCCATTTACCCGGTCAGTGCAATCGGTAGTTTTTCGAAAGAAACAATCTCTCTTGCCGTGAACGGCGTGGTTAAACAACGGGCGACTCTGGATCAAATGATTTGGTCTGTGGCTGAGCAGATTTCAAAACTGTCTGAAGCAAACGAGTTATTTGCTGGTGACATTATTTACTCGGGTACACCTGAAAATGTCGGCCCGGTTGTCAAAGGCGACGTGATCCTGTGCAAACTTGATCGTATGCCAGATCTGTCGATCAAGATTACATGACGTCAAGCCATTTACGTTCTTCTCGTCTTAAGGTCACATGACACCAAGCCCTTCACTTGCCCTTTGCCTCAAGATCACATGACGTTGCACTATTTACTTGCCGCTTGTCTAACGCTGCTATGCCTAAGCAGTCAGGCGCAAACCGTCTCTGAAAGCATGGCACTGTTTGAAGGCGGTAAAACCCAAGAGGCCGTCGCGCAACTCAACCAGCTCGGCCAACGCGGTAACGCCGAGGCACAAAACATGTTGGGGGTGCTATACGACAACGGTCAAGGCGTTGCACAAGACTATAAGCAGGCGCGTGCCTGGTTTGAAAAGGCTGCAGCGCAAGGCCATGCGAGTGCGCAATACCATTTGGGATTTATGTATGAAGCGGGTCGAGGCGTGGCGCACAGCGACAAGCAAGCCTTGCGCTGGTACGGGTTAGCGGCCGCTGCTGCCGAGCCGAACGCGCAGTATCGCTTGGCCTTGATGAATCTAAATGGATTTGGTGTGACACCAAATCCTGTTGAAGCGCGTAAATGGTTTGCACTGGCGGCAGCGCAAGGCGACCCGCACGCACAACGTCACCTCGGCACGCTCTATGCAAAAGGCCTAGGCGTGAAGCAGAATAAAGTTCTGGCATATATGTGGCTGGATATTGCGCGTGGGCTGGGCGAGCAGAGTGCCGTACGCACCCTTGCCGAACTTTCTGAAACGATGTCAAAAGAATCGGTGACCCGAGCCCAAGAGCTCGCCACGCGCTGTATCGCTAACAGCTATCAAGGTTGCGAGGCCGCGATATGAATCATCATGGCTACGAGAACATTTGATGATCGCTTATTCAACAATCGCTCAAACCCATGAGGCCACGTAGTGAATGCTTCTACTAAAATCGCATTGGTTACCGGCGCTGCAAAACGCTTAGGGCGCTCAATCGCCTTACGTTTGGCGCGAGACGGCTGGGATATTGGTGTGCACTATGGCCAATCAGTTGTCGAGGCGCAAGAGACCGTGTTGGCGGTGCAAGGCCTAGGGCGTCGTGCTGTTGCACTGCAGGCAGACTTTGCACAACAAACGCAAGTTGACTCGCTAGTCGCGCAGTGCACGGCTGCGCTTGGTCTACCAGATTGCATCATCAATAGCGCCTCTTTATTTGCCTTTGACGATGCAGCCGAATTTAGCCCCACGCAATTTGAGACTCATATGCAGATCAATGCGATCGCGCCGATTGCACTGAGTCGGGATCTGTATCGCGCACGCCTACACGCAAAAGAAGTCTCTGCGCGAGTGTTCACATATCCTTCGGTGATCATTAATTTGCTTGATCAAAAACTGGCTAATCCAAATCCAGATTTTTTGTCTTACACCTTATCAAAATCGGCGCTCTACCAAGCCACCACCTTGCTTGCTCAAGCGTATGCGCCCGAGCTCAGAGTGGTCGGGCTTGCACCCGGGCTGACGTTGATCTCTGGGGATCAAACACAAGAAGGGTTCGAGCAGGCGCACCAACAAACACCTTTAGGCAAATCGTCTACACCCGAAGATATCGCCGACGCTGTGGTGTACTTAGTGTCGGCACATGCCATCACAGGCACTACACTCTTTGTCGACGGCGGGCAGCACCTAAACCCCTCTAAACGAGATGTCATGTTTCTGACTTGATCTGCCTTGAGGAGGAAGACCTGTTTGATTTGAAGTAACCTGACTTGACTCGCCTCAATTTGAAATAGCTGACCGGTGACCAAGTCTCGGCATAGGCCTCATACTGTTGATTTTTTCACTTTTAAAAACGTTTTCGATACCCCAATGACTCTTGCCCTCATTCAGCACCCCGACCTCTCGAATTGCCGTCGTTTGTTTCTCAAGGATTTTGAGATCAACATGAATATCGGTGTGCACGAGTTTGAAAAAAAGGGCGAACAACGCGTCATCGTCAATGTGGATCTTTACGTACCACTCACCGACAACACGCCAAGCCGAGATGATTTAAGTGAGGTGGTGGACTACGACTTCATGCGTCAAACGATCGCAGATATCATCGCACCGGGCCATATTAAGCTGCAAGAAACTCTCTGCGACGAAATCATGAAGCGTATGTTGGCACATCCTCTGGTGCGTGCCGCCCGCGTATCTACGGCCAAACCTGATGTCTATGCCGATTGTGCTGCCGTTGGCGTTGAGTCATTTCAATTAAAGAAATAACTTTATTATTAATGACTTAGGATTTATTAAAATAGTACATCAAATACTATAATTTAGTACATCAATATTAACTGGAAAATAGCTCTGCGCAGTCAGCGCGAGGCCGAGGCGCCACTCGACCTACAAGCCGCAGCGCACTGCGTGACTAGAGACTCGATAAGATTTCAGTCAGCCGTTCAAGCTCAAATTGCTTGATCCAGATGCGACTTAAGGCAAATCGCCAGGCATCAGTGGCCTTTAGCGTGCATTTGTTTCGATACCTGAGAATCGGGCAAAAACGGCCGAGCTGCGTTGATCACGTTAGTCGGCGAACCGGCCAAAAACGCTAATAAATTCTTTAGTGAGGTATGAAAGAACTCTTCCATATTCTCTTTGGTCACGAAGCCAATATGAGGCGTTGCCAGCACGTTAGGCAAGCTTCGATAAGGATGGTCAGCGGGCAAGGGTTCAACCTCAAACACATCGAGCCCGGCGCCACCGATGCGCCTCTGTTCAAGCGCGTCGAGCAGCGCACCTTCAGCTACGATTTGTGGACGCGACGTATTGATCAAGAAGGCGTCTTTTTTCATCAAGGCTAGATCTGCGGCCGACACGAGACCGAGCGTGGCATCGCTGAGCGGCATATGAATCGTGATCACATCAGATTGGCGAAACAATTGCTCTTTGGTGACTGACTCAACTTGATAAACGTTTGAACGTTCGGGCGTCATATTGCGGCTCCAGGCCACCACCTTCATCCCAAACAACTGACCGATCTGCGCAACAGGGATCCCCATATTGCCCAAACCCACAACACCTAAGGTCTTGCCCGCCAACCCACGGCCTAAGCTCACTTGCCAGCCACCGGCGCGCAGCGAAGCGCTTTCTTGCGGAATCGCGCGAAACAGCCCAAGAATTAACGCCCAGGTCACTTCAACTGTCGTTTGGTGTTGCGCCTCAGTGGTACTGACAACAATGCCAAGCTCATCTGCCGCACGTAAATCAATCGAACGTGCATTACGCATACCCGTGGCCAACAACAACTTTAATTTTGGTAAACGTAAGAGCACTTCGCGTGGAAACTCTGTACGTTCGCGAATTCGCATCACCACATCAAACTCGGCCAAGCGATCAACCAACTCATTTTGATCATGCACATGATCACGAAAGCTAACGACCGCCAACTCAGGTACCGCACTCCAATCAACAATCGTCTGCCCAATACCTAGGTAATCATCCAAAATCGCTAAACGCATTTTCAACCTTTCAATGTTTTGCCAATCGACGCTCGCGCAGCCAAACGATGGCTGAACCAACGATGCCTTTGGGCATAAAGAACATACACACGATCAGGATCCCACCGTACACAGCGCCCGCTAAGGCATTGCTGATGTCAGAGGCGTACGACGGCACAAACTGTAAAAACAAACCAGCCACCAGCGCGCCCCATACGGTCCCTAAGCCACCCACCACGATTGCAGCCAGAAAACTGACCGACAGCAAGAGGTTAAAAGAGTCAGGGGCAATAAATCCGATCGAGAAGTTAAAAATCGCACCGCCAATACCTGCGAACATAGAACCCAGACCAAAGATCAGCACTTTGTAGCCATTGACATCTACGCCCATCGACGATGCCGCAAGCGGGGCTTGTCTGACTGCAGTGAGCGCGCGCCCGGTGCTACCCGCCACAAAGTTTCGGGCTAAGAAAAAACACACGGCGGTGAAGAGCAACACAACGTAGTAGACCCAAGCATCTTGCGTTAGGCCAGACCAAGCAGGTGGCGTAGGACGATCAACCGCCAAGCCCGACATCCCGTTTGTATAAGCCTTAAAGTGCTTGATAACAGGCGACACCGACACCGCAAGGACCAACGTAATCAAGGCCAGATAAAGACCCTTTAAACGCTGCGCAGGAAAGCCTGCTAAAAATCCAACCACAAACGTGACAGCCGCTGCGATCAACACCGACACCACATAATGCACCTGTAAATGCGCCACACTTAATGCGGCCGTGTACGCGCCCAAAGCGAAAAAAGCGTTATGCCCCAGTGAAATCTGACCTGCATAACCAATGATCAGGTTCAAACCAATTGCCGCTACCGCATACGCCATCACACCAGTTAACTGAAAGGTCAGATAGCTTGGGGCGACAATTGGTGTCACGATCAGCAGCGCCGCTAAGAGCACGCCGAGCAACCAATGTTTAGCAGTCATGTTCATACCCTCACCTGCACGGCTTTACCAAACAGACCTTCAGGCTTCACAATCAACACGGCAACAATTAACAACAAAGGCACAATGATCTGAAGATCTGCGCCGAGTGCAGGCAAATATGCGGTTGAGAAAGATTGAGACACACCAACGACAACACCGCCTACGACAGCCCCCAGATAGCTGCTGAGCCCGCCAACCACCGCCGCCGCGAAGGCATAAATAATCACATCACCCATCATGTTGGGATCTAAGGTCAGACGCGAAGCGACCAAAGCGCCAGACACCGAGCCCAACGCTGCAGCCATCCCCCAGCCCAGCGTCATCATGGCGGTATAGGGGATACCGACCAACTGCGCCGACTGTGCATTTGATGCTGCGGCCCGCAAAGCCATGCCCAAACGTGTGCGCTGAAACAATACATATAACCCGGCTGAAATCGTCACGAGTACCCCAACAAAAGCCAGTAACTCAGCGCCAACACGCAGTGTGCCGAATGTCCAGGTCTGTTCAGGCAACGGGCTTGGTGAGGCCTTTTGCATAAAGCCCCAAATCGCACCGGTAGCACTGTTGTACGCCAGAAACAATCCTAGCGTGACGATGATGATTGTCATCTCGTCTTTGTATTGCACGGGCCGCACAATCAACACGTAGGTGACGGCGCCCATGATCAACGACAGTCCAAGCGAAATCAAAATTGCCCACCCAATCGGCAAACCAAATTCGGTTAGCTGCCAGGTTAAAAATGCCGAGAACGTTGCCATCTCGCCCTGGGCGAAATTAGCGATGTTGGTGGTGCGATAGATTAATACGAGTGCCAAGCCCAACGAAGCATAGATCGCACCTGTTGCCAGGCCATTGAGCAGTTGCTGTAAAAAATAAATCATCAGACCTCTCCGAGATAAGCCGCACGCACGCCATCATGCGAGGCGATCTCTTGTGCAGGGCCTTGCAATGAAATCACCCCAGACTCAAGTACGTAAGCGTAGTCCGCGATCTGCAGAGCCAAATTGGCATTTTGCTCAACAATCAGCATGGTGATACGCAGCTCTTTATTCACACGCGCCAGAGTGTCATACAGATCATTAATGATGACTGGCGCCAGGCCCAGCGAGGGTTCATCAAGCAACAGTACGCGCGGACGCAGCATCAGGGCACGACCCACCGCAAGCATTTGCTGCTCGCCCCCGCTCAAGCTGCCCGCTTTTTGCTGATAGCGCTCGCGCAAACGCGGAAACAACGCGTACATTTTTTCAATGTCGGCAGCGATCTCTTTTGTGTCGGTGCGCCTAAAGGCACCGACGCGTAGATTGTCTTCGACGGTCAAATCAGTAAACGTGCCACGACCTTCAGCGGCATGTGCGACACCGAGGCGTGCAATGCGATCGGGGCTTAAGCCATGCGTCTCTTGACCATCGAGCAAAACACTGCCTTCACTTTTGATCAACCCACTGATGGCGCGTAAGGTGGTCGTTTTACCAGCTCCGTTTGCGCCCAACAAGACCGCAACGCTGCCCTCGTGAACAGACATTGAAATGTTGTGTAACACGCGTAAGCGACCATACCCAGCCGAGAAGTTTTGGATATCAAGAACTTTCATCTTGGTTTACCCAAGTACGCTTCAACCACACGTGGGTTGACTTTGATGTCGGCAGGTTTGCCATCAGCGATCTTGTGCCCAAAATCAAGCACAACAATATTGTCAGATATTTTCATGACCATACCCATATGATGCTCGACGAGCAACAGAGTCAAATTAAACTCACTACGAATACGTACGAGCGTGTCAGACAACTCACCAACCTCTGAGTGCGACAAGCCACCAGCGGGTTCATCCAACATTAAAAATGTTGGACGCATCGCAAGTGCACGCGCAAGTTCAACTTTTTTCAGGGTGGGATATGACAAATCATCGATACGTTGATCGCGTAAGTCGCCCATATTCAAGCGCTCAAGCAACTCATCCGCAAACCGACTGAGCGAAGCCTCTTCAGGCCGACGCGAGAGTGGCGAAAACGGCGCTGTCAGTAAACGGCTACGACCGTAATGGTGCCCGCCGAGCATCACGTTTTCGTGCACCGTCAACGAAGATAGCAAGGCTAGGTTTTGAAAGGTACGCGCAATCCCAAGGTTGGCGACCTCTTTGGCCTTGACCGCTGTAATGTCACGACCGTTAAACAGCACGCGCCCCGCCGACGGGTTATACAAACGGCTGATGCAATTAAACAGACTCGTTTTACCTGCACCGTTGGGACCAATCAACCCACAAATCGATCCTTCATCGACGGTAAACGACAAGCCATTGAGCGCGACGATGCCACCGAAGCGCAGAGATAGGTCCGACACTGATAATTTATGGGTTGGACTCATTAAGATTTCCAATTTATCCGTCTAGGGCAACAATGCGCAGCACATCTCAAGCGCCTTGAACGCGGCGACGACCTGAACGCACAGTACCGCTAAACATACCTAGAAAAAAATTGCTAGATCGGCACGCAAGCACAGGTCGGCGCGATACTGCGCCCACGATGCAATGCAGATTTAGAGCCCAGCCGCTTCACGAATATTTTTCGTGATGATGGTCATATCAGCGCCTGGATTCTCTTTGACAGCTTTTGCCCACAGCGCTGCATTCGCTTCGCACAAAACGGTTTTGACTCCGGTGGACTGGATCAGTGACATTGCAATCCCAACGTCTTTATTCATCAGTTGCATCGCAAAACCGAAGTTCCAAGTCTTGGGCAACACCGCACGTGGCCAAGCCTGTGCGGTCATAAAGCTGCCACCACTTGAGGCATCAATCACTTGATGCATCACGGCAGGATCAAGCCCAAACTTTTCGCCGGCCGCAAAAATTTCAGAGGTTGCCACTAAGATCGTTGCACCCAACAAATTGTTCAACGCTTTAACAGCATGACCTGATCCCACTGGGCCAACATGCACAACTTTAGTCCCCATACGATTGAGCAAGGGCAAGGCACGTGCAAAGTCTGCTGCCTCACCACCGGCCATGATCGCCAGTTTGCCCGACTCGGCACCGCCAATTCCGCCAGAGACAGGCGCATCAATAAACGTGATGCCATGCTGTTTTGAGATTTTGGCATTCTCAATGGTGTTGGCGGGTGTCGACGAACTCATATCGATCACCATCGCGCCCTGCTTTAACGTCTTGAGCAATTCATTGCGCAACACCTTGTCAACGATCGGGCTGTCAGGCAACATCAAAATCACCACCTGAGCATCAGCCATCGCGCCGATGCTAGCCACCGCCTTGCCGCCAGCCGCTGCGGCGGCCTGTTCGCGCCGAGCAACATCCAGATCGAACACCTGAACGTCGGCAAAATCTTTTAAGTGAGCGACCATACGGCCGCCCATTGCACCCAAACCTACAAAGCCAACTTTCTGTCCTGCACCAGCGCCGTTTTGAGCCATGATCATCTCTTGTGTATGAGTTTGAACAACTCAGACGCCTTTTCCAAGGCGCCTGAGGTCGTGCTTACCGCTTGAATATTGCCAAGTATTGCGTCTGCTTTGAACGCAACGCGTTAAGGTGCAGGCGTCTTACCCTCGTAATTAATCACTGGGCCTTTCGACACATACTTCACCCCATCGTACTGACCCATCTGAACCGACTCAATCGGATAGCCATCGGTCGAACCACTGGTGTTCAGGGTGATGCCTTCAAGCAACAGGGGGGCTTTCACACCCTTCATGTTGCGTGCGGATTCCATGAACGCCTCGCGTGTCGGTGCCTTGGTATTTTCAAGTACCGCCTTCACTGCATGGCAAATAAACCACCCCGCCGCCGCATTTTGATCGGCTGGGTTTAGGCTGCTCTCATACTTTTTAAGTTTCTCGACATAGGTCTTCATGTCGTCATCATTGGCGTAGGCTGGGTTCGCCTGATCCTTAAGCCACAAGCCTGTTAACACACCGGTTGAAGCTGCTGCACCCGCAGGCTGCAGGGCGCCACCGATGCTTGAGCCAACACCCCAAATGATGTGGGCGGGTTTCCAGTTAATTGTCTGCATACGCTTTAACGCTTGCACGACAAATTTAGGAGTCGTCGCATCCACAAACACATCAGCACCCGAGGCGGCGATACGATCAATCTTTGCATCAATCGTGGGTTCGCTATACGAATGCTCTTCGTGAATCACGACATTGAGCCCTAGCTCTTTTGCGGCTTTGATAAAGCCTGTCGCAAAAAATGGGCCACCGCTATCATCGTTGAATAGCGCAACTTTTGCATTAGGATAGTTGGTCTTGATGTAAGACGCGTACAACGCGGCTTCAGTGTTGTAGGCTAACAAAGCCAACATCGTGTACGGAAACTTTTCAACTTCAGGCTTTGAGCCAAACATTGGCCCGCCCGTATACAAAAATACTTGCGGCACTTTTTCGGTGTTGTAGAACGGACGTGCGCCAAGGTTAGCGCCGGTACCGACGTTACCCGAAATCGCAAATACCTTATCTTGCGTAATCAGACGACGGGCGTTTTGCAAGGCGCGAGCTGGCTCCATCGCGTCGTCGTACATCATTAGTTTGAACTTGCGGGTTTTGCCGTCGCCCATTTTGACGCCGCCAAGATCAGCATTGACGTATTCAAAACAAGCCTTTTGCGCGCGACCAATGGCGCCGTAGCCTGCATTGGGGCCTGAAAGAGGCGTCGAATTACCCCACAAAATTTCAGTGTCGGTGATACCGACTTCAGCGTGACTTGCGAAGCCCACTGACACGAGCGCAGCGACAAGCGCCGCTTTAACAAAATGCAGACCTGCACGCTTAGGATGCAACATGGTTTGTCTCCTGGAGTTGTGTTTATTTTTTGCAGCAAATCGTCTTTTATCAGTAAAAAGCACTGAGATTACGATCTATGTGCCAGTACTGTAAGCCTATTATGCGCCTAGGGTTTTCTCATTATGGTTTACCCTAGTTTTTAAAAAATATTTAAATGCGCCGTTGTAGCAACGGCACTAAATTATTTTTTTCCTAAGGTTTCGTAGATGCTACCGTAATCCAGCTTGCCATGCCCCAACTTGCTATGCATGTCGTACAGGTTACGAGCCAAACCACCCAGCGGCACACTGCACTTAGTGGCCAAAGAGTTTTCAACCGCCAGACCCAAGTCTTTCAGCATTAAATCAACACCAAAACCACCGGCGTAGCCATTTGACGCGGCCGACTCTGGCATGACGCCTGGACATGGATTACACGAATTCAAGACCCAGTTATTGCCCGAACTTTTTGACATAATTTCAGACAGTACGGCAGGATCAAGCCCATTGGCAACACCCAAACGCAAGGCTTCGGCGGTGCCGATCATGGTGATACCCAGCAGCATGTTGTTGCAAACCTTAACGGTTTGACCACTGCCATGCGCACCGGCGTGATACAGCGCCTTACCCATCTTTTGCAGATACGGCTGTGCGGCCGCAAAGCCCTGCTCAGTGCCACCCACCATAAAGGTCAGGGTGCCAGCCTTAGCGCCGAAGGGCCCGCCCGAAACAGGCGCATCAATCATTTCTATCCCTTTGGCGGCAGCAGCAGTACCGAGCTCTTTGGCCACCTGTGGCGAAATAGTCGATGAATCGATTAGCAAAGTACCCTTCTGAACAAGCGCTAAAACGCCCTGGTCGCCCAAATACACGCTTTGCACGTGCTGGCTCGCTGGCAGCATACTGACCACGACTTTGGCACCTTTGACAGCCTGCGCAAAGTCAAGGCCTTTAGCCCCGCCTGCCGCCACCAAAGCGTCGACGTTAGCCTGTGCCAAGTCAAAACCAATGACTGAAAACCCGCCACGTAGCAGATTAAGTGCCATGGGCATGCCCATGTTGCCTAGACCAATAAATACGACTTCTGGTGCCATGAGGTTCTCCGAGAGATGAAGTGGATCATCTCTGATTATCACACCGCCGGCAAAAAACCGCTCGCCAAAGGCATAGGATCGGTTTCAAGTAAAAAGCCACTCACTCAAAGCAAAGGACCCCCACAAGCAAAAAACCGCTCGCCCAAAGCAAAAGGCTAGTTTCAATTAAGAAACTAGCCTTTTGAGATTACTGGTCGGGGCGGTGGGATTCGAACTCACGACCCTCTGCTCCCAAAGCAGATGCGCTACCAGGCTGCGCTACGCCCCGAAAGATGAGCAGTGTAACAGAATTAAAGTGAGCAACCAAACGGTACCTAAAACACAACACACCAAAGATCTCGAAACAGTCTCAAGTCGCGTATTCATTCGACTTAAAACTTAGCCAGGGACTAGACAGCGCATCCTCTTTGACCAAAACCTGACGCACCACCTCTAAAACGGTCGTTTTTAGTAAATCTGTGCTGACCTGTGGAGAATAAAACACCTGCACCACACAACGCACACTGCCCTCTTGAAGGCCATCAAGCAACACTTTCACGGGGCGGGCATGATCAACATCTGGCACTTGCTCGAGCGGCTGTTTGAGGGCCTCGACCAAGATCAAAAATAAGCGATCGACCTCTGCTTTTGCTGACATCAAAAAGGGAATCTCAATACGAATGTAGCCCTGATCATTAGACAGATTAGAGAGGATTTGCGTCGCAAAAATCGAGTTCGGTATGTAATGGGCTTGTTGATCTCGCGAACGAAGCGTGACAAACCTCCAGCCTAGCATTTCTACAACACCCGACAAATTACGGTCTCTGGTCTTGAAGTTTATCCATTGACCAACGGCCACGTTTTGATCTGCCGCTAAAGCAATCCCCGCAACAGAATCAAAAATCAACTCTCGTAACGCCAAACCGATCACCGTCAAGAGCACTGAAGCCGTCGCCAAAATTGGGAGCAAGTCTTTACCCAGGACCCCCATGTAAAAAACCGCTATCCCCGCGAAATACAAACCAACACGCGAAAAAAACAAGATCACAGGTTGCACGGATTTTACTTTTTTTCCTTTGCCCCACATCAGAGCCAGCAGGCCCATGTCAAACAAACGGACGGCTAAAAGAATGAACAGAAGGCTATAACTTGTTCGAATAAGCGCCAACGTTTCAACATCAAATTTTGCGGTCAAGGGCAAGGTGAACAGAATCGTTTCACTCAGCGTACTCACAATCAGCAAAGCGAGACAAAAGGTTGCTGCAAAGTACGCATTGGGCTTAACCAGCCAAAGCAGTGATACCCCCAGCAGCAACAAAGCGCTTAGCCCAAATATATCTTGCAAAACCTTTGCACTAAAAAACCTAACGATGTGCGAAGTCAGCGTCGAAATATTACGCTGCAACTCGATCTGAAAAGTACCCACAGAATAATCAACAAAGCCGCGTAACCCGCGATCATCACCCAAGGCCTTCACCTGCTTGTTATCAATGGCCAAAAATGAAGATTGTGGGCCGTACCCTGCCACAGACAAGGCATCATATCCCTGAGTCGCGGCCTTGGGATTTGCGCCGGTTACATAAAACACTTCAGGGTCTGCCACAAATATAAGTTGTGTTAAGTCGAGTTTGCGATGCCGCCAGAGCACTTGAAGATGAATCTTATCTAAAACCAAATCAGAAGGAGTTGGATCAAAACGAAAGAGGCCCTGCACTAAGTACCTGCGATACGTCTCACTGGCTAGCTGTTTTTCTTCTTTTAACACCACTGATTTCAAATCACCGACTGCATTCAAAAATTGAATATCCGCAATGTCAATGAGATCTTTGGACTTGAACCAAATATCAAAGGTGGTTTCAAAGGTTCCTGCATCAAGATTGATCGCACTAAACGAGCGAGGATTGATACCTACGTGCACAACGGGTACTACCCGATAGCTCACTTGATCCAGCGTGATGTAATCATTTGCCTCCGCTTGATTTAACACAAGAGAAGGCGTGTCACTCACTTGGATGAAGTAAGGTGTTTGCTTACGCTCGCGATACATCACGAGTCGTGGCGAGAGTTCACGCGTATTGTTTTCTTTAAAGTCGATGGTCCCGGTAAAGCCAACAGTTGCCGTTTCATTTGTACGCAGTTGACTCAGGTGTTTTTTTAGTTCGGCCCGCATCATGTCGGGGTTAGACAAATTGAATACACCCTTAGCCTTACTATCGCGCACAAAATTTGAAATCAATAAGCCCGCATCATAGCCATAGGCATAGGCCCAACTCGGCTCACCGCCCGTTTGACTTCGATAATCAGAAATCAAATGCTGACTTTTTTCACTAGCGATCGTTGAAGTAAAGGGGACCACACTCAGAACGTTATTGGTCATTTGCCCCGTTTTCAATATCTCACTTCGATCAGATTTAAAACGTTGAGCGAACTGCTCTAAAGATGCCTCGCCCTCTACAACCACCGTGCCGACATAACCATACTCACGCAGAGAACGTAGCACAACCTCCGCCTCATCCATCGGTAGTGAAATAATGGTCACATCGTGCCAATTATTGGCGGCCATATATTCAGCGATCTGCGTCGGTGTCGCATTTTTTAGCCACTCAACTTGATCAATCCCCTCAACGCCACTACCCATAAAGGCTTCGAGTATGCCGCCCCAAAATCCAGACGTCTCTAACACATCATGCGAGTATTGAACGACCGAAGGACTCTTGAGGATTTTTTGCAATAAGCGCCCCATGACAACGCCATTTTTATAGGACGATGCCAGCAGGGTAAAAGTCCAATCGCCATTTGCCATTTTTGACGGACTACCAATCGGCACCAACGCCACAACCTCGTTTTCGTTGGCTGCATCCCGGACCGCTTGAAACCCCGAACGCTCGGTCGGCCCCACCAAGGCCAGCGTACGAAAGCCCAGAGCAGAACCGCTTGCAATCGCGGCTGTTGCCTCGACTTCGCCCTTATCATCGCGCACGATCAGTCGAATCTCTTGCGTGGCGTCGTTTGTTTGCAGGGCCTTTTGAAAGCCGCTTGCCATGTCTTTACCAATATTTTTTGTGGCGCCCGTTTCGTCGGTAATTAATACGACATCGAGCGGCTCAATTTTGGTGCCATCGGCACGCACCATCTTAGGCTTGTCGGCCTCGTCGAAAAACCGGGGAGCCAACACGTAAAACGCTTCGACCGCGATCAATACCGTGAACAACAGCCCAAGTACGGGCAAAAACCGCGATGCCGCCGTTGTTCGGCGGGCAACAGCCGTAGGTTTGATACTCTTTTTCAAGAATATCCTCTTAAATCTACCAATCGGATTCAAAAAACCCATCTTACCGTCACTCATACATTATCACGCACCACTAAGCATGCACAATTTATGCTTGGAGCGAATCTGCCGACTCGGCAATTGCGCTACGCAGCGTCTTCAGGGGACTAGTGCCGTTAGGGACTCGTTCACCACCGGGGAGCCCATTGGGCGAAGCGACCTCTAGCCCTCCCAACAAGCCTTGATATTGAAGGCCCAAAACTGTCACATCATCTGAAGGGGCAGTGCCTTGCGAAAATTCGTCGAGTCGCTTGACAAGACTGTCTACGATTGTTTGAGTCGACCCCTGCGCCACGGTGGTCAAGAAGTTTAATAAACGCTCTTCACCAAATACCTGCTCGTTATCATCGAAGCATTCGGTTACACCATCGGTAATCATGAGCACTTGATCATGCGCAGAGAGATAAACCTTATGATCAATGTAGGTCGCAAGATCCAACAACCCCACTAACGGCGAACCGCGTGTCGCAACGCACTCAATGGCGCCATTTGCTCGCAGCAGATACGGCATCGCATGCCCGCCATTCGAAAACACAAACTCTCCTGTCCTTGCATCCAAAATGCCGAAGAGCATCGTGACAAACAGAGAAAGTGGGTTCTTTGCCAGCAGTTGTTGATTCACGTTCGCTAAACAATCGCTAGGAACAAGTGAATGACGAGCAACTTCTTGCAACATCGTGCGCACGAGCACCATAAACATCGCCGCAGGTACCCCCTTGCCGCTTACGTCTGCCACCACAACGCCTAGGTGATGCTCGTCAATTTTAAAGACATCAAAGAAATCCCCCCCAATCATTCTGGCCGCACGCATATACGCGCACCCACTAAACCGCTGGTCTTCTGGGAAGGCGCTCGGTAAGATCGATTGCTGCAAGGTTCGGGCGACTTGCAATTCACTTTGAATTTGAGCCTGTTGTGACACCAGGTCGGCGTTGACGACTTCTAACTGTCGCGTACGCTTAACGACTTCTTGTTCGAGGCTAGCCTCTGAGGCCTCAAGGCGCTCTTTGGCCACCTCAAGCTCGAAAATCGCCCGCTTCAACTCTTCTGAGCCGTTTCGGACATCGGTTAGCAGGCGTTCCTTCAAATCAATCGACTCTTGTAAAATGATCGACTGCGCACGCAATAAAAGGTCAACCTCGAGTGTCTGGGGGCCAATTGGGGTGTTCACGACAATCGGCTCGTAACAACGCTCAGCGTCTCTGGCCAAGGCCAGGCCCACAGCCTCTGCAATCGGTGTTGTACCCTCAAGGATTAAAGGCTCTTCATCAATCGTCTTGACAAAGTGCAACAAGTGAATCGGCTTTTGGGCATACAGTTCGCGAACATAGGGTTTGCTCAGCGTCGCCATTAACCTCTTTTTTGAAATCACACCGAGTTGTTTGTCGGCGTCAACGATGACACAGCTTTGAATGTAAGCGTACGTCTCGAAAATTTTCTCGAGCTGACTCACCAAAATCGTCGGCTCGATTATTTTCTGGTGCAAAGAAAGCTGATCGACAGTCTTAGTCATCTAAAACCATCCGCTATCGTTTTTTTTTAAAGCGCAGCACATCAAGAAGGATTAGACCTGACGATTCGATTGGGGGTGCCAACCGCACATATTTCATACGAACACTTTAAGTTCACACTAGGCAGCTAGGTTACCTTAGGAGCCTGTGGCGAGCCTGACAAGTCAAAGACAAAGGAAATACGGTTCTTAAAATCTTTTCGCTCGTAGCATATCTTTTGGGCGAACTTCTTCATCAGATCAATGCCAAGCCCCCCAATCTTTGCTTCGGCAAGATTGCTAGGCACCACAGGTGGTGCTGTTTCAAGCGGATTAAAAGGCTCACAGGGATCTTCGATAATCAGTTGCAAGCGATGCTGCTGATAGTCAAGCGAAAAATTTGCAACCGCCGATTCGAACTCGTCACCGCCCTGCTCAGAAACACCGTACTTGACAATGTTTGAGAACGCCTCTTCGCAACAGAGTTGGACTGCGAAGTTTTTTGAGGCTGGCAGCAACCACTGCCCTAAGCAAGTCTCTGCCCACTGCGCGACCTGAATGAGCGAATCAATCTTTAAGGGTACGGATAGCGTCATGATCATACTCAATAGTCATTGCACGAGGGCTTCGTTCATCAGATACTTTCAGTCTGTGCGGCAACTAGCTTTGACACAAGGCCATCGCTGCCTCAACCGACGCCACCATCGGAATCAAACTATCCAAACCACTTGCCAGTAAAACTTGCTCGACGTCAGCCGAAGCCTTAATCACAATGAGGCGTCGCCCTTTCAATTGCGCAGCCTTAGCCGCCATCACTAAGCTGCGGATACCCATCGACGCTAAAAATGTTACGCCCTCAAGGTCAACCACGACGTGATCGCCTCTGTTAGCCGTCGCGCCAAGACGGGTATCAATCGCCTGTGAGCCCATTAAATCTAGCTTACCAAGCAGTGTCACGAGGGTAAAGTTTTCTGCTAGGGGTTCAATCCGAATTTCCATGTTATCGACCTTTACCGACTATTTTTTATGATAAAAAATTTTTTTACTGTTAACACATACGACTATTGAACCGTGCTCCGCGCGTCAACCAAACCGCCCAGTAATGTAGTCTTCGGTTTCTTTGCGATTAGGTTTGACAAATATTTGGTCAGTTTTGCCAAACTCCATCAACTCGCCCAAATACATGTACGCCGTGAAATCCGAACAACGCGCCGCCTGCTGCATGTTGTGGGTCACGATCACGACCGTATAGTCATTTTTGAGTTCTGCAATCAATTCTTCAATTTTTGCGGTTGAGATCGGATCAAGCGCCGAACAAGGCTCATCAAGCAGCAACACTTCTGGTTTGATCGCGACGCCGCGTGCGATACACAAACGTTGTTGCTGGCCGCCTGACAAGCTGCTGCCGTTTTGACCTAGCTTATCTTTAACCTCACCCCACAACGCAGCCTTACTTAGCGCCCACTCAACACGCTCGTCCATTTGCCCTTTACTTAAATTTTCAAAGAGTCGGACACCAAAGGCGACGTTGTCGTAAATGCTCATCGGGAAAGGCGTGGGTTTTTGAAACACCATACCGATCTTTGCGCGTATCAGTGAAATATCCGTTTTAGACGTCAAGAGATTTTCGCCATCAAACAAGATTTCACCATCGGCACGTTGGCCGGGATACAACTCAAACATGCGATTCAAGGTGCGTAATAAAGTCGATTTGCCGCAACCAGACGGACCAATAAACGCGGTGACTTTATTTTTGGCAATCGACATATTGACATCGCGCAACGCATGAAATTTACCGTAATAGAAATTGAGATTTTTAATTTCAATTTTTGATACCAAAGCGGTGTCTTGTTTTGCAGCAGCGTTCAAAACCATATTGTTTACCTTCGGGTTCTTTTTAGTCAGACTGAAATAGGTCGCGCGGGTCTAACGGTGATACTCATTTTTGCCGAAACATTGAACGGGCAATGATGTTGAGCCCCAGCACAGCCAAGGTGATCAGCGTGGCGCCAGCCCAAGCCAATGTGTTCCAGTCTGTAAACGGGCTAGCTGCAAACTGAAAAATCACCACCGGCAAATTGGCCAACGGTTTGTTCATATCAAACGACATAAACTGATTATTCAACGACGTAAACAGCAAGGGGGCAGTCTCGCCCGCAACACGGGCAACCGCCAACAGAATGCCCGTCATGATGCCGGATCTGGCAGCCTTGTAAGACACCATCGTGATCATGCGCCACTTCGGGCACCCCAATGCAAAGCAAGCCTCGCGCAAACTATTGGGCACCAAGAGCAACATATTGTCGGTGGTACGCACGACAACCGGGATCACCAAAATCGCCAAGGCAAACGAACCCGCCCAGCCAGAATAGTGGCCGACCTGCGACACGTACACCGCATAAATAAATAAACCGATCACGATCGAGGGCGCTGATAACAACACGTCGTTCAAGAAGCGAGTGGCAGGCGCCAGCCAACCGCGCTGCCCGTATTCTGCTAAGTAGGTACCAGCCAAAATCCCCACCGGGGTACCAATTAAGGTGCCAAACCCCACCATGACAAAACTACCCATGATTGCATTGAGCAAACCACCCGCCTGACCAGGAGGCGGAGTGCTTTCAGTAAATAAGGTCAACGATAAAGCGCTACCACCCTTTAACACGAGGACCGCCAAAATCCAGCACAACCAAAACAAGCCAAACACCAAGGCGATCATCGACAAAGACAGCATGACTTTATTCAGGATGCTGCGCCGCCTGTACACCCAATTGTCTGAACGGATACTCGAGGCTGGGGGCTGAGTCGTCATTTTCACATTAAGGTTCATGTTTTTGTGCCTTCTGCTTTTGCCATACGCAATAACATCAGTTTGGCTAAGGCCAGCACAACCGTCGTGATCAAGAAAAGGATCAGTCCTAATTCAATGAGGGCTGACTTTTGCATGCCGGCAGCCTCGTTAAATTCGTTGGCCAAAGCCGAGGCGATTGAATTACCAGGTGCGAAGAAGGAGGTGGGCATTCTGAAGGCGTTACCGATCACAAACGTTACGGCCATCGTTTCACCAAGCGCCCTACCCAAGCCCAACATCACACCACCAATCACACCTGAGCGAGTGAAGGGTATCACCACCTTCCACATCACTTCCCAGGTTGAACTTCCCAAGCCGTACGCCGACTCTTTGAGTAGAGCTGGAACAAGCTCAAAGACGTCGCGCATCACCGCAGCGATAAACGGTATCACCATGATCGCCAGAATCAGCCCAGCGGTGAAGATACCGATACCAAAGGGTGCACCGGCAAACATCCAACCAATGAACGGCAAGGGGCTGAGCATATCAATCAGCGTTGGCTGCACATACTCTTGAAAAAACGGTACAAACACGAACAAGCCCCACATCCCGTATATGATCGAAGGAATCGCTGCGAGCATCTCAATTGCTGTGCCGATCGGGCGCTTCAGCCAACCGGGTGCTAATTCAGTCAAAAATATCGCGATACCAAAAGACACAGGAATCGCGATCAGCAAAGCCACGAACGAGGTGAGCAAGGTGCCGAGAATTGGCACGAGCGCACCGAAATCGGCCTGCACAGGATCCCATTCATTTGTCCAAAGAAACGACAGCCCATACTTTGAAAGTGATTCTTGGCTACCGTAAATCAGCGAAAACAAAATCGCGGCCAGCAGACTAAAGACCAAAAACGCGAATACTCGCGTCAATCCACTGAACGCCGCATCGTGCCACGAATACTGAGTTTTTTTCATAACGCTCTTACTAGCTGAGTCGGAGACTGAGCTCGAGTTGACGAAGCGCTCAACGCAAGCTCAGACGTAACAGACAAACCAAAAATTAGCCTACGCTTAATTCAACAGGGGTTTACCGTCCGCGGTTAAATTTGCTTTCCAACTTGCACGGATTTGATCTGTGACAGCTGCTGGCAAGGGTACGTAATCTAACGCAGAAGCTGACGCGGCCCCTTTAGAAAACGCCCAGTCAAAGAAAGCCACCGCGGCTTTGCCATTTTCAGGCTTGGCTTGGTTTTTGTACAAAAGAATAAACGTTGCACTTGTGACAGGCCATGAGTCAGCGCCAGGCTGATCGGTCAAGACCACACCCATACCAGGAACGCTATCCCATTGTGCGTTTGCTGCGGCAGCGGCGAAAGACTTTTGGTCAGGTTGAACCGTTTTACCGTCTTTGTTTGTGAGTTGCGTCCAGGCCAAACCGTTTTGTTTAGCGTAGGCAAACTCAACATAACCAATCGAGTTTTTCAGCTGCCTAACGTAGGCAGAGACACCTTCATTACCTTTGCCACCTTGACCGGTTGGCCATTTCACGGCTTTACCTTCACCAACTTTTTCTTTCCAGTCAGTTGACACCTTACTTAAATAGTTAGTCCAACCAAAGGTCGTGCCCGAGCCGTCTGAACGATGCACCACAATAATCTGTGAGGCAGGCAATTTCACGTCAGTGTTCATTGACTGAATGGCTGGGTCATTCCAGGTTTTGATTTTGCCAAGATAAATGTCGGCAAGCACTGTGCCAGTCAACTTCAACTGACCGGGCTTGACGCCCTCGACGTTCACCACTGCAACAGTGCCGCCAATCACGGCAGGAAACTGCATCAGACCGATCTTGTCAAGCTGGGCGCCACTCATCGGGTCGTCAGTCGCCCCAAAATCAACTGTTTTAGCAGTAATTTGCTGCACACCGCCACCAGAACCGATCGATTGATAGTTCACGGCCTTGCCTGATGCGGCCTTGTACTCAGCTGCCCACTTGGCATAGATCGGAAACGGAAACGTCGCGCCGGCACCGGTAATATCAACAGCGTGCGAGGCAAAACCCAGAGCGCTGAGCGCGAGCGCCGCAGAGAGTTTTACAAATGAGCGTTTGAGCATGTCGTAGCCTTATAAAATTCAATTCATGACAAAATCTAGGCCAGCATTTGGCACTAGTCAGGCTATGGTACAGACCGAACGTGACGGCTTTATGACAGTCACAAACAAAAATACCCCAAACTGGGGTCATTCGATAAATTAATTAAGTATTTGATTTACAACATCTTTATAAAATGGCACTCAAATATTTTTATGATTTTGCCATCAAATATTCGTGTAATTTGAACGCCGCACGCCGATTGACCAGTTTGCTATAGCTGCCATCGGGCTGCTGCAACCAGGCCAGGCGATTGTCGCGCAGCGCAAAGGTAAAAGCCTCTTCAATGACACGTTTTTTTAGTGCTTTTTCTAAAACCGGAAATGCAATCTCAACCCGCCTAAAAAAGTTACGGTCCATCCAATCCGCCGACGAAAGATAGACAGACTCGGCGCCCTGATTGTAAAAATAAAATACCCGTGAGTGCTCGAGAAAGCGACCAACGATTGAGCGCACTGTAATGTTTTCAGATAAGCCAGGCACACCCGAACGCAAGGCACATACGCCGCGGATGATCAAATCGATCTTGACCCCCGCTTGGCTGGCTTTGTACAACTCTTGAATCACGATGGGCTCGAGCAAAGAATTTAACTTCACTAAAATCCGTGCAGGTTTGCCCGCACGGGCTGCACGCGCTTCGGCGCGAATCATCGACACCACCGTATCATGCAAATTAAAGGGTGACTGCAATAGTTCTTTCAGTACACGCCGCGAACCAAGCCCCGTTAGCTGCGAAAACACTTTATCCATGTCTTCGCACAGACGTGGGTCAGCTGTTAACAGGCCAAAATCCGTGTACAAACTCGCCGTGCGTGGGTGATAGTTACCGGTACCTAAGTGACCGTAGCGCTTGATACGACCTTTTTCACGGCGCAACACCAGTGCCATCTTGGCGTGTGTTTTATGACCAACAACACCGTACACCACATGTGCACCGACCTCTTCGAGGCGGGCTGCCCAATTGATATTGGTCTGCTCATCAAAGCGTGCCATCAGCTCTACCACGACAGTCACTTCTTTACCTGCCTTAGCTGCAGCGAGCAACAGACGCATCAACTCAGAGTCTTCGCCTGTGCGATAAATCGTCTGTTTAATCGCCACAACATCCGGATCGACGGCCGCTGCCGTTAAAAAATTAATGACCGGTTGAAAGGATTGATAAGGGTGGTGCAATAAACGGTCTTGTTTCGCGATCGCTTCAAAAATGGCAGAAGGCCGATTTGGCAAACTATCAAACGGCGCAGGAATCGGCCCCTGAAACTCGGGAAACAATAAATCCGGTCTTTTCACTAAATTACAAATCTGCATTAAGCGCGACACGTTGGCTGGGCCGTTGACACGGTAGGTGTCTGCCTCAGTCAATGAAAACTCTTTTTGCAAAAACTTGGCGATCTCAACCGGCGTCAGCAAATCAATTTCAAGTCGAACAGCCGAACCGAAATTACGCTGAGACAACTCACCCTGAAGTGCCTGACGCAAGTTAGTGACCTCTTCTTCATCGACAAACAAGTCACTATTACGCGTCACCCGCCACTGATAACAGCCCTGCACGGTCATACCCGGAAACAACTCACCCACGAAGGCGCGCAGCAGGCTCGTCAACAAAATAAAACTGTGAGGCTGACCCGACACTTTAGGTGGCATTTGTATCAGGCGTGGCAGTGCTCGCGGCGCCTGCACAATGGCAATCGTTGCCTTACGACCAAAGGCATCTTGCCCAGACAAGGGCACAATAAAATTTAAACTTTTGTTATAGACACGCGGAAACGGATGCGCAGGGTCAAGACCAATCGGCGTCAATAACGGCATCACATCGCGATGAAACACCTCTTTGGCCCAGGCGGTTTGCGCGTCATTCCATTCAACCGCATGATGGAGGTAAACACCTTCGGTACGCAGACGCGGATAGATATCATCATTCAGCAAGGCGTACTGCCGATCGACCATACGGTGCACTTCAAGTTGCACCCGTTCGTAGGCTTGCTCGGTGGTCATGCCATCGGGGCCCATCAGCGTGGGGTGCTGCGCTAACTGCTCTTTCAAGCTTGACACCCGAATCTCAAAAAACTCGTCTAGATTCGAACTTACGATACAGACATAGCGCAGGCGCTCTAGCAACGGGGTGTCTGGATGCTCAGCCATGGCTAGCACCCGCTCATTAAACTGAAGCAGGGACAGTTCTCGGTTCAGAAAAAGCGGTTCGGCTTTTTTACGCGCTGGCATAGGGTGAGGCCTTGGGGTTGAGCGACTTAGTGTTGAGCTACCTAGGGTTGTACAACAACAAGGTTACAGTTTTATAACAATCAAGTCAGACTAGCTTATTTTTTTGAATTTTGGATACCCTTTTATAATAGGCTCAATTGGGTAACGGATTGACATTGATGGAACACCTCTTGGCAGCAGTAGATCTGGGGTCGAACAGCTTCAGACTATCGATCGGACGGGTAGCCGAGCAAAATGGTGCCAAACACATCTATCAAATCGACCGCCTCAAAGAGACCGTGCGCTTAGCCGCCGGCTTAAACTCCGCCAAAATACTAAACGATGAATCCGTTGAACGCGCCATTGAGGTGCTCAAACGTTTTGGCGAGCGCTTACGCAGTTTTCACCCCGATCGGGTACGCGCAGTTGCCACCAATACCTTTCGCGTGGCACGCAACGTCGCTGATTTTTTACCTCGCGCCGAGGCTGCGCTCGGCTTTCCGATTGAGGTCATTGCCGGGCGCGAAGAAGCGCGCCTGATCTATTCTGGTGTCAGTCACACCCTACCGATCTCGACCGACAGGCGCCTAGTCATCGACATCGGAGGCGGCTCAACCGAAATCATTATCGGTCGCGGCGACGAACCCCTGCTCACCTCGTCGCTCTACATGGGTTGCGTCAGTTACAGCAGAAAGTTTTTTCCAGAGGGTGTCATCGACACCTATTCGATGAAGCAAGCCGAACTCGCCGCCCGACGCGAAATCGAGGTCATTACCAAGCCTTATCGCAAAATGGGCTGGGACGCCGCTTTTGGTTCGTCTGGCACGGCCAAGGCACTTTACGCAATCTTGACTGAAGGTCGCCTGTCGCCTGAAGGGATTACGAGAGACGGCCTTGAGAAACTAAAGGCCAAGCTCGTGCGCGCGGGGCGGGTGATTCCAAACGACCTACCAGGCATCAAGCTTGAACGCGCCGACGTCTTAACGGGCGGCCTGGCCATCATGAGCGCCTTCTTTGACGAGATGCGTGTCGAGGTCATGAAGACCGGCGATGGCGCCTTGCGCCTTGGCGTCTTGGTTGACCTCGCTGGTCGCGAAGAAGCCCATGACCGGCGTGACGTGTCTGTCTTGGCCTTTACCAAACGCTACCACGTCGATACGCGTCAATCCACGCGAGTCAAGCGCTGCGCCTTAAGTCTGTTTGATGCTTTGCTACCAGACCGCACCGAGCCAGACGAGCTGCGCCATACCTTAAGTTGGGCCGCAGACTTGCACGAGGTGGGTTTATCGATTGCCCAAGCGGGTTATCACAAGCACAGCGCCTATATTTTGAACAACGCTGACATGCCAGGCTTTTCACGAGTCGATCAAACGCAGTTGGGTCTGTTGGCGCTTGCGCATACCGGCAAACTCAGTAAGGCGCAAAATCTGGTTAAACATCGCGAGCAATGGTTAACCATTCTTTGTTTGCGTTTAGCGGTACTGCTTTGTCGGCGTCGCGAAGATGTGTCTCGTTTGCCACTCTCGGTCAGCGTAAAAGGGCTTGCCATCGTATGCAAGGTCGACAAAAAATGGCTCGCCTCGCATCCACTCACAGATTTTTCGTTACATGGCGAAGAAACCGAATGGAGTAAGGTCGGTTTTAATTTTGAGTTAATCCAGGTTTAACGCTATCAAAGCCAAAGTGCTTACGGTAACGCTGACCCATATGGCTGACCGACAGCAACATCGGAAAATCCGCAGTATTAAAGTCAGGGTCCCAGGCGGGCTCGCCACAGACGCGCGCCCCTAATTTCAAATAACCTTTGAGCAAAGCCGGCACCGAGGCCGGTAACTGGCTATCAAGCTGCTCAACGGGATAACGATGCAAGGGTTTCACGCCTAAGTCCTCGGTGAACAACGAACGCTCTTTGACCTGCCGCCAGACTTCGGCCGCCGTAACACCATCATCGCGCAGACTGACACTTGCACAACCGAAGACATGCTCGTAATTACCCTGCTTGACGATTTCTGCCAAGCCCGACCAAAGCATCATCAAGACGCCGCCTTGCCGATGCTCTTCGTGAATGCAAGCTCGTCCAAATTCGACTAAAGACTCACGCACATTTCCTAAGCCGCTGAGATCAAACTCAGACTCCGAGTAATAGCTACCCGCACGCTTGGCTTGTTGGGGGGTCAAAATTCGATAGGTACCTACCACTTGATCTGTCGAGAGTTCACGCACCAGCAGGTGCGCACACCAGGGATCAAAGTGATCACGATCAATCCCATCGTGATCATTGCCAAGGGCAGCGCCATACTCTGCACTTAACACGTCGTGACGAAGCCGCTGCACTAATTCGATTTCTTCGGGTGACTGCGCCAGGCCGACAACCAAACCGGCAGGGTTATTTGAAGCGGTCGGAAGCGTAAATAAACTAGAAGCACTGCGCACAAGCTCAAGCATGAGGTTGATCTCCTGAGGTATCCCTCATGATGACCAACCGACATTGCACGAAAGTGACGAAATGATGAAGTTTTTTTGACTTCAGAGCGTTTGATCGCTAGCTCGTCAAATCAACTGCCGCCAGCAAAGCCACACACTTTGTCGCCAACGCCTCGTCATCGGCCTCGACCATCAAGCGTAGTTTGGGCTCGGTACCCGACGCGCGAATCAAGACGCGTCCGCGTTCACCGAGTAAGGCTTCGGCTTGTTGCTGAGCCGCCTGTAAACCGGCATGGGTTGCCCAATCAGTACCGGGTTTAAGTGCCACGTTGATCATTTTTTGTGGGTACAAGCGCAAGGCAGACACCCATTGAGATAGGGTCTCGCCGCTGCGCTGTAAGGCTGCCAACACCTGCAAGGCTGCAACGATGCCATCGCCCGTCGTGTGCGAATCTAGACACAACAAATGTCCTGAACTTTCGCCACCATAGAGCCAGCCGCGATTGCGCAATTGCTCTAGCACGTAACGGTCACCGACTTGAGCACGTTCAAAGGGAATGCCCATCGTTTTAAGCTGACGCTCAAAGCCGAAGTTGGTCATGAGAGTACCTACGACACCTGCAACGGGGCCGCGCAAGAGGCGTTCGCGCAGCACCGCGTATAACAGCTCATCGCCGTTATAGACACGCCCGGTGGCATCTACCATTTGCACACGATCGGCGTCACCGTCAAGCGCAATGCCAAGATCTGCGCCACGTGCACGGACTTCAGCAGCTAAGCTTTCAGGATGTAAGGCACCGACGTCTTTATTAATATTGAACCCATCGGGTGAGACGCCAATTGCGGTGACTTCGGCACCTAACTCGCGAAACACGTGAGGTGCGATATGGTACGCAGCACCATTAGCAGCGTCTACCACGAGTTTCAAACCGCCTAAATCCAAATCCGATGGGTAAGTACTTTTACAAAACTCAATATAACGACCCGGAGCATCGTCAATACGACGCGCGCGTCCGAGCTTTTCAGAACTGACACACTGCATGGGTTCATCTAGCGCAGCTTCAATCGCAGCCTCAGTCTCGTCTGGCAGCTTCATCCCTTTAGACGAAAAAAACTTGATGCCATTGTCGTAATAAGGATTGTGCGAGGCGCTGATCACAATACCGGCCACCAAACGCCAGGTGCGCGTCAAATACGCCACTGCTGGGGTGGGTAGCGGGCCCGCGAGCAACACTTCAATACCGGCCGAAGCAAAGCCTGCTTCGAGCGCCGATTCAAGCATATAACCACTGATGCGCGTGTCTTTACCAATCAATACGGTCGGACGGCCACGCCGCGCCGAATGTTCTTTAGCCAGCACTTTACCGGCCGCATAACCAAGCCTGAGTGCGAATTCAGCATTGATGACCTCGCCACCCACCTTGCCGCGCACACCATCGGTACCGAAATATTTTCTTTGACTCATTTTTTCTCCGAGAAACTCGCCGCTCAGCACCAAAGGGACATTAGGGTAGATCCTCTGCAGCCTGAACAGCCTGCCAAACGTTTAAAGCGTCGCGCGTAGCATCGACATCATGCACACGCAAGACCGCTGCACCTCTGACCACACCCGCAAGCGCCCCAGCGATGCTACCACTGAGGCGGTGATCCACAGACTTACCGGTGACGCTACCAATCATAGATTTGCGCGAGGCACCCAACACGACTGGGTAACCGCTTTGCACTAGATGCTCTAGCCCTTGCAGTAATTGATAGTTATGCTTTAGCGTTTTACCAAAACCCAGGCCCGGATCTAGGCTAAGGCGGGCGCGCTTGACACCAAGACTCTCGAGCAACTGCGCTTGCGCGACGAGCGCCGCTTTCACCTCGTGTACGACATTTTGATATTGAGGGTTGCGTTGCATTGTGCGCGGCTCGCCCTGCATGTGCATCAGGCACACCCCACAGCTTGGATGTGCAGCAACAACGCGCCGCGCCTCGGGTGCTCGCATGCCTGTCACATCATTAATGATGTCAGCCCCCGCCTCAAGCGCAGTCTGCATCACCTCAGGCTTGCAGGTGTCGACTGAGATCGCGGCACCGCTGTCGCGCAACGCAGCGATCACCGGCAAAATGCGCGCAAGCTCTTCTTGGATAGAAACCGGCGCGGCACCTGGACGGGTGGACTCGCCACCAATGTCGATAATATCGGCGCCTTCAGCAACGAGTTGTTGCGCGTGCGCAATCGCCGAGGGTGTATCAGCATGTTGACCGCCGTCAGAAAATGAATCTGGCGTGACGTTGACGATACCCATTAAAAGCGGGCGCTTGAGTACAAACTCAAAGCGCCCGCATAACCAGCTACCTGACATCAGAGTCAGCTCTGTCGTCGTCTTAAACCACGGCTGCAGGATCGTTAGTCGGCGCGGCACCTGTAGGAGGTGTATCGGATGAATCAGCCGGCGCCTGTGGCACTTTTGGTGGGCGCGGTGGGCGCCCTTCAATGATGTCACCGATCTGATCTGCGTCGATGGTTTCCCATTCAAGCAAAGCCTTAGTCATGATTTCGACTTTTTCGCGACTATTTTCAAGAATCGTGCGCGCACGTGCGTACTGCTCGTCGATAATTTTGCGGATCTCTTTATCGACTGTTTGCATCGTCGCTTCAGACATGTGCGTGGTTTTTGTCACGCTACGGCCTAAAAAGACTTCGCCTTCGTTTTCAGCGTACACCACTGGGCCCAAAGAATCGGTCATGCCATAGCGCGTGACCATATCACGAGCAATCGCTGTGGCACGCTCAAAATCGTTTGAGGCGCCTGTGGTCATTTGATTCATGAACAATTCTTCAGCGATACGGCCACCAAACAACACCGCAATCGTGCACAGCAGGCGCTCTTTATCCATGCTGTAGCGATCGCCTTCTGGCAATTGCATGGTGACACCTAAGGCACGACCGCGCGGGATGATCGTCACTTTGTGCACCGGATCAGTTTTAGGCAACATACGAGCCACAATCGCGTGACCTGACTCATGGTATGCGGTGTTACGGCGCTCTTCTTCGGGCATCACGATTGAACGACGCTCGGCACCCATGATGATCTTGTCTTTGGCTTTTTCAAAGTCTGACATATCCACCGTGCGGCCATTGCGGCGTGCTGCAAATAAGGCCGACTCATTAACCAAGTTAGCCAGATCAGCACCAGAAAAACCAGGGCAGCCACGTGCCAAGGTATGGGCATCAACGTTTTGCGCCAACGGCACTTTACGCATGTGCACTTTCAAAATTTGTTCGCGACCGCGAATATCTGGCAAGGGCACCACCACCTGACGGTCAAAGCGACCGGGACGCAGCAAGGCTGGATCAAGCACATCAGGACGGTTGGTTGCGGCGATCACAATCACGCCAACGCCAGACTCAAAGCCATCCATTTCAACCAACATCTGATTGAGCGTTTGTTCGCGCTCGTCGTTGCCGCCACCCAAGCCGGCACCGCGCTGACGACCGACAGCATCGATCTCGTCAATAAAAATAATGCAAGGTGAGTGCTTTTTAGCGTTTTCAAACATGTCGCGCACGCGCGCTGCGCCCACACCCACAAACATCTCGACAAAGTCAGAACCCGAAATACTAAAAAACGGAACCTTTGCTTCACCAGCAATCGCTTTTGCCAACAACGTTTTACCGGTACCGGGCGAACCCACCATCAACACGCCACGGGGGATACGGCCACCGAGCTTTTGAAACTTAGATGGGTCACGTAAAAAATCAACAATTTCTTGGACGTCATCTTTAGCTTCGTCGCAACCCGCAACGTCAGCAAAGGTGATGGCATTGGTGCCCTCATCGAGCAAGCGCGCACGCGACTTACCAAAACTGAACGCTCCGCCTTTGCCACCGCCTTGCATCTGGCGCATAAAGAAGACCCAGACGCCAATCAGCAGCAACATTGGAAACCAAGACACAAAGATGCTCATGAGCAATGAGGGCTCTTCGCGCGGCTTACCCGAGACAGACACGCCGGCCTTGAGCAAATCAGACACCATCCAGAGATCGCCAGGCGAAGTCAGGGTGTAGGGGCGACCCGAATCAGGCGTGACATGAATGACATCGTTTTGGACGTCGACTCGGCGGACCTTGCCCGACTTGGCGTCTTCCATAAATTGGGTGTAGCTCACGGTGTCTTGTACAGGCGCGCGGGTGTCGAACTGTTTAAAAACAGTAAATAACACCAAACCAATCACCATCCAAACCGCGACTTTCGAAAAAGAATTGTTCAAGGCCGATCTCCAGCTTGTCATTCTGACGCGCCACGCTCCTTTGGCCTAAAGGACGCGTTGCAACGAGGCACAATAGCATTCTACCTGTTAAAAAAGCCCATTCGCAGTAATCCCTTACTGTGCGACGGGACCGAAATTACAAAGCTCTAGCCCTTTCGACCCTTGGCAATCAAGAAAGTTTCAGAAGAACGATCTCTTGATGCTTTAGGTTTGCGCTCGACCACCCTTTTGAAGTGTCGCTTGAAGCTTTCAACAGTTTGTGAAAAGCCGCTGCCGTGAAACGCTTTCACAATCAAGGCACCCTCTGTTTTGAGGTGCATCAGCGAAAATTCAAGAGCTAAGTCGATCACTTCTTGAATTCTGGCCGCATCAGCCAGTCCGACACCAGATAAATTAGGCGCCATGTCCGACATCACTAAATCTACCTTTGTTCCTTCGAGGGTTTGATTGATCTGTTCGAGGACAGAATCCTCACAAAAATCGCCCAAAATGAACTCGACACCAGCGATCGGCTCCATTGGTAAAAGATCGAGCGCAACGATGCGGCCATCTAGTACACCACCCTTGCCCACCAGACGTTCGCGCGCTACCTGAGACCAGCTGCCTGGGGTCGAGCCCAGATCAACAATGATATCGCCGCGACGCATGAGCTTTTCGGCATCTAGAATCTCGGTCAATTTGAAGGCCGCACGGGCCCGATAGCCCTTTTGAGTCGCCATTTTGACGAAAGGGTCGTTAATGTGCTGCATGACCCACTCTTTAGAAAATTTGTTCTTCGCCATTCCCGTACAATCTACCTTATGACTATTATGGAACTTACCCCCCGCGAGCGTAGTTCGCTTCGCGCTGCTGCTCACCCCCTGCGACCAGTTGTAATGATTGGCGACAATGGGCTGACTGAGGCAGTCTTAAAAGAAATCGACCTAAACCTATCTGCTCACGAGCTGATTAAGGTTAGGGCCAGTGCTGACCGCGACGAGCGCGATGCCATGCTTGCAACGATTTGCGACACCCTATCGTGCGCCGCGGTGCACCACCTGGGCAAAATGTTGATCCTGTATCGCTTTGGCTCAAAGGGCACCTACCTTAAACCGCCGGCTGAACCTGCAACACCAGCCAAGCGTAAGCCTAACGAACCACACACGCCTAAGAAATTAGCCGCTGCCGGCAAAAAGGTTCAAAAGCCAAGCCGGCGCAATCGCCCAGAACGCGAACCAAACGACTTGGCAACTGATCGCCCTACAGTTTACTCGGGCGATCGCCCTGCACGGCCTAGCAAACGCGCCGCAAGCGCCAAGGATACCTCACATGGGATTCCGCGTCGCAGCGGCAGCGCTTTGTCGCTACGTGCCGGAGCGCGGCGTGGTGCACTTGGCTCAACGGTACGTAAACGCGCATCGGTTAAACGCTAAAAAACCGGTTTGCAGACTAACCTGACCGCCGCAACATTTGCAGCAACATTTGCAGCAAAAACGCCACCGAACTACCCACTACACCTTGAGCAAACAGCACCCAATATCGGTGCTGTTTTTTTTGTCGACGTGAGCAGTCGACCTCACCGTTTGGTGGCAAAATCTTTTTCGACCACTCCGCCAAGTGCGGACATCAGCCAGCACCTGGGGTCAGTGAAGGCTATAGGTATTTAATGCTGATGATTTCGTATTCGCGAGAACCAGCCGGGGCTTTCACCTCGACGACGTCACCTTCATATTTGCCAATCAAAGCACGCGCCACAGGGCTCGATACCGAAATTAAGTTCGCACGAATATCGGCCTCAACGTCACCAACGATTTGGTAAGTGACCTTGGCACCCGACTCAAGATCTTCGATCTCAACGGTTGCGCCAAACACGATACGGCCATCTGCATCAATGGTGCTCGGTTCAATGAGTTGGGCATTGGACAGCGTGCCATCGAGCTCGGCAATGCGCCCTTCGATAAAGCCTTGGCGCTCGCGTGCGGCATCGTACTCGGCGTTTTCAGACAAATCGCCGTGCGAACGCGCTTCAGCAATGGCGTTGATGACCGCAGGCCGATCGACATGCTTGAGCCGCTGCAGTTCAGCTTGCAAGCGCTCGGCCCCGCGCACGGTAAGAGGAATAGTTGCCATGGTGTTTTCCCAAAAAGCAAAACCCCGGCTCGGGTCAGAACCGGGGTGATCAACAATATCGCTATTGTGGGCAAACTTTACGGTAAATGCAAGCTTGGTGACATACGGATTACCCCAATTTTTTGTTCGAGGTTTTGCCAAGGTGGCTGAGTGGGGGCAAAACGACTGCGCATATAACTCACTAGCTCAGTCAATTGCCGGTCATCAAACTGCTTGGCAAAACCTTGCATAAAGCCGATTTGGTCGCTGGCAGGTTTGCGGATCCCTTCCAGAATCACGCGAATGACGTTATCAGGTTGTGCGCTGTGCATGCCCGTACTCAGAGCCAGCGGAATATTGACGCCGATCAAACGCGGGCCATCGCCGTCGTGGTGGCAAGCCGCACAGGCGGCCTGAAACATGCGCTGCGCGGGGCCAAGTAGCAGAGGCTCGCGAGACGCAGCCTGCGCGATGTAGGCCTGTGCAGTCTGACCTGTCACCGGCGCTTGAAACGATGCCAAATAATGCGCCATCGCAGCAATATCAGTATCTGGCACTTGCGCCAACTGCCTAACGACCGGAGCCATTGGCCCCGAGGCGCTGCCATGCTCGACGCTATGACCGTTGCGCAAATAGTCATAAAAGGCTGTTTCAGTCCAGGGCACGGGGCTGGGCGAGCGCGCATTGAGTGCTGGTGCCTGCCAGCCATCAACGGTGGCGCCGCTTAGGTAAGCCAGCCCCGAGCGCTCACCGCCTAAGGCATCGCGCGAGGTGTGACAGGCCGAACAGTGCCCCAA
>CANCMG010000006.1 GCA_947378965.1 Alcaligenaceae bacterium | reverse complement strand
GCTCACGCTGCACTCGAATCACCGTGCAAAAAGGTCCAAGCACGGACGATGATCCTTTCTGATTCACACCCATCGCTGAAATGAAAACGGTGCCAGTAAAAACTGGCACCACTTCAGACAACTGAACCATCGAGAAACTTGATCAGCAGCCCATCAAACTAATTGACCACACTCAATAGAGGCCAACGACGCTGAACATGCTGAAGATTTACTCGATGAATATTCGACTGAAGACTTAATTGAAATGTGTGAATTCGACGACGGGCTACATATTTTTAGCATTGAGGAAATTAATGCTGAGGACAATACCTAATTGATAATTCTCAATAGGTGTTTGTAGAGTCCTAGTTCTCATAAGAAATCAAACCCATACGATTTCTTAAACACTAACCAAACGGCAACGGATTAAAGCGCAAATTTTCTTGTGCTGTCTAGCCACGCGCATGCAATTTCGCCTGCGCTTTTTTTGCGCCTGAGCAATCCCGCAACGGCGTTTTTATAAAGGATTTTTTAAATGAAAGCTACAGAAATGAACGAAATAGCAGTATCGGTTGATGCCAGTAAAACCCTAGGTATTGACAATATCGCAACGCAGCAGAAGGTATCTGCCCTGACGTCGGCTCAACAATCAATCGAAATGCGTGAGCGGATAGGGCGGTTGTCAGTGGAGGCCAGCGTGTGGGAGTCAGAGGCATATGCTCACTCAAACGCTATCCTTTATGGGTTGCTTCAAAAGGCTTATGGTCTTTACCTCGACCTGACTGACAACGCAGATGGCAACTTGAAATATCGAAAACAGGGATTGGCAGACTATCTGTCACTCAATGGCTTAGATAGCTACAAGGACAAGTTACTGCCACAAAAGATAGTGGTCTGCGTGTTCGGCAAGCGTGATCGCCGGCGGCTCTCAACCTATCAATTGGTGCTGCGCTACATCATTGCGCAGGATTGGGCTCTGTCTGAAGTACCCACAAAGATTGCTGAGGCGGGTGGAGTACAGGAGATCTCGCTAGGACGTCCCTCTGGCGGCTTGACGACTAAAGAAAAGGCTGCGCTAGCCGGCGCTCGGGTCAGTCAGGAAGTACTGGCAACGGTTCACAGCGAAGAACTGAGTAGGCAGTTCAATCCAGAGGCCACCGGTGAGCAGTTCGCTGCTGTTCTCACGCAAGAAGCCAATGGCAGCTTCAGCGTTCACTGCGTCGTCAAGAGCGTTACCGCAGTGAACTCGGCCTTAGTGGCGTACTTCGCTGCCAACAAGGACGATTTGAAGCGGGAAGTTGATGAACATCAGGCAGCCAAAACTCAGGCTTCTTTGGCGGAATTGAACGACGCTGCTGTCTCTCACAAGCTTGCGGCCTAAGCGAAACACGGAGGGCACTTTGCCCTCCGGCACCCTTCATTTAAATAAAACTGGAGAACAATATGTTCAACGAAAACGATTTCGCGCCTAAGACAACTGGTGACTTAGTGTTTGGCAATCCCAAATCAAAGCTCCTGTTAGATGATTTGATCCGCGGTAACTACCCGTTTCCTGCTTTCGGTAAGTGCGCCATCCTGCTCTATGGCACTTGGGGTACCGGTAAGACTACCGCAGCAAAGATGATTCCTAACTTGATGGAAACTGCACAGTTTGGCGAGATAGCGAACTGGAGCTTTGAACCTTGCGTGGCAGGCGGTAACGGCCCAGCAATGCTCAATCGGCTTGAGCAACAAACCATGTACGTATCGTTCAATGAAAGCGGTCGTCATTACATAGTGCTGGATGAGATTGATAACTTGACGGCCAACACGCAGCTGCATCTAAAGTCAATTATGAATCGCAAAGACGTAGTTTGGATTATGACCACGAACTACATCACACAGATTGATCAAGGTGTTCAAAATCGCTGTCATCTTATTGAGATGAACGCGGCCAGCCCGCAAGACTGGTTACCGCTATGTCAGCGTATTTTGGCGGCATGTGGAGCGGAGCCTTTGCCAGCTTCCATTTTGTTGCCAATTATTGCCACTGGCAAAGGTTCGGTACGAGAGATTTTCAATGCCGTTCTTAAAGTCGCCATTGATCGGGCGAGGCTTGCCGCTGCGTAGGTTATGTCCTTTCAAAAGGACACTTTCAAAAAACTTCTAATTTTTTTAACAAGACTAACTCGCTGTGAGATACAGCTAACGCATTACCACACAGGCCAGGACTATTTGGCTTACACATTCACTCAAGGAGAAATACATGTATGGAATTTTAGGAAACGCACCGTCAGCAAAATTTATCTTTTTTGCAATGGACGATCTAAATCGGGATCCTGATCCCAAAGAAGTCAAACGTTTGCTTGGCTGTAAAACCGCTAATGTTTATAAGGCAAGTGGTCGCTATCGTCAGAGCTTTAACGAGATTAATCAATTACTCAACATGAGGACAAAAGGGGTGAATCTTCATGATCGCTACCACATGTCGAGCGAAAAATATCTAACTCACGCAGTCCGTGTTGATGACACTTGCAAGTCTAATTCCCTTTTGGCGCTTCAATATTGGGGATTGATCGTCTCGTGCCTCGTGCTTGATGTTAACTCGCTAGGCCGCTTAACCGCGTTGTTGGAAAGCATAGAGAAATTTCGCGAGGACTATTTTTTAGCAAAAGGTCTCAAGGTGCACCTTCTGCAAAGTCTAAAGTATACAAAAGAACTAGAATTTCTTACTCTGGATAAATTAGTGCCCAGCGATGAAGATATTAGTCAGATATTTGAAAAATATGGCGAAGTAGAGTTAGCCAAGATCAACGCAGAAATTTCTAATTGGTTTGACGCGGCGAGATGGGACAAGATATTGGAGGAGGAGTCAATCGCCGCATAGTCTCTGCAGATTAAGTGTTGCTTCGCAGAACTAGCCTCATTCGGTTATGTCCTTTCGAAAGGACACATTTCGAGCAGCCCACCCTTAAAAATGGTGGGTATTGTTTTGGGTAGACGATGTTTGGTGACCAGCAGTTCGAATCCCGATCGGCCCGCCAAAACATAAGTTTCGAACCTGCTATGCAGAGATTCGATATGCCACAAGCCCCGCACTGTGCGGGGCTTTGCGCATCTACCTCTTGACTGCGACCCGTGGCCGCGGCTCGTAAAGGTGGTCTCAAACCCCGTTTGTCTCAAAACCTCATGACTTTTTGGGCGTCGGTTCAGAGGTTCGTCGTTGGTCATTTTGGCGAGAAAGCTGTGAACCTTGGCGAACAAAAGTTTGTGGTGCGGTGGTGTTTGGGTGGCTAAAGTCAATCGACCGTAGCCTTAACGCCGCCCTTACTCCTCTCGTCGCTAGCAAAAATGGGCGCCTGCTATGTCTCCTCGTAGATCGCTACGGTTCAACCAACCCTTCGCTAAGAGCGATTTCCCAAGAAACCTTGCTAATTTCGTCTGCGTATCGAACGGCATCCGCCTTGCGGGTGAACAAGACACAGCCATCCTGGTTACTCACTACATAGGCTCCTTTTGTTCCATAAATCCACGCGTCATCCGGTAGGTGCTCACATGGGGATGGGTATCGCACCTGAAAAGGAGCGCGAACCTGCATGATCTCGTCAATATTTTCGATAATTTCGTCTTGCGTGCTGGGGTCTTGTTGATCGAAAAAATTATATTTTTCCAGAGGTATCGATCCAGATTCAATTAGTTCTTCACGAAGTCCCGGATCTCGAAGTACTGCTCTGATATGCTTAAGTTCAAACATCCCATTCCTTTGCGCAGTATCACTAAAGATCAATTACAACCCAGACATATGTCCGGCTTTCACTTTTGCCCAATGCCTCCAATCATCAGCCGCTTGTCTGGGCTCAGATGCTGCCTTAAGGGCCTCCATCGGATGACCAATGGAATCCATGATGCGTTGTGCTTCGAAATCAAACATTGCTGCAATAAGCCAGCCCAGCTCAAGTCGATCTAATTCAAGCCCTGGATCGGTGCAAAGGTCTTTGAAGTTCGACGATTTCGAAGTGCCACCTTTGATTTGCCACTCAATCAAAAAAGCATCAGCGGCTTTGGTCACCGAAAATGAACCAAGCGACTCAAAAGAACCATGCATACCTGATCTTACAATCGGAAGCTTGCGCTTGCGAAGACCTTTGCGTAAGGCTGGAAGTTGGTCGATAGTTGGTACATCTAACATAGCGGTCCTTTGAAAAAACTATCTTTGATCTTGAACAGCCAAGTCGTTACAAAGCGTTTCCGCTTGAAGTAACACTGTTTTTACGGCCTCATCCTGTATATCTGGCGGGTAACCGTACTTTGAAATAGTAAATATGTACAGCGCTCGGGGGCTGCCGTTGTTCAAGGTGCTATAGATAAGGGTGTTTTATTCCAACACTCCTTGCCCATTCAACAATTTGTTTCTGGATTTCTATATCGATTTTGCACTGCTGTTGGTAACTAAGTTGATACCAAATATCTTCACCATCTTTAGTCAGGCCAACAAAATCTTTATCAAAAGTATTGCTATTACCGTGGTAAGTCCATCTTACGACGCAATTATGCTCCTCGCCCTTAAAGGACAAATTCATATTCTTCGTATTCGTACCACTGAAGCGCCTTAATCTTCCCTTTTTGAAATGATCAAGAAATCTCATATGAGCTCCTAGTTTTATCGATTACTAAGTGCATTTTGTTGAATAACAACGACTGTCAGTCCTCAACTAAACACGCAGTCTCAGGGTCGTACATCACCCGCGTAATCGATCCATCACGAATACGTACAACGGCGTCATCGATTACCTTCAAAGGCAGCATGAACCATTCACGAGGCTTAACAGGATTGCCAAACCGGTCCTTGATCGTAAGTTCGAGCTGTGCACGTGAAAAGATTCGATGTAGCAACTTTTCTATTTTGGTGCGATTAATGCCAGCCAATTTGTAGGTGGCAACGATCTCGACATCCGCGAGTAAAAACGTGGGATCAAGCGCTGCGTTAGCGATTCTGGTCTGAATCTGCCCTCCCGTCACGCCAATTTTGTGTATGACTGATCTGTTTTCTGCAATGAAGGGGACTGTTGATAGGCTTCGTAGTACGTAAAGGGTGCCGCTCTGCTCATCACCCTCTTCGATCGTATCGCGAAAGAGCGGGCCTGGGTCTGGCTTAACCAATCGGCGTCCTGACTCATCCTTCCACAGCGCTTTCTGTAACGAGCGCATCAGCAAATTACTCTCAGCGCCAGATGAATAAATGAGTCTTAAGCGTGCATCCTGGCGCCCATCATCATTTACAAACGGATTGTTTACTTCAGCAACATAGGCAATCACGCCATCGACAATGAAAAAGTCGCCCTGATTGATCTCAGTGTATTTCTCAAAAGTAAAAGGCTGGCGCTCACCAGCCTTGAGCTCCTCCTGCACCTGCTTGAACAGTGGCTTGAATTTGTCGAAATCCTCGCAGCGCGCGCGGTTAGCGATCTCTTCGGCAGCCTTTACCTCTGCTGTGGCGCGAACGTGTTTAAGGTCTCTGATGTCTTCGCTAGGGGACATGCCCTCAAGCGCTTCGAGTAGCTCGTCTTCGGATAAATCTTGGTCTGCTGCAGTGCTAACAACAGCACCATCTAGAAGGCCGTGGGTATCGAGTGGTGATAACAGTGCTCTGCAGTCTTCTTGGGCACGGAGCCGATCAAGGCGCACGGCGTACAGGCGCTCAAAAATATCTCGGTTCTCACCGTGCTGGGGTGCACGCCCGTGCTGGTCGTAAAAGCGCTGTATTTCTTCGAAGCCTGCGATGATTCGCTCGTCACGTGCTGACTTACTGGTTTTCTTTTCTGGCTCAGCGAAGTCTGATAACTCGGCTGCAAGTGCGTCAAGGTCCTCACTCATAGCGACCCTCTTTTTTAAACCGCATAAATGCTGCAGCACCCTCAGCCATACGTTTTTCCCATGCGTCAGCCGATGTCACGGAAGGCGGCCTTTGACGTTCTTTTATAAACTTTGCCGCTCTAATGGCGAGCTCCTTGGCCTCATCAGGGGAGAGACTTGTACGCTTGGCAGAAATCGCAGCCGCGACCTGTTTAAGTCGGTCCTCGCTCATCGTTTTAGCCAGGATGGCATACGCCTCGCTGAAAGGGTTTATTCGATCAATGAGGTCAATATCGAGCTCGCGGACGTCCATGGCGAACTTACGCACACCGTCTATAAGCGCTGTGTTGGCTCGGGGCTCTGAGCCCCCTGTGGCCTCTTGTTCAAGCACGATCTGCTTTGCCTGCTGGGTGAGGTTAATCGCAGCGATTGCGTGCTGCCGCACCGCCTCCTGGTCCTCAGCGTCTAGCTCTGGGTAGCGCTCCTTAATAATTTTTCCCATGCGCACCTGAGTGAGCTCCTCAGGCACGACTTCTGTGTCAAACATGCCACGTTCCATTGTGTTTTTATCTTGCACAAAGGTAGCGATGACCTCAGTGAGATCCTCACGGCAGATGCGCGCGGCCTCCGGGCTCTTAGGTTCTGCAAGTCCCGTAATTTCAATCTGTACCTGTCCAGTTTCACGGTTAAAACCGACGTTGCACTTGTCTGGTGAGTACCCATCCTCGCCGTAATCAAACCCCGCCGAGGCCTCATTATTGGGATTTTTAGGCTTGAACTCAAAGCGTGGGATCAGCACCTGCTCCATCAGCAGACTGGCTGCAATAGCTTTTAGTGTGTCATTCACAGCCTCCGTCACCGCCTGCTCAGTAGCATCAGGCTCAGCGATGAGGTTTGTAAACCGTGCATGAGTTTTACCCGGGGCATCACGCGTGGCGCGTCCGATGATTTGTACGATTTCAGTCAGGCTGGCACGATAACCAACAGTCAGCGCGTGCTCGCACCATATCCAGTCAAACCCTTCCTTGGCCATGCCAAGGGCGATGATGATGTCGACGTAGTCTTTGTTTTTTTTCATCTCGGGCGAGCGCAGGCTGGCCTGTATACTTGCTTGATGATCTGGATCGACGAGATCAGCGATTCTGATGGTGCGTCCCTCCGGCGTTTTGACCAGCTGAAAACCAGTAACCGCGTCAGCGCCTAGCCATTCACCCAACTCGTGAATGATGTGGTCGACTTCTTTAATTTTGTCCCCGGTGCTGGCACGTGAGTTGACGTTTGGTATGTGGATGATCGTCTTTTCTGTCGGGTCGAGCACCTTCAGGATGTCGTCTGCGTAAGCGCCAGAGTAAAAGTAATAACCGATGTCGAGCTCTTTCAGGTATTCATAGCCATTGAGTTGCTCATAATAGGTGTAGGTCACCGTATCGAACTTTGCCTCGTCCTCAGGCGCAAGCACTGCTTCGGCGTCACCACGGAAATATGAGCCCGTCATCGCTACGATATGCACCTTGTCGCGAGCGATTAACTGCCCGAGGTAGGTGCCAAGTTTATTATCTGGATTTGCAGAGACATGGTGAAACTCATCGACTGCGATCAGACAGTCATCGAAGACTTCGATACCAAACCTCTCCACTGCAAAACGAAAGGTCGCGTGCGTGCACACCAGCACCGTGTCGCTGCCTTCTAAAAACTTACCGACAGAATTGACCTTGCCGCCGTCCTCACCAGGTGCGTTGCACAGATTCCAGTTAGGCTTAACCGTCCAGTCAGCCCAGAATCCATACTTGGTCAAGGGCTCATCAGCAAAACTTGCACCGATTGATTTCTCAGGCACGACCACAATAGCTTTTTTAAGACCCTGATTAGTAATTTTGTCTAGTGCTATAAACATCAGCGCACGACTCTTGCCAGAGGCTGGTGGTGACTTAATCAGTAGGTACTGCTCACCTCGGTGCTCATAAGCACGTTCTTGCATCTCACGCATACCAAGAGTGTTTGGCGTGGCTGATTTACCGCTGTGGGCGTAGGAGACCGAGACGGACGGGATAGTTTTCTTTGGAGTGCTCACGCTTATGCCTTCTTGCTCTTGGTTTCTGGTTTGGCAGCAGTCATCTTGGTGTACAGCTCAAACAGTTTTTCAAGCCGCTCAGTGTCGTTACGGAATCGGCGTCCGATATAAATGCGCTCAAGGGTCTCGTCGTTACGCTCGTGTGCTTCGCGTAGGTTCGCTGGCATCTTTTCGGGATCGTAAAGGTCTGCGATTGTTGCCGGGTAGTGAACTTCTCTTGCAAGAAGTATGTCCTCTGCGCATCGAGTTAGGTCGGCTTTGTTTTTATCAGTAAGCGTCGGAACTGGGAAGGTGTTCCAGCCAAGGGTGTTTGAGTATCGAAAATCAGTTTTTAACTTACCGCATACTGTAGCAACCCATGCGAGATTCAATTTTGAGCTCAGCAGCGATAAGATCCAAAGTTTAGCGTTATACATAGCAGTAGCCGTGTCAGAGATGATTTCGCACTCACCTTGCAAATAGCCAACCGTCATAAACTGTCGACGTTCTGAGAATACTCGCGGAATAATTAGTGCCTCGGTTTCTTTGTGTGAAGCATAAACAAATCTATGAGGTGTACCAATGTGCTGCCTCGATTGTGTCCCTTTGCTTGTAGAGCGAAAGCTCCTAACCATTTCTATTCGAGCATTAATGATCTGGCAAGCCTTTGCATCTGCTAGGTATTCATCAGGAATCCATAAACACCACCGCACAGAACCCTGAATAAAATCCTTAGCCCCAACAAATTGGCGCACAAATTTTCTAGCCTCAGGAGCGACGTTACAAAGTTGATTTTTTTCAGCCGTTGATAAGATTAACGAACCTCCGTCGCTAGGTTGATTTCCCTTTGCCATACTCGGCAAGCCAGATATTGACTTAGTAATTTTGTGTACTACAACAGTATTGTTTGCAGTCAAGTAGGGTGAAATATTATTTACTATTCGCTCATGATCCAATTCAAAAATTTGCTTTGTAGTCTCTACCTGTGTTGAGAGGCCAACGATTATGCATGTAACACCAGCATTGTTAGCTGCTAAATTTTTCCAGAGGAAAGACAGATGGGCAAAATAGATATTGTTTCCTGTATCAAAAATTAAAGGCCATAACATGGCAACTTGCTCACCTTGACAGATAGAATTCGTTGCCACAAATGCTGATTTTGATTTGACAATTGAGTTGTAATTTGCCGCTTTCATAAAAAATGCTGCTACATAATCCAAGTCTTTATAAGTTGAAAGTTTTTGAGAAAATATAGTAGCCATATCTACTTTTTGGCTATTTGTTTGTTGGACGCTGCCTGAAAAAGGTGGGTTCCCACAAATATACGTCTCACCACCTTCATTTTCGAAGTCGATCTGTGCTTGATCGAGTGGTGTTTTAAACAGATCGTCAGATACCAGTTTCACCCCAGTGCCAGAGGGTGGACAGATACCCAGCCAGTCGAGTTGCAATGCATTACCGCAGGTAATCCAATTCTGTGAGTCTAGCGGTAAGAAAACAGCCAGCGCTTCTTTTTGGCCTAGGTACAGCAGGTCACACTGATACTCAGCAATGACTAGCGCTAGACGTGCAATCTCACATGAGAAGTCCCGAAGCTCAATGCCACGGTAATTGGTTAGTGGTATTTCAGTTTTACGTCCGGTCTCGCCGCGCCGTTCGTTGATGGTGTTTTCGATCTCTCGGACTTGTTTGTACGCGATGACGAGGAAGTTGCCTGATCCGCAGGCTGGGTCGAACACCCTGATCTTTGCCAGACGTTTGCGCAGATTAAGCAGTGCCCTGGGGTTATCGCCAGCCTGTTCGAGTTGAGTGCGTAGGTCGTCGAGAAATAAAGGATTGAGCACCTTGAGAATATTCGGCACGCTCGTATAGTGCATGCCCAACTCACCGCGCTCTTCGTCATCGGCGACCGCCTGGATCATCGAACCGAAAATATCAGGATTGATTTTTGTCCAGTCCAAACTGCCGATGTGCAGCAGGTAAGATCGAGATATTTTGCTGAACACTGGTGCGTCGACAGCACCGGAGAAGAGGCCACCGTTTACGTATGGAAAGGCTTCGGCCCAGCGGGGTATTTTCTCACTGCTGCGGTTTGCCGTGTCGGTGTTCATCGCACGGAACAGCTCACCGATAATGAGGTGCGTATTTGATGAGTCGCGCTCACTCATCTGCTCAATGGTGTTGGTAAATAAATCCGAGCCGCTAAAAATGCCGGTGTCTTGGGCGAAGAAACAGAAGATCAGACGCGCTACGAAGTGATTCAGGTCATGACGCCGCTCAGCGCTGCCCCACTCAGGGTTGTCTTTGAGTAGTTCTATATAGAGCTTGTTGAGGCGACTGGTCGCACGGATATCAAAAGAGCTTTCACGAATCTGCTTGACCGTGCTTATCCCTGCGAGTGGCAGGAAAAAACCGAAGTGATCTGGAAAGCCCTGGAACTCACAGGCGATAGTCTCGCCTGACGTTAGGTCCTCAGCCTCGAAGGTTTTGCCGTCGGTGGCAACGATAAACTGGGCTTTTGCTTTCGACGTAGCGGGGCTATCTTTCAGAGCTTGAAGGCTTCGGGTTACCTCGCCCGAGTTGACCACCAAGATGTGCAGGTTATTAGTCTGCAGAATTCCACCAAGATCAGACTTGTTTGACGCACCTGCACGCAGGCGCTTAATCGTTGTCTCTTTATTGCCGAACGCCGACAGAAACGCGAAGGGAAACTCCACCCGATTGAACGGTTCAAGTGCTAGGTTTGATACTGCTTCTTCGATCTCTACTGCATTCATATTTCTATTTCTCGTGCATCATGTGGTTATCTTAGTATTCTGAAGTTTTCCGCTGTAATTTGAGTTCGGTAACTGTTTGGGGCTAGCCTTACTGAAAAGACTAACATTATCTTAGCTATCAAAGGTACTGTAACGGTCGCAAAGCACAACATTAACGTCTTTTTCACAAACAGTACGCAAACAGGACATCACCTGCTAAATGGTTCGCTCCAGACTTGTAATTAGAATCAAGAAGTTAACTTGGGGACAAAAATGGCTAATTATCTATTGATCGGTGCAGGATTCAACCGTAACAGTGTGTATATAAACTGTAATTTTCTTAAACTGATCTCACGGGTTGATCGATCGTTCACCAAATAAATGAGCAACCTGCCGATCCCACTCCAGCGGGAACGGCTCCATCAGGTCTTTCAACGTCAGATGGGCTGGGTACTTTCCGTCTAGGATGGCTTCGACGATCGTTGGTAAAAATTTATCCTCCACTGTAATTGCCTGAGTAATTCACCGATCTGCAACTCTCTGTCGGTTGTCGAAAATGTATTGCAGGCTCATCAAGTGAGACACCTCGGGTGTAAGGTGGTCATACTGCGACCTACGTGACTTTTCATGCGCCACCCAGTGAGTAACGCTAGTTTGGGCGGGTGGCCTTACAGGCTGACCTTGATCGCTCTTATGTCGGTGGTATTGAGCGGGGCGACCACAATGTGGTAGCAGTTAACCTGAACCGGCTCGCGGATGCCTTGGACGTTAGCACCTCAGAGTTGCTCGATAGCACGGGCTTGTAGCAGCGCGGGTGCATTACGTCACCTCAATCGTATTATTCTGATTAATCGCGCCTCAAGGACACGCTAAGCAACGTCCGCTCAATTCGCGGTCATTGCGATGTAAAGTGTAGGTGTTGCGGACACAACGAGGCTGTATGACAACCACACTACTGACCCTGCGAATTATCCACACAACCAAGGGCTATATGCTTGAGCATAACGGCAGGAATGTGCACGACACGCATGGTAGCAATTGTTGGGATACGCTTGATGAAGTGATGAGAGAATTTTCAAAGTTAGTATTATCCGATGCGCTCATACCTATACGTGTGCTCGACATTCCACCGCAGTGCACCACACCCTATATGAATGGGGATATTGAATGTTAATTGCAGTGGGAAGAAAGCCTGTTTGAATCGGTAGCTGTTATTACGATTCACCTTGCATGGGGGTGTGGTCAACCTCCTTGAGGCTTGCGTCCCCCATGTGTCAGGCTACACCACATGTAGTCTGACACAGGGGGGGGCGTTTGTGGTCTGACCTGTGGCCGATCGATCGTTCACCAAATAAATGAGCCACCTGCCGATCCCACTCTAGCGGGAACGGCTCCATCAGGTCTTTCACCGTTAAATGCGCGGGGCACTTTCTGTCCAAAATCGGCTCGACGATCGTCGGTAAAAATTTATCCTTCACCGCAATCGCCTGAGTAATTCACCAATCGGCAACTATCTGTCGGTTGTCAAAAATGTATTGCAGGCTCATCAAGTGAGACACCGGGCGAGTAACTTAGCGCAACATATGTGAACCCTAGGAGACTTATCATCGAATCTGAAAACACTAAGATTTGTCCAACTGCCTCGGTTTGGAATTCAGTTTACAAAACGATGGTGAAAAATGCCGAGGTAAATGGACTGCCCATGCCGCCCATTCCTCTCATTCTTGCTGGATGGGTCTTTAGTAACGATCGGGAAAAGAAACAGCGATGGGTTGACACGGTGGCATATGCTACGAAGCATGGCTGCACACATCTTTTCGAACATCTCAGCGATGACAGCTTTTACTTCGCTCACTTAAACTAAAGTGATCTCCTGTAGCGCGTGGTTATTACCTTGTTATTCATTGCCAACGGTGTGAATATAAAAAATGATTGAAGTTGAAAACATGTTTGAAGATCTGCGTAGCGATGAAATTGGTCGCGCCATATGTTCGTTGCGTGAGAGTCCAAATTGGAACGCCGCAAAACACATGCTCAAAGATGATCTCTATGCAAAACTGATTGAACATCAGTACGTCAAGTCAGTAAGCACTAGGGCACGTTTTCGAATGCTTGGTGGTGTCGGGTTTTCATATTTATATCTGGTGCCGCCAAACAAAAAGCGGGGACCGTTTAAGGACTATGCCGGCAAGCTTCTTAGACTTGTCTATGTCGCGAGCGCAAAGGATTATCTCGAGATCAGACTTGGAGTCGTCGATCCCAGTCAGATCGGCAGAAGTTTTTTGTCAATGAAGCCTGCTCAGAGTACGGAGGATTTCGACCCGAGAGGGTATTATCGATTTGCATTTGGTGAGCGTAGCTACGACGTTAATCGTACGCACATATAAAGCACTGTTGGTGCATCTAGTCTATGCATCCTTCACAAGCACGAGAGAGATGGTTTATCAATATGCATGACATTCACATGGCCGAGGTGACTGAAGACTTTGCGCGTTGTTGGAACGCTGCTGGACTTCACCTCCAAAACCAGACACAGGGACCTATACAAAGTTGGTTGCGATCAAATCTAAATCCCCCGTTTCTCGAGCACCTATCCTTTAGGCTCGGTAACCAGTTGTTCTACCTGCAGCTCGATGATGTCGATGGGCGCTTGGAGATCCCGGGCAATCCAGATGGACTACTGCGTATCGCGGACGAATGTGCCGGACACGCCTGCATCATGCCCATGCGCAAAGTTGGGTCTGAGTGGGAGCCCACAGAGCCTGGTTGGGGCTTGTTAGACGCTCGCACGCGCAAACCGGTCAACCCTGCTGCTCTCATTTCGGATGAGAACGTCGTCATGACTGACTGGGAACTTCAAGACATGGCGGTACAGGTTGTTCGGGATCAATTGACCAAAGAGGGAAGAAAGTTAATGTCGTGGAACGGGGACCCGGGAGTCAACCCTTCATTATGGTTTGTTGGTGACGCAGGTCCCGAGTGGGTGATGGTGCGCGCAGTGCGTTACCCCGAAAAAGAAGCGAGCCTACCTAATAACTATGCCGAGATGAAAGCGTATTTCGACAAGATTGGGCATCCTGGCCATTTTGCGTCCGTCGCAGTAGCTTCTGCTGACGACCCGTTCGACCCCCACGCAGCCACCAACGGAAACTTTATGCCGCTCTATCGGGGGCACGGGATGCACATTAGATACGAGGGACTACAAAAATTATGAGTACGTCATACTACCGTTTGAAGCCTTTACTAGATGGCTTGTAAGAATTGGTAGCGATTTATACATCTTCAGTAAGGCTGCCAAATGATCAAGTTACCAAAAAAGTTGACCGTGATATGTGATCAGGTTGTCGATCATGTTCATAAAGATACCCCTTTGCCCGAGGATATGGAAGAGTTAGTGAACTGGTATGAGACGGATGGTTGGGATGATTTGATTATGGGGCAGGATTATGCTCCTGGCATTTTGGATCTTGAAAACTTCTCACAATTAAAGTTTTCGGATGAAGAAATGCTCGCCTATGAGAGTACAAACCACCTCTTACGAATCGGGTTCGGATTTTGTACGCTCGGGAGCAAATTGCGAATACATTTGAAGAGATGGATGTCTACGGTGTACCTAACGTTCACTTCGTAGAGATTCAAAATAAAGCAGGTATGTCGGCAGTACTAGTATGGATGGTTGAGACGGTTCATGGCGGAGCTGAAGCCCTCTATAACGGAGCTTTTCTAGAGCGTGAAAATTTTTATCAACACCTCAGGGACCTTGATCATTTGTTTGAAGGCGAACAAGCTAGCCTGACTGATGAAACGATCCTGAGATTATGGGCTAAGCCTTGAGCATCCTTCAGGGCAACTCAACATATCATTGGTGTTTGCTCACAAATATTCGCTATTAGCGTTATTTGAAAAAATATTTGACAGAAATAGAAAATTGCCTCAACATTCAAGCATGACATCAAGAAGAGGGCCGACGCCCTGACCAACCTGCCCCCCGGGCAAGGTGGACGCGAAAGCGGATGTGGCCTGAATCTAGGGCAACCAATCGGGAGTAGCGTCGGCCCTCCATGCAAAGAGGGCTTTTTTTATGACTGCAGCTACCCAGATCCACCCCGACAAGGTTCGGGCCTACCTGGCCACGGACTACCGAATCGGACACACCTCGCAAGACATAGTCCTAACCATTGGCAAGCGTTCAGAGCGCCTAGCAGCATTGTTTGCTACCAACGGCGTCGATTGCGGCGCATTTCTTACCGCCTACAACCCACGGGGCACAGTCCAGACCGACGCGGCTAACGACCGGGCACATGCTGAACTCGCAGCCAAGCTTCAGGCATTGGGGCTCCAGGCTATCGAGGGCTCTGGCAGCGAAGAAGGCACCGACTGGCCTTCTGAGAAAAGCTACTTTGCGCTGGGCTTAGCCTTGGAACCTGCCAAGGAGATCGGCACCCACTTTGACCAGGACGCGATCGTCTGGGTTGGCGCCGACGTTGTTCCACAGCTGATTTTGCTGCGCTAACCAATTTTGGTCTGGCCGACCGAAAGAGCTGGGGGGATTTGATCCGGATTGCTGACCCCGACAAATTGTCGAATCCAGCTAAATAGGAGCTAATAATGTCGAACGAACAATTATCGCAAAGCACTTCCGCCAACCGCGACGAGATCACATGGTCTGGTGACGGCAAGTTTATTGAAACGCTGAGCGTTAAACCCGTCGTAAATAATTCGGAGCTGGTAGAAATAATCGTTCAGACGCAGTTTCTAACGGCAAAGAATCCAGATGAGCGGCGCGTTAAGGCTCAAATATTTTTGCCTCGTCGCGAATTAAAAGAGTTGCATGAGGTGATCGGCAGAGTGCTCGCGGCTGTGCCAGTCTCATCAGGTGAGACACCGAGCGAGTAAGTTAATGTATCAGCTGCGGATTGAATTTTTAATTGGATTGGGGGAAAGAAAATGAACAAAGATACGTTACTAAAATCTTTCGATGAGCTGATCATGACCGGCGATATTCTTTTAACTCGCTTGAGCGATGATTCGGATGAGTCCGGCGACAGGGCTATGGAGTCAATATCGGTTATGTTGGTGCAGCTAGCTGGGGCTTTTGGAAATCAGAACGCGGTTTTGCGACAGCTTTTGCCGGCAATGGAGTTAATTAAAAATAGAATAGATGATAAAAATTTCGTTGGCGCAATTTGGGATACAAAAGATTTGATAAAAGCGCTTAAAGAAATTCGTAGCTTAATTGCCGGTAAAAATTAGCAAATGATGCGGTTAACTTTAATGGTTTTTTAAGGAATCAGTGTGTCCAAATCTATTGCTGATCTTCAGGCAGAGCTTCCTAGAACGATAAAGTTAGCAAAGTACTGGCCTGTACGTAACAACATAAAAATTTCGGATTTAAATCCATCACACGTTCATTGCGTAGATGATTTGCCAGACTACCTGATCCTAGGTTGCTTAGATCATAATCAGTGTGAATTTTCTGGTACCGGGTGGCGCGCAAAATGGCAGGGGTTGGAAAGTGATACATTCTTTGAGGTCAAATATTTTGCGGCTCAAGAGCGATATGAAATTCGTCAAATGTGGTGCGGTTTTGATGGCGGCTTGAGTAGCTATCCATCAAAAATCCCATTAATTACGACGATCCTGCAAACGATGTACGCTACATTTCCAAGCAACTGGGATCAAGAAGCAAAGACGACTCTTGAGAATGCTTTTCAGCTGAGGTATCAAGAGCTGATTAAAGGGATACATTACTTCTGCGGCGTACCCGATGGCGCTTTTCGGACGATAGCCTTCCCAGTGAACGTCAAAGGTTTAAGGGGTATTCGCCAATGGCTTGAAGGCATTGCTGCAAGCGCAGAGCCAATTTACCCATTTTCCGCAGAAGCTAAGTTAATTTTCCAGGCGGTTAATTACATTGAGGGCAAGGCGCCTGAGTGGACCCAAAGCGAATCTGTTTTGTTTGGTCAGTCACTCACTAGTACTGGCTTGGCTCCACTAGAGTTTCCGGTGAGGGAAGTAGCAGACAATGGTTCCGCAGCTTGGACCTTAAGGAGGGAAATTTATTATGTGTTCATTAAAGTACCTTTTGCCGGTCTAAGCCATTTTCTGCAATTACTGTCTTCTCCTGAAGGACCAGTCCGCGGGCATACTGATGAACTTCTTCCGGGCGAACTTCAGCCGATAGTCATGGAGGCTTCGCTTGACGTACAGGTTGAAAGTATTGTCACAACAGATATAGGTAAAACGACGAGATCCTCACTTTTTTTTGATAAGTCTCGTGAGATACAGAGTGCTGAAGATGTAAAAAATTTAGAACAATTTGCTGATGAGTATTTGAATGCGGCAGAGAACGTAAGCGTCGCTGTGGTTTCTGCGTTCGAACAAATATTAGATCAATAGATTCAGAAGTAATATAGTCAGAGCTAATAGCTTGCTTAATGAGTTTGAGGCCAGGTGTAGATCGGCACTCAATCAATTGCACACGGTTTGTCGATAATCGCGTGATGTAGTCGGCTGCACGATGACCGCGACGCGGCTCGGGATTAGAATATTGGGGGTCAAGGATGAGACGTTTTTCTTTTTGCCTCGTTAGCATACTTCTGCTTTCAATCGCAGGATTATCATCCGCCTCGGCGCAAGGATGGCGGATCTTGAAACTCGCGCCTGGAGCGATGTCACTTAAACGCGGGCTTGACACAAACACGTCAACGCCCAATTACTCTTACCCTTCCTTGATGCCAGACACGCCGAAATGGAATGCGCCAATACCAAGAGTTCCGCAATTCACGAATCAGTCTAATGAAGTGCCGAAGTCAGACGATGAGGTTTTGATTGATGCGGATACTTCGTCAACGGATGCAGTGATACAAGAGCCAAGCAGTGTTGCGACAGTGCCAGATTCTAGGGGCTCGACAAGCTTAAGTGAAACACCGAGTTCGGGTAATAGTAGAAAGCCCGAAAGTGATCGTACATTGGACTGCATGCGAGCAGCGAATTTTGATACAACCTCTATTTCTTATAAGCAATGTCTCGTTCGGCTTTTTCGAGTTAATTAACTACAAAGTGTTCAGGACATTTGCCATACATCCTCAGAGAATCACATGTGCTCCCTGGGTGATGAAAATAAGTTGTTCAAGTCGAGCCTAAAGATGGCTCGAAATATTTAATAAGCTATTTTTATCAAGGTTAAAAGTCAATGAGTAGCATTATTAGAGGTCTCGTTTCCCGGATATCCTTATTGTGTCTATCTATAGCTACAGTGGCTTGGGCTAGTCCGGCTGCATCCGACCCCGTTCCAGTAGCATGGTTAGGCATTGAAGCTCTGACCAGTGATTTCACAAAAAAATATCAGGCGAAGGGGGCAGGCTTAATACAATTGGAAAGAGGTGAACCGCCGGCTTCGGTCACGATGGAACATTCGATCTTGCCTAGTCGAGAGGTTGTTTTCCGTGGTCAGTCGCGTAGCGAGATTATCAGTTCCCTGAAAATTGCAGCGTACCCAATTAATATGGAACCAATTATTGCGGAAGTGAAATCCACTCAGATAAGAACACTAGCCGACAAGGCGCTGGAATTTGAGATCGATGCTGACGGAGAGTTCACAATATATGACTACGACGCTAGAGCGCCAGTGAGCATGGCTGCAGGTGATCGCATATCAAGCTCTATCGCGAGAGTCTATCAAAACGAATCTATTAAAAAGCTCGTGTCGATACAAATTGGTGAGTATTCGTTGAGGGAAATAAACTCAGATGCGGGAAAGTTTGAGTTTTGCGAAACGACTCGCTTCCTGAATCCAGACCGGAATTATGAATTAGGAAGATTAGTGGATGATTGTCTGATCTTTGATCGTGAAAATCATATAAATGGCTATGTTTTACGAGTTAACGATCGCGAGGAAGGCACTCGATTTGAAGTGACAGGTAAGATTGAGATAGCCGACTAAAGCTTTGTCGGTAACTCCCATAATGTCAATAAAAAAAATCGTTTGAATCAAACGGTTCCGGCAAAATTAGCTCTTTGATTTCATCACCGATGGACTTCACTTCTTCAACTCGTAAATTCAAATTATTTAAATCAACAAACTTACCCAGTAATTTTATTTCTCCTAATATGATTTCTTGAGATTCAGGCGAATACCCTGAATTATCAATTGCATACAATATATTGGTCAGCTTCACATCAAGCCAACGATCCGAAATACTAGGCCGGGATAAAGCAGCAGAATTCAAATATATTGCAATAAATTCGATACATTTACCAGTATTAAAAAGTATGTCGGCTGCAGCAAGATAGTTTCCTTTTGCATGAGCAGCAATACTATATTGGCAACACAGAGAAATAAGTTGCTGAATCTTTTCCTCATCCCACCATGAACTTCTGCTCATTTCATCACCGGTGATTATTAAACTTCTTACTGCACAAGTATAGAACCGTCTTGTTCGACAACGATCTGCGGTTCACCATCTCTTAAAAACATTGCCCTGATAGAGTTACCCACAACATCTGTCTGATCCTCATTCCCTCGATCGTATGCAGACGCAGATCCGACTTGTTCCTGAAGCCCTGTACTATCAGACTCGGTATCACCCATCGGCCAAAGTGCTGACTTAGCTAGCCTTCTCTTCCTTTGCATCAAACTATGTAACAAACAATCAAAAGATTTCTCTCTGTAGTCGGGATGGATTGCCATTGGTATATGGATTTGAACGGGCTGGCTCTGACCCAAACGATGTACTCTGTCGTTGCATTGCTCCTCAACGGCGGGATTCCACCACCTTGACAGGTGAATTACATGAGTCGCAGCAGTAAGCGTCAAGCCCGTTCCAGCAGCCTTGGGGCCTAGAACGAGTAGATCGAAAACCCCGTCATTGGGCTGATGGAGTTGAAAACGATCGACTATTTGCTGTCGTTGTTTGATTGGTGTGTCACCATTAATAAGGTCGACATTTTTTAAATCGAATGCACGACGAACTAACTCAATAAATCGATACTGCATTTGACGATGTTCAATAAAAACTAATGCTCGTTCACCTTTTTTTGCAATCTTGCTCAAGATACTCATCACGGCATTTAAACGTGCAGATGCCTGGATATAAATCTCATCCGGCAACGGATCAGACAACGTCGGATGTACAGAAACTGATCGAATGTGATGCAGCGCTTTTAAAGCTGCCCCAGGACGTTTACTGGCCAATGTTAAGCGTGCATCGCTATATACCGAAGATTGTCCGGCTGGCATCAATCGGGGATGAAGCCTCCGTGTTTTAGTCGGTAAATCTGCAGCGACGACTTCTTTGACGCGACGCAAAGATATTGGTGGCAATCCGTCCTGAGGAGTGAATACTCTCTCATACAATTCTTGCATGTTTTCAGCATTAGGTTTCTCATAGTTTGCTCGATACTCATCCATCGAGCCCAGAGCGCCAGACGCCAGTACGTCCATAATTGCCCATAAATCAAGCGACGAGTTTTCAATAGGCGTTCCCGTCAAACCAATACGGAAGTTAGCGTTTAAGGAACGCGCTGCCGCAGCTCGTAGACTAATCGGATTCTTAATTGCCTGGATTTCGTCGAACACTATTGCTGAAAATGGTATTCGAGCTAGTGAGTGATGGTAATTAGTTAAAGTTGTATAAGTTGTAAGAACCCATATTTTATGGGCTTCACCATTCAAACAGGCCTCACGTAATGCAGAAAAATCAAGCTTAACAACACCGTCATCGGTATCTTTACCAGAAGTGCTAGCTAGTCTTTGCTGGCTGATGCCAGATCCATATAGTCGAATAACCTCACCAAGCCCGGCTCCATCAAGATGCTTAGAGACTTCTTTTTCCCAATTTTCTAATAAAGATGTAGGTGCGACGACTAAAATCGGTCCTCGATTCATTGCTTCTTTAGTTGCCGTATGCTGCTGTAGCCATGCTAAGAAAGCAATTGTTTCAAGGGTCTTTCCAAGCCCTTGTTCATCGGCGTTAAGAACACCTGGCAAGCCTTTCTTCCAAGCTTTAATTTGCCATTGAAAGCACTCATGTTGATGCTCCTTGAGCTTTGTACGAACGATCGCCGGCAGCACTGAGTCAATTCTGGTTTTACGTTCTTTGATCTTTTCAGACCAAAGTACGCTTTGGAAATTCACTTTAGTACCTAATACGATAGGCCCTTCGAGCTCCACTGCTTCGGGCTGAACAGTCTTGTCTTCAACCGAAGGGCCGAGCCGATCAATATGCTCTTGGGTCAGAGCAAGTACCTCAGACCGAGCAGGGATTTGAAATCCATCGAATTCTACGGAATCGCGTCCCTCATCTATTGCCACACGAATACTTTCTTGTAATGAAATCAATCCACGTTGCCCTAATGATGAGAGAACGAGTGATAGCTGATCCACGAATTGCTCTGGAAGCCATGTTGTGGCATCACCAGCATATAAATTAGTAGACTCAGGTTGGAATACTCGAACACCAGTAACGCGCTCAGAAAACTCACGTGTCTCAATGAACACAGGTCCAGAGGCTTGCTCTACCAGCTCCTCCTCGCCCTCAGCGCCAAGACCATCCATTTCTCCAAGCTCTCGAAGCCTATGGCTGTAAGCTTCGCTAATCGCGTCTCTAGGGTTTTTTATAAAAGAAACTCTTTCTGCTTCGTTAGCTCGCTGAAATTTTGTCATGACTTCGAGAGCTGGCGCAGCTGACCGATCGACAACTACATAATTACCTTTTCCGATTCTGTAAGCTGTCATTGCACCTCGTCGCCGTACGGTCTCCTGAAATACATTTAACGATCCGTCTTGTAATTCACTTGAACGTTCCGATAGCGATCCGTCCTCGGTGTTCAGCCCTGCGTTTTCTATTGCTCGCCCAGAGAAGGGCACTATCTCGAAGTCCGTTCCATCTGTATTTGGTGAAATCGAAAACTTATCAACTAGGCTCACATTTAAATTGCTTAAGAATGAAGTCATTGAAGCAGAAACATCTGTCTGCTCTGACTCAATAGGATCGAGCGCCTTTCTGAATCTAGCAAGCGCCTCCCAATGGTTAACCTCTAAGGTATCAGTGCCTGTTGGATTGGCAGTAAGTTCGTCAGCTACCTGAAGCGCCTCTAGCATCCAAAATGGAATGCGACGAGTACCATCCGCCGTTTCAAGCACACAGCCAACACGTACAGGCTGTTGCTTTACACCACCTTTTCTCCATTCATAACGCAGACGAAAAGAGGAACTGCCTAGCGTACCCTCAGCATCTGTACGTAATGACAAATCAACAAGTGGAGGCAATCCTAATATAGTCGCAACGTTTACGTCCAGTTCCCCAGCAAGACGATGGGAAAACTCCAACGACTCTTCTTGCACCTTTATTGTTTCTTTTTTTTCATCTGCTAAAGCGCGCAAGTCTGCTATCGCAAAGGCCAGCGCTTGATGATCTTTAAGTACATCATTAATACTATTGGGACTTTTTTTATAAAAAAAGCGATCTAGAAAGCCTTGCTTTTGGCCATGAACTTTTAACATAACTGCGCTTGAGGTGTAGGAGAAATCGAAATTCATATTTTTATTTCCTAAAGATTTCGCATTACCCAGTCTTGCCAATACCCTGTATGGGCTCGTGCTAAACCATCAACAGCTTTAAGACGAATTAATTCACAGTCATAGATCTTTTCATAAAGTTTTGGCGCGTTTGCAGATCGATCGTCAAAAATATATACCTTGTAGCTGTGCGATCCTTCAACAACAATTTTATTTCCTATCTTTAAAATTAGAAGTGAAATATCTTTTCTACTGCTAGCATTCTGCCTTCCAAAATTTATTGAACTTCCCGATCCTGAATCAGAACGAATCTTTCTCGCCTCAATTGCCCCGTCGGGACTAAAAGCTACCCAAGCGGCACTAATACGCCCTTGGGTATAGAGTTTTAGCCAAAAATTACGTCTTGGCTCCCACATGTGGCTCTCCTCCACTTTCGAGACCACATCGAGAAAAAACTTAATATTTTCACCGGTCAACCATGTAAATAGTCCTGCCATCTCGGACTCGGGTACATTGATCCAAGGACTACTTTTTTTAACTCGAGGATCACCGTAAATAAGAACTAAGTTCTCATACAAGTAAAACCGGTCATCGTCACTTTGTTGATTCCTGTTTGATGCACGGAGGAGAGCCAAGACTGCAGCGCCTGAGCCCGAATTCCTAGCTTCTTGCCCATCGGGTTTAAGCCAAACTAACAAACGCTCCATCACACTTCGTTCGTGCAACTTAGGAATTAATCGCTCTATGTACTGATGGTGAGCAAAATCCATTAAACCAGGAGCATGGGGACTACGAAGGCCCAGTTTTTTTAAACCATCCCATGGCTTTTCCATGCCAACCATACGAATTGCAATCGATTTAGCCGCTAAGTTAACGGTTAAAATTTCAGGAATTAAATCCAACAACTGTTGCCATCTTGATCCGAGTTTATTGCTTGCGGCTTCAAGCGCCTTAGCAAGCATTTTTGTATGGATCGCGTCAGGATTAAAAGTGCTTATATAGATTGAAAACATTGCACCCAAAAAACTGCGGCTAACTGAGACCACAATCTCTCTGTAATAAAAATCACGCAATTCAGCTAAATCGGGGCGCGAACTTCTTTCTTCATCAAAAAGGGCTCTCGCCGCAGAGTTTACAAAAGACAAACGTGTGCCTATCCAAGAGTTTTCTTTTACACGTCTGAACATCTCTGCCACTAGTCTTTCCCTGTCCTTCTCTGGCGGCAGTAACACAATGTCTGGCCAACGATTCAAAATACGTTCTGATGCCACGTTTATCCGTTGTAAAGACGGAATAGTTGGGGACGTAAAGCCTCTTGGTTGTTTTAGAAGATCCGATAGCTTCATTGAACACGAACCATTGGTTGGCCTGAATTCAACGCATCCCTAATGCGTTGAATTTCATTTAAATCGCTCGGCGTATACATGATAATTCTGAGATCTATTCGTCGATTGGTAGCTTGCCCTTTTTCGGTACGGTTATCTGCAATTGGCCTCATATCTCCATAACCAGCAACGGACAGCACAGATTGATTTCGAATATTTTTATGAAGCAACAAGTCACGTGCGTGCGCATGCATCGTTGTAAATGTTGTATTTGCGCGCTGAGTCGAAAGCTGCAAATTAGATTCAGGTGTGCCAATGGAATCAGTATGGCCCTCGATTTGCACTGCTTCAATAGTAGCTCGCGTTGAATTGCATCCATCCTTTAGATTCGACCTAGGACCAGTTGTATAACAAGGAAGAATTTCATTCAGGCGCTTTGCAATCGCCTCGACTATCGGACGCTTGATCGGACTTAATTCAGACGAATTAAAAGCGAACAAACCATCACCTTGAAAATGCAACGCATCAGACTGCTCGTTAACAATTACATCAAGTGTTGGGAAATCAATTTTTAACTGGTCTCTTAAAGTTTCAAGAATTGTTTTGCGGATCGCGGCGCTATCTTTTAGATACTTTTCAAGCGGATCTCGCTTATCCAGTGAATTTAATAATTCTTTTAGTTTTTTTATTTCTTCTTTTAGTCTTATTATTTCTTCTTTTAGTAATCCAACTTCCCTTTCTAGTTGCGTATTTTTTTTATTTGTAGCCTCAAGTTCATTTTTTAATGCAGTTACCTTTAATGTGAGCTCTTCAACCTTCGAATTTGCGAGATTGCGTTGAGTAACTACTCTATCGTACTCGGGCTTTGGAACCTTATCATCTTCGCTAAATTGACTCGCAAAAAAAGCTAGCAAAATCATAAGAATAAATAAAAAGCTAATTGTCATATCAGTCATTGAGACAAATACGCTTTCCTCTTCCTCCTCGTGAGCTTGAGCCGAACGAGCACCGCGCATTACGGCCTCCCAGACTTCGGTCTAAATTCTTCTGCCTGTTCCACAACTTCTCGTAAGGTGTCAAGCGCAGGACTTATTTTCCTTATCATTTCCGAAAAATGTTCGCGCATAGCATCGACCGCACCTTCTACTTCCGTTGTGTATCTGTCAAAGGCGTATCCGAGTTTCTCGTCCATTATGTCTAAACGCTCCCCTTGTCCTCTCAAACGTCCTAAAACTTCAGTAATTAGATCTAATGTTCCATTTACGGCTGCTGACTTAGCCGTCAAGATTGTGACAGCGGATTGCAATGCTTCTTGAGCAGACTTTGCAGTTAACTCTGATGAGCGAATAATTAGATTGCCTACTTGCTTAGTTGTGTCCTCTACAGACTGTAACGAGTTCTGAATACGCTCGGTGGTTTCTCTAATTGGTCCGATAGATTTAATTAAGCTGTTTGATGCAAGGTCAAAGGTGCCCGCAGCTTTTTGGGACGCCTCAGCGCCAGCTTTCACCCCGTCGGACATATGTCGTAGATCTGAAGTTCCTGACTTAATCGTGGCGGCGACTGAGTTCAATCCTTCTGCAACCTCTGCCAGCGGTTCAAGCAAATCTTTACTCAACTTAGTGGAGAATTCTGAAGCAGCCTTCAATACCTCAATTGAGCTTTGATTCAAACTATTTTCAACCGTTGCGCCAGTTAACTTAATTGCATCTCCTACCTCTATTCCGATTTTCTTCACCTCTTTATTGGTTACCTCAACAGCGTTTTCTGTCGCCTTTCCGATTTGTAGACGGATTTGTTCAGCTGCGCCTACCATCCCGTCCACTGCCTCTTTCATTGTGCGTGAGCTTTCCTCAGTATTTTTACTTATGCTGTCAAGAGTCCGACTTATTATTGCGAGCAGCTCCTCCGCACCTTTGCTGAAAGACCCACTCACATCGTTACCTGCCGATTGCATCGTTTTGTGGAGTTCGTCAAGGGACTGCGCTAACCGTCCTACAGCAGACTCCATCTCGAAACCCATCTTCCCCGAGCTTTGATCCATACGATCTGAAAGGGAAGCAAGGCGATCGCCAGCTTTAGAAAGATTGGAGGACGCATCTGCCAATGCTTTACCGACACCTTCTGTAAATTGCGATGAAAGGTCTTTCACCATTGCACCTACATTATCGACACCTGTAGTTTGCAACTTACTCAATAATGGATCCATTGCATTTGCAATAGCTTTAGATATCGCAACAGGCAGCTCTTCTCTAAGAGGCCTGCCTAATTCAGCAACAAGCTCCATACCAATTAATCGGAAATGTTCTCGTTGCTCTCTTATGGCGATAAGCTGTTCTGCAGCAAGATCCTCTAAGCTCATAAAGCTGAGATTTTCCTCAATATTCGAGCAAAGATTCGCGACTATTACTTGGATTTTTTGTGCTCTATTTTTAATCACAATCGTAAATACAATTGAGCACAGTAATCCTGTCAACGACATAATAAATTTTGCGGATGCAATACTCAGCAAATTTGTCATAGTTCCGCTGTTAATACCACTGCCATCGGCCATGGAGTTCAGCGCAGATACAAGCCCCAAAAAGGTTAAAAACAGACTTGTCGAGACAAATAGGCCTGGAACAACTCTTGAAAACCTTGGACCAAAACCTAGATCATCTAAATTAATGAACGCTGAAGGTCGGACCGAGTTACGCAAAACAAGAGCGCCACCTTCTTCGTGATGAACTAGAGTTTCTCGATACTTACCCCACGCAAAAGCAAGAGCTTCTCGCTCCTTACTTGCATTTTTCCCTTTATTAACTGACGCATGCAGGAGATCAATGTCAGATGAAAAACTAGGATTCTTTTTTCCTACAATTCCATTCATCCATAACAATGCATTTTTTTCTTCTCGATAGCTGCGCAAAAATACAGCCAAGGCAATGAATAAAAATAAAACTATCAATAAACAAATGAGGCCGGGTGTCTCAGGCTGCTTAAGTAACCCAGCAATAAAGAGCACAGCCTTTTGAACTGCAAGTCCAGTCTCAGTGAATAAGTTCACGCTTTAACCCTTGTGTAGAAATCTAAATTTTCGTAACAAATACAAAATCCAGACAGAGGTAAACATTGGCTGAAATTAAGTTTATGTTTGATGTTGTTTGGAACGGAAACTCAGCAAAAAATCCTTCATTTAACATGTACATCATGATGCTAAACACCTTTTGAAGCATAACAGCTAAGGCTGGCCCCATAATACATATGACATTTAACTGAGTCTTAGACTCAATTACAAATGAAAGTTTTCAATAGCAATATCGCTTGCTTAAATGATCGATATCATCAGTCTGATGCCTCATTGATTGAGGCACTCATCTTTTCGGCTTTTCTACTTAAATCTTCATTTACACTTGCAACAAAATCAAGACATGGGTCGACGCCCTGACCAACCTGTCCCCCGGGCAAGGCGTACGCGGAAACGGTTGTGGCCTAAGGTTTAGGCAACCAAGCGGGAGGGTGATCCATCCCTTTTTAGTGGGAGTCAGAAGTAGACCTACGCGGTCACAATAGCGTGAAACGACCGGTCACGATGCCGTGAAATACCCCCACAAGCGGTAATTTCAGCATGTTCACCCCCTAATGTGTTTCGCCGCTGTTGTCGTTCAATCATACAGTGCCAGGTTACGGTATTCTGATTATCAACTGAGGTTTGACGAAATGAAAAAACTATTTTTTGTAATATGCCTCTGTGTTTCGTCAAACCCCTTGGCGAAGACCTATGGCGTTGTTATCGAAGCCTGTCTAGTTGGTACAAACTGCAAAGGCGCGTGCGTTGACCGCGTTTCAATGGATTTTATAGTTGATGGGGCATTAAAAACGGTTACGCTAAGTGGTAAATCCGTCGCTGGCGAACAACTCAGTCAAATCGAGCCGCGCTGTGTGGTGAGCGATGTTGATAACTGGGATTGCCCCACTTCCTTTATGCGAGTCTGGGCGACGAAGAGTTTGCTAAATTTGAAGAGTGTTGAGAGGGAGCATGGGCTTCGTGAGCATGAGATTTGCTGGGTCAAATAAAGCTGCGCATTGTGCAAATAAATGACAGGATATAAAAATCAAATGCAACGTACTAATGCTTTGACTCAGCTTATTTATAAATTCATTAGCCTTGGCCACAAGTGCAAAAAAAACCTTTAACCGGATACCCCATCTTCAACATTCGAATGGAAAGACATATATTAAAACTTTAGTTAGTTGTTCAAGGAAAGGCGCAATGATTGTAAAAGAGGATGATCTATTTCGAGGATTTAATTGGGTAGGTACTTACGTGATGGGGAATCGATTTTTCGAAATGAAGGGTCTTGAAAATTCATCGCAAAACGATAATTACGTCATCTTATATCTTAGAGAAAATTCTAAGTTTCTAATTCTTGGTTTTTGGGATGGCTACGAGTACTCGTCAGCATGGGGTGAATGGCGTTTCGCAAACCAGAAACATATTGAATTGACTGGTCGACTCGTGATGCAATCCGACGCCGTTCAAGGCAATGCAGTTGTCCCCTATAGTCGTGCCTTGTCTTTAGATCGATCTGGCTTTACTCCTGTTTTAAGAGCTGAGAGCGAAATTAAAGGCGCTAGTTTAATTGGTCTCGCAGGGAGCCTAAATTATCTTGGAAAGAAAACCATCTTTAAACCGTACGAGTACGCGCGGCTACCAAGTAATGATGATGAGATCGATAAGCTGATTCATTCTTTATAGCTTGGGTTTAACTAAAATCCGCTGACATCATAAATTGCTGGCCAAAGTTCACGGGTTGTTGGCTTAACTTTTGCAAATGATGGTGAAGGGAGATCAGCTGTTTGTTAGCGCAGTAATCGCTGTCAGTGACTCCATCAGACATTTAAAAACATACTGTTCTTTAGTCTCAAACATTGTAGCGCGGGTTTTAACAAAGTTGTTTTCCTTAATACCCAACATGACGGCGGAATAGTCGCCGTCAATGTCAAAGGCGCTAAATCGAAAATTATCTTCACTTACCGAATTGATCTGTTTTGCCTGCGGTTTTCTCGTCAGTATGTCTGCCTTCGCTTTGCTGAACTCATCATCAAGTAACGCTGTGGCTATAACGGGGTCAATAACCGCAAGGGCTTTGTCATAAATAAAAACGGTGACCTTGTTACACGGTGCGTCATAAGCGACCGACAGGCCCGCACCGGCCTGAACGGCCTCGTTATCAATACTGTTTGTAAAATTGACCCAGCCAAGTTGATAGGGCACATTGAATCTGCCATCTTCGCCGACACTCACATAACAGGTCGGTGTGGTCTTATCTTCGTCAAGATTTAAGGCTGAGATATCAAAATAAAAGTTTCGAGTATCCGTAATAACCTCATCGCCTTCTGGATATTTTGCTTCAAACGAAACCTTTTCTATGTCGCAGTTAAGATCGTCGTTAATTCGAACTTTGCCTACCAAGCGCCAGTGCCTGCCCAGTTGCTTGTTGATGCACCGAAGAATATCCATCTCAGCTCGACTAGCCACGTGTTTGTGTTGCGTCTCAATCACGATTGGGTCGCCAATGCTTTGCCCCGTGCCGCCAGAAATTGGCAGGTCAATTTTGAAGTCATCTATTAATAATTGTCTTAGCATTGGACGGCCTTAGTGCGTCTAAAAGGTATTTAACAGGCTTGTAGGTTAGCGAACAGCGCACCGAAGCAATTTTGCCTATTTTATCGATGGCCGCTATTTAGGTATGGCTTTTAATTGGCAGTCTGCAATAACATTTTCATACATAACGTATTTACTGTCACTGGTTTTGATGCACTCGCTCACTTGCTCGTTGATTGCGTCGCAAAATTTTTTGTTATTTGTTAACTGACACTCCGTTAAGAAAGCTTTTTCAGACTTCAGTGTCATCACCGCTTTTGCGACGAATGATAGTTTGCGTTCCTTAGGCTTGGCACTAATCGTCTCAGACGCTGGTTGAACATCCTCTAAATACCTTAGGCCGCCAAACATTACAAGCACGACTACGTAAGTGAAAAAGGCGTAACGCATATATCTGACGAATTTTTCCGTCAACCGTTCGCCCCTCCAGACTCTCCACCAGCTGTAGAGAGCAATCCAAAAATACAACCCCGCGCTGGCTAGGATGAGGGTTAAAAACCCGTTGACGTATTTCATATCTTTGAATTTTTTAGTTGATTAGGATTCAAAATAGCTAGCTTCGTAAAAATGCTTCTCGGCCTCGTCATTTCTACCTACAAGTTCTAGTACTAGCCCTCGATTAGCGGTCATCGTCGCGTACAGATTATTTCCCCTTAAATGCTCGCGGTACGTATTAAAAAAGTTTGGCAAGACGTAACAAGAACACTCGCCATTTTCTGCTTGCTGCTCTGTCCAATACAGGCCTTTGTGGGTTTCTTTTTGTTCTTCGTCGGCCGCGCTAATGCTAGTAGGGAGCAAAAGGCGTGTCGAAGCAGGATAGAGTGAGCGCACTAGATACAACGCACCCCACGATGCGTACTGCGTCCATAGATTTGAGGGCGTATCAACGTGTTTGATTATTTTGTTACTGGCGTTATTTTCTAGGCTGTGTACGAATTTTCGCGTAAGCGCCTGAACACCACGTTCATATGTCTCTATGGATTTTTCATACTGCTCCAACCGTTTATAGGTGAGGGCCAGGCTGTTGCACGCTGTCACGTGATTTGGGTCTAGTGATAGGGCACTCTCCAGTGTTTTAACGGCTTCATCTAGTTCGCCTTGCAATTGATAAGCGATTCCAAGAGCTAAAAGTACTGAAGGTCGCTGATCTGTTGCAAAATGATGAGCCCGTATCAAGCACTCAACTGCGGAGTCAAAATCGTTTAAGTATCGAAAACACTGACCTATCAAGTACCAGGCGTTCCAATTGGTCGGATCTTCGGCAATGGTTACTTTCAGTATTGTGATAGCCTGACCGAACTGCTTAGCCTGTATCAGCTCGGCGACCCTCTCCATCCAGTTTTCATCCATACTAGCGACCCCTAGTTCTAGTTTTTAATCGAGCTAAGCTAATTTACTTCGTGAGCTGTCTCATCGAGTGAGACACCTAGCCTCTATCATTGATACATGGCACTGGTTACGGGTTGGTTAGCAACAATTATGTCCAAATTCTCTCAAGACGACGGAGTGCCTGACACTCTTCACGATACGATCGGTACATTAGGCAGAGCGATTTGCGCCCAACCTTACTTTAACGCCGAAGCCTTTCGCCTAAAAGCTGAGCTAATTAAATGTCTATCCGCACAGCGCTACACAAGTTTTACAGCAAACGTGACAAATTACGGCTCATGGGGTGTGGGTGTCTCAAGACTTTATTTTGTGCCAAAAGATAGACGTGGTGCTCTAAGTAGCTACAGAGAACAAACGATAAGACTTATTTGCGTAGGCAGTGGACGGTATACACGCGAATTGATGGCCGGGGAGATTGAAACAACAGAAGGCCATCAACAAAAAATAAAAGAGACGTGGCTTAAAAATCAGACGCAATTAAAACGCGACAGGCAACAAGAGCTTAAGAAAATGGGCAGACTGGGAGAAATCCTCTTGCAACGAATAAAGAGGACACCTGACGAACTGGCTCAGCCACTTAGCTTACAACAAGAAGCAGAAAACAAATCCATCGCCTCGTTAACATCAGCGCAGGTGAGGCAATTGGCCAAGATTGTTGGAAGCCGTTGAAAATTGCTAGGCTTGCTCGATACAAAGCCAACATCGAAATGCCGGAGGGTACGCCAAGGCGCCTGATCCCCTTTGTGAAGAATTGCATTTCGACACACAAAACGGATCAAAAGAAGCGCAGTAACAACCCATGAACAGAAAAACATTGTTCCTTGACTTTGACGGAGTACTGCATCCAACCTTGGCGCAGCCGTCAGCCTTATTCATTCATGGGTCTCGCTTGGCTGAGGCACTAAGACCTTATGCGGTCGATATTGTCATTTCATCAAGTTGGCGCTTTCATTTTTCTAAAGAAGACTATCTGGCAAAACTTCCGCCAGAACTTGCGGGTCAAGTGGTTGGCGCAACAGGAGAGGCGCACATTGGTAAGTTCGCCCGCTGGCACGAGATTCAGCAGTACATAAAGAAGCATCGGATTAAGGAGTGGCGAGCCTTAGACGATAGCTCCTTCGAGTTTCCCTCGATTTGTAGGGAATTAATTGCTTGCGATGGCAGTATTGGTGTTGCATCTGCGCAGCTAGATTTGATTTCGGGCTGGCTCCGGCAGGCATTCTAAACCTGCGTCAAAAAATGTCCTTTCAAAAGGACATCCCCACTGCCGATGGCAACGGGGGATGGAACGCTTTATTGGCAGTTGCCGTACAGAACAGGCTGCTTGCGAAGGACTTGACTTTACAAAGGCGTAAAGTAGCACCTAGAGTCGTCACTGAAATAAGTATGGTGTGCCATGGGTCGAATCTCAAGAGAGGCTCACACCATGAGACTGAAAGAGATTGCTGTTGCGTTAACAGTCATTTTTATTAACCTGTTGTTGAACCAGTGTCAGTTCATCATTCGCACTTTATCGAGCTTAGCTGTGACTACGTCATGGCTCAGATGGCCATAGTTTTTTTCAATCATTGCGACTGAAGTGCCGGTCAGTTTAGCAACGATGAAAGAATCCATGCCTCCCATAATCATTTCAGATATGGCAGTGTGCCGAAGCGAGTACAGCACCACGCCCCCTGGTAATTTGGCGCGAGTGACGGCATCTCTAAAGGGTTTTTTCCAGCTGTCTTTGTTCCAAACCTGCCCATAGCTTGTCGCCAGCAATGGCGCTGCAGGCGTCTTGTCCTGACTTGCCGAGGCAAAGAAATTAGAGGCCGCTGTGGAAATTGCCACGGTTCGCAAGCCGGTCTTGCCCCGTAATGTGATAACACCCTGCGCTTTATTGAAATCAGCCACTGTGAGCGTTGCGAGCTCTCCCGGACGTGCGCCAGTGAGTAAGGCGGCACGGACTAGCATCGCGAGATCGTCTGGGCATGCTGTGAGCAGGGCAGTGCGAGCCTCCATGCTCAAAAAGGCATCTTTGCGACGAGCACCAACTTGACTAAAGGGTTTAACGACAGCCCATGCGTCGTCGCTTCCGACCATACGGTTGACGTGAGCATGGGTAAGAGCTGCCTTCAGGTTGGCTAAATTTCGATTTGCCGAGTCTTTTGACCGACGGATTTCCTCATCGTCGGCGTCGTCATCTTTGTTGATTTGATCGTTGAGCCACTTGCGTACCTGCAAGCTCGTAAGCTTGGCTAACAAGACGCGTCCAATAGAGGCGTTATCCACCAAGCGTGTGAAGCGACCTCGGGCATCTTTTGCCGTAGCGGCGCGACCTTTGTCCTCAAGCGCAAGCACATAAGCGTCCGTAGCGGCTTTCACGGTAATTGGGGCGGTATCAATCCCGTTTTCGGAGAGCGCCAACCATTCGCGAGCCGCTTTCGCTGCGCTGTCAAAGGATTCATGCGTACCGAGTGCGTGATACAGGCTCTTGCCGTCCTCGTTGCGCCGCCGCGCTATCCAAGTGCCTGTGCCGGTCTCAGGTTTTCGATAACCGAGTGCCACATATTTTTCGAGTGTCGCCCAGTAAGGCTCTCGCCGTGCTGTCAGTCGTTCACGCTTTGTCTTGCTGTCTATTTTGTTTGCCATGAGGTACTTATGCGTACGGATTTCGTACGGATATTTTACAGCGAGCAAAGATGGATTAGAAAGGACTATTTTCATAGGTAAAACATCGTTCAGTAAAACTCTGATGGATGCCAATACACCCTAAATCCTGCCTTCACACGGCAGGGGTCACAAGTTCGAAACTTGTACCGCCCACCAAAAATATCTCCAAATTATTCAAGCACATAGCTCACCAAGGCAGCGGTATTTCGCTTTTCAGTAGTACACCCCGCTAAGCAACTGTCAGGCCGTCAAAACTGTCGTGTCAACACGACTGTTTCCACGCATTGCAGTTGTTGAGATTATTCACGATTTTTTGAATTAAACTAACTCATGTTTTTTGTGATGTAGGGACAGCCTTGAACTTTAAAGTCTCCCATTTCGTCAGACTCGGTCTGATTTATATGATTGGTGTGGGCGCCATTGCTGTCTTGGCTAGTTGCGGCTCTGAGTCGAACTCGTCTAGTAACGACGGCAATGCAGTCAACTGCGTTGGTGGTGTGGAGTCGCCCTCTGGTAGCTTGGTGAATTACAGCGTAGTCTCAGTTGGCAACTCTGGGAATGCCCCTGACGCTAATGGTTTTGGCGCTGTGTCTTACACCTTTAATATCGGTAAATATAACGTCACCATTGCGCAATACACTGCGTTTTTAAATGCTGTTGCCAAAACAGATCCCAATGGGCTCTATGACCCTAGGATGGCTACTGATTTAAATGTTGCCGGTATTACCAGGTCTGTAGGTCCAGGGACTTCTGGTTATGTTTACACCGCGATGAATAACTCGGGTGATAGTTCAAACAGGCCGATTGCTTTTGTGAGTTGGTTTAATGCCGCGCGTTTTGCAAATTGGATGTCCAATAATCAGCCTGTCGGACCCCAATCATCGACGACTACTGAAAATGGGGCTTATGACTTAAGTCAAGTCATCAAAGAAAAGGCTGTAGCCAAGAACATTTGCAACCCCAACACCGGCAAGTCGGTGGCATATTGGATTCCTACAGAAAACGAATGGTATAAGGCTGCTTACTATAGCCCTAACTATAACAACACAGGTTCTTCAGGTTATTACCTATACGCTACGCAAAGTGACGCCTCTCCTGGTAATTTGGTTGGTAATACCAGCAACCAAATGAATGTCATTATCAACACACTATTTTCTCTCACGCAGGCGGCTACTCTCCAACTGAGCCAAAATTATTTAACTGATGTTGGTGCATACACTGGAAACCCCAGTTATTTCGGAACTTTCGACCAAAATGGCGCCTTGTATCAGTGGAATGATTTAGACGGAACACAAGGCGCTTACCGTGGAATACGAGGTAGTTTTTGGTTCGCCGGTCCACAAGCGGCGCAATCCATTACTTATGCAGCGACTGCACCCACCTTTTCAGGTAATGACATAGGATTTAGATTGGCAGCAACACTCAAGTAAGCGTTCTAAATAACTAGCCATAGAGTCCGTTAACGAAATTATGTTTAAACCATATTTGAAACCAGTGATGCATAGATTGCTCTTAGGTATTGTCGTTTTTGTAGCCATGCATTTTGCCCAAGCGCAAAGCGTGACGTATTCATTAGTCGACGTCGGTAACGCCAACAATGCAAGTGATACAACAGGATTTGGATCAGTACCCTATACCTATAAGATCGGTAAGTACGAGGTAACGGTTGCGAACTATGTCGCATTCTTGAATGCTGTGGCAAAAACAGATACGTATGGGCTTTGGAATAATGCGATGCAAGCCTCGACTGGTATTGCCGGAATTACCCGGTCTGGTTCGCAGGGAAGTTATGTTTATGCGGCGATGAGAATGGGATCAGGAACGGCTGCATACAGTCCGACCGGAACGCCACCCTTTAGAACGCTGCTAGGACAAGATAGCGCGAATTACCCAATTACGTATGTCAGTTGGTTTAATGCCGCAAGATTTGCGAATTGGATGGCGAATGGTCAGCCTGCTGGCGCACAAGATGCGACCACTACCGAGGATGGTGCTTATAAAGTAAGTGGCGCAACCGCAAAGGGCGCAGCACCTGGTAAGAACACAATCAACCCAAATACAGGTAGCGCGCCTACTTTTTATTTGCCTACTGAAAATGAGTGGTACAAAGCTGCTTTTCACGATCAGCGTCTGAACGGCGGTGCGGGTGGTTATTACAAGTACGCCACCATGCACAATAATCCTCCAGGAAACGCAATCCCAGGTAGCAGTGCCGTCTCTACTGAGCCCGTTACAAATCAAGCCAATTATATTTATGGCGCTAACTATCTTTACTCAGTGACTCAGGCGGCAGAAATTGTCACAACTCAGTACTACCTCGTCCCGGTAGGAACATTCTCTAGCGTCACCAGCTCTTACGGAGCATTTGATATGAACGGTAGTGTTTGGGAGTTAAATTCCTTAACAGGTGCTGGATCTAAAAATGTTGGTATCCGTGGTGGAGCTTGGACTTCGTTGGAATCGTATTTAGCCAAGTCTTATTATTTAGGAACGGTTCCTTATTCGACCGCAATTAACGTTGGTTTCCGTCTAGCAGCGACGGCGACGACCCCTTAGAATTGTTGGTCAAATTAGTCAACGACTGCTGCCTGGCTACTTTGAGTTGAAAAATCTCGGAGAAGACCGTCGACACAGGTTGAGGTGAAGTGTCTGATTACTGTTCACACGGCAGGGGTCACAAGTTCGAAACTTGTACCGCCCACCAAAAATATCAATAAAATCAAACATCTGAAAAATCAGTGGGTTTCGGCTGTGGGCATTGACATTTAAATTTTTTGCACATAAGCCACACACACACTACATACACCACATGTGCCACATACACCGAGGGATGCGCCATGTCACAGCTACATTTTCACGTGTCAGACGAAATCGAAGCGCAAATACGCATTCAAGCAAAGCGAGCGAACTTAACACTTTCTAAATATTTAGCAGAGATTATTAAGCGCGAAACAGGTGTACAAAACCAGTGGCCGGCAGGCTACTTTGAGCTGTTTGATGCTTGGCCAGGCGAGTCGCAAACAAGGCCCTCTGAATTAAGCCTCGAAACAAGACAGAGCTTTAATTGACGTACCTACTAGATACCAACGCCTGCATTCAGTTATAGCAGCGTAAAAATCTCACTGTGGGTAACGACTTTATCAGATTTGCGCGTAAAACAGCAAGCTGGTGTGAAAACCTGCCCATCATTCTGCCGTCGCTCCCGAATCACGCACGATCTTGCCCCACTTTGTCGTTTCGGAACTCACATAGGCGGCGAACTCTGCAGGCGTGCTCCACATCGGCTCAAGACCCGCTGCGATGAGTTTGGCGCGCACTTCGGGGTTTTGCACTGCCTTGATGACTGCGGCGTTGAGTCGCCGGATAATGTCCTCCGGCGTTCCTGCCTGAACGAAAATGCCATACCAGTTGTTTATCTCGTAACCGGGAACACCCGATTCAGAAACGGTCGGCACACCCGGGAGACCCTCAAACGGTTTGACTCCTGTCATCGCAACAGCACGCAGCCGGTCGGTTTGGATATAGCCGATGGTGCTGGCGACCGACGCGAAGCTGAGTTGCACGCGCCCGGCGATAAGGTCCAGCACCGCCGGCGCACCGCCCTTGTACGGAACGTGAATCATGGTGGTTCCGGTCATGGACTTGAATAGTTCGCCAGCAAGATGCGTATCCGTTCCCGTACCGGCCGAGCCAAATGACAGTTGGTCTGGATTCGCCTTCGCGTAGGCGATGAGTTCTCGCACGGTCTTCACCGGCAGCGCCGGGTTGACGACCACAACACTCAACCCGTTCGCCACCGGCGTGACCGGAGCCAGATCCTTAATCGGATCAAAGGGCAGTTTCTTGTACATGTGCGGAGCAATGGCAATTCCGCCGACATGGGCGAGGACCATTGAATAGCCATCGGCTGGCGACTTGGCCACGTTGTCAGGAGCAAGAGTCCCTCCGGCGCCGGCCCGGTTTTCTACCAGCACGGGTTGCTTGAATTCGTCGCTCAATTCTCGCGCGATCAGCCTACCCGCGATGTCTGCACCACCACCGGGAGAAAACGGAATCACTAACCGCAACGGACGGGACGGCCAACTTTGTGCTGTCGCAGCGCCAGCGATGCTGCAGAAAAGAAGAAACGCCAGGATTTTTCGCATTTATAAATTCCTAGTGCATTAAGAGATTGTAAAAGTCTGCCGGTTGGCGAAAAACAGGGGGTGCGGCGTAAAACTCGGAATGGTTTATGCCGTGATTCTAAGGTGTTGGCGCCGATTCAATGTTGACCATCTGGAGCAATCAGAGCGTCAGTAGTGCCACGATTGCTCCTTTTGTGGGTCTGACGCACGTAATCCTTTAAAGCACTGTAGACCGGCATCGCTCAATGCTGAATAGTGCATCGATCCCAAAATTCTAGAAGTCGTTGCGCTAAGAGCAAAATCATTTCCTCACATGAAAAAATAACGGTTGTTGAATTATTGTGAGCGGTTATTCCTTGTATTAGGCTGCTTGACTCTCGTGGCTAACTACGCACGCACGAGTGGGTTCCATATCAACGGTGTCCAAACGAGCATTGGCAGCCACTGGGCTGATGTCACCCCTAAATCTGCGCCTCAAAGTACCCCTCAATTCCCTTTTTCCCTTGCTCGTTCTGCAACAGCAGCATCAGTAATATCCTTGCTTTCCAAGCGGACAGTTCTCCTGCCAGTATGGCACCGGCTTGCTGCAAGCGTGCCGAGGATCCGTCAAAGCCATAACACGCACGGGTCCCACCCTGTGTCACGCGGCTCGCGACTACGACCTTGATCCCTTTGTTTAACGCAGCTAACACGCCTTCGTAGACTTCGGGATTGACGTGTCCGGAGGCCGTTGCCTGAATCACGATCCCTTTTGCACCACCTGCCATTGCGCCATGAATGGCATTGGCAGAAGCCCCTACATACATGGAGACGATTTCGACGAGCGGTAAGGACGAGGCGGTCAAAGGCACATGCGTACGTTGAGGTACCCCTCGTCTGAAAATCACTTTGTCAGGCGTAATCCGCCCAATACAACCCCACTCACCCGAATTAAACGTTTCAACGTTAAAAGTATGTTGCTTTGAAACATCGCGCGCGCAATGTACTCTTTGATTAAGGACAACAAGCACGCCTTGTCCTCGCGCTTCCTGCGTCAAACTCACCTTGATGCCATCCACTAAATTTCTGGTGCCATCAGAATCGGCTTCAGACTGATTGCGCTGCGCACCCACCATCACGACCGGTTTGGGTGAGCTGAGGGTCAAGTCCAAAAACCAAGCGGTTTCTTCGAGAGTAGCTGTCCCGTGGGAAATCACCACGCCATTGACATCTTCTCGCGCAAGCAACTGTGTCACCCGCTTGGACAACCTGATCCATTCCTCGATCGACATATGGGGCGATGGGACTTGGGAGAACTGTTCGATGGTGACCGCAACATTATCTAAACTCGCGCCGGTTTTTGCGAACAACTCCTCACCGGTGATAGTAGGCAAAGCAAGCCCTGTCTTAGGATCGATTTTGGAAGCAATCGTCCCGCCCGTGGAGAGCAGCACGCAATGGGGTGTGACAGAATTACTCATAGCAAGAACTCCTTAATTTGTAACGTTAGTCAAGTTTGGCTCCCGAATCCTTCACGACTTTTGCCCACTTCGGTGCCTCTGCACGCATGTAGTCTTTAAATTGCTGTGTGCTCATATCGGAAAGATCGATGCCCACTTCCTCAAGCTTGCCACGGACTTCGGATGTCTGTAAGACGACCATGAGATCAGAATGGATTTTCTTGACAGTCGCGTCTGATGTGCCTGCAGGCGCGAGCAAGCCGTACCAAAAAGACATGTCATACCCGGGCAAGCCGGAGGCGTCGATTGTTGGGACTTCTGGCATCACCTTCGCACCATTTGCGCTGGTGATACCCAGCGGTTTGGCTTGATTGGCTTGAATCAGAGGAATCGCGGTCGGCACGTTTTCAAAAATCATGGAGACCTCGCCCGCCATCAGCGCTGTACGAGCGGGTGCAGAGCTCTTGTAGGGGATGTGCATCATGTCGATACCCGCCATACTCTTAAACATCTCAGCCGCAAGGTGATTGGAGCTTCCGTTGCCACCTGAGCCGTAATTCAGCTTGCCTGGTTGTTTCTTTAAAAAGGCGATTAGCTCAGTCACGTTATTGGCCTGAACACTCGGATGCACAATCAGGACGTTTGACAAGGTTCCCAACATTGCAATGGGCGCGAAGTCCTTGAGGCCATCGTAGGTCATCTTGGAATAGAGCTCGCCATTGACAATATGCGTCGCCGTGGTCCCAAGCACAAGTGTGCGGCCATCTGGTTTAGCTCTGGCGACTTCGGCAGTACCAATTGAGCCGTTGGCGCCTGCCTTATTTTCTATCACGACTGTTTGCCCCCACTTGGCCGTCAATACCGGGGCAATCAATCGGGCCATGATGTCGGGCGTGCCACCTGGCAAATACGGGACCACAATCTTTACAGGACCATCAGGGAAAACAGACTGAGCAGAAACTTTTGCAAAAGGAGCAACAGTAAGCAACATCACTGCAGAGGCTAATACAACGCGATCGGCTTTCATCAGAAACTCCACATAACAAATATTGTTTGATTAATAGATCGATAATTAGCTAGGCGGTCAATCGGCTAATCGTGTATCACGAGAGTTGACACATGATTGAATTCGCTCCGATATATTATTATTCGGACGGACTGTCAGAGGCGATGGCGATAACAAGAATTTTTTAGAATACCTTATCTTTATAGCCCGTAAGGACGTCGCAGGATACATAAAAATGCGTTGTCTGGGCGGTGCAAGCGTTTACCTGTTGGCGCCGATTCAAAACTGACCGAGTGGAGATGCGGCTAAAAACTTTGACTGAGTTAGGTCGCCAGTTTCGAGACGTAGCCGTGTGACAAAAAATTAAGGCTATGGCAGATTCGTCATGAAGGCGTCCATATGACCTCTCCATCGCTGAACCAGCATGAAATCAAGGCTATTTTGGTCGGTTCACAGACAACGTCACGTGAATGTTGCACTGCGAGCGTTTGATTAGCGCGATTATTGTTAAAAAAAAAACTACAGCAGCATTAATAAAGGGTATGCTTTCGCGGAGTTTAAATTTAATTATAAAAAAATTTTCTACTGAGACATGAGCTTAAGTCATTTGTTGCAGTCGGTTCTCTCACAAAGAGACGCTCGCAATAAATGCGTAATGTTTTTGTCTTTTGACCTGGTCAATAGTTAAGGCGTACCTCAAGGAGAGGCATTGATGTCAAGCACAAAAATAAATAAATCGCTCTGCGGTATTCGTTCGGTCATGGTCACCTTAATAAGTTTTCTACTAGTCGCTTTCGCTGTCCCCGCTTTGTCACAACCAACGATCAAAGTGCGCTTCGGTGTCAATAACCCTTATTTTCCCGGTAACACACCAGTAAGCGTTGGCGTGACGACAGGTATCTTCAAAAAGCACGGTCTCGATGTAGAGATGGTCGCCACGCAGTCTCCTATGCCACCCTTGCTCGCTGGGTCGACAGATGTGACGCTGGCAGGTGCGCCGCCTTGGTTGAGCGCGGTGGCAATGGGCCAAAAGCCCATGGTACTTGCGACGCTGCTCGCCAAGAATAGTCAGGCAGTGATGGTCAAGCCTGATTCGCCTATCGCCAAATTCAAAGGGCAGTGGCCAGAGTCGATTCATGCGCTGCGCGGCATGAAAATAGGCGTGACTGTGGCAGGTGCGCAGGTCGATCTGACAACTCGTTACTTACTGATCGAGGCGGGCCTAGACCCTGACAAGGACGTACAGGTTCTTGCACTTGGCAGCGGGGTGCCGCAGGTTGCTGCGCTTGAACAGGGTCGCGTAGACGCAATCATGGCGGTAGTGCCTTTTGTGCAACTGCTCGAAAGTACGAAGAAAGCGGTTGCGATCTTCGATTACTCGAGCCTGCCCAAGGGCGTGCCCGCCCCAGTGGATCAGCCTTATATGCTTGTCGTGGGCAATCCGGCTTTCGTGAGCAAGCAACCAGAGGTTGGCCCTCGTATTCGGGCGGCGCTTCAGGAAGTAGGCGAGTGGATGATGAATCCCGCTAATACTGGTGCACTTAAAGCGGAATTGGCGGCGGGTTTTGGTACCAGTGTCGCCCCCGAGACGATCGATGGCATCATCGAGCAGTTGCGGCGCGGAGGCATGCGAGCCAATTACACTTGCGATGACTTTGCAAGCGGCGTGCGCCTGATGAAGGCGTTGAAAAAATTGGACCGCGACGACCTCAAATGTTCGGATTACGTCCTTAATCCATGAGCATGGGTGTTAGAGCTCATGAAACTGCGGTACTTGCCGACGAAGCCGTTGCAATCAGACGTTTAAGCTATCGTTACCCCGGCACTGACACAAACGTGTTGGAGGGGGTATCGATTTCGGTTAAGCGCGGCGAGTTGCTTAGCATCGTGGGTCCAAGCGGCGGCGGCAAGACCACGCTACTAAATTGTATTGCTGGATTTATGCAGCCCAGTTCGGGCGAAATCTGCATTGATGGGAAACTCGTAGAGGGTGTGGTTGCAGGACGAGCGGCATTTATGTTCGCACGCGACACGTTGCTGCCTTGGCGCTCTGCGTTAGGTAACGTTGAGCTTGCTGTGCGGCTTCGCGAACGACTCAAACCTCGCTCAACGCGCTTGACTGGGTCACAGATCGTGGGAGATGCTCGGGCACTCATCGCACGCGTCGGGCTAAAAGGTTACGAAGACTACCGCATCGAGGAACTTTCGCAAGGGATGCGCCAGCGAGTCGCCTTGGCGCGCACGCTCGCCATGGACGTTTCGCTCATCCTGATGGACGAGCCTTTTGGTGCGTTGGACGCGCAGACCCGTGTGGCGATACAGAACGAGTTTCTTTCGGTGTGGGAGAAGCAGCGACGTAGTGTGATTCTAATCACTCACGACGTGGGTGAGGCGATTTTGATGTCTGACCGAATTATCGTGCTCGGCGGGCGCCCTGCGGGTGTGATTGCAGACATCGAGGTAAAGTTAGCGCGCCCTCGTAATGCGGCGACGATCCATGCCGATGGATCAGAATTATTTACTGAAATCTGGAGCATGCTAGACGCGGCAAGTCGCAAGCCTGACCTCAGTACCACCAACGTTGAGCTACCAAAATGAACGACGTATCTGCACCTAGCCCTGCTTTGGTATGGGCAACGCGTCTCGTGCTAGTGGCTGGCGGGCTGGGAGCCTGGGAATACTTCGCTTCTACTGGCCGTATCGATGTGTTCTTCTGGGGCAGACCGAGCATGATCACAGCTCAGCTAGTGGCTTGGGCGCAAACAACGCTGCTCCGTGATCTGATCGTAACGCTTGAAGAAGCGTTTATCGGTTTGGCAATTGGCACGGTGGGCGGAATCGCGCTCGGCATCTTCTTAGGGCTTTCGCGCTTTTGGCGAAAGACGCTGCAACCATTCATTGACCTTGCGAATTCGACGCCGCGTATCGCACTGGCGCCGCTGTTCCTTCTCTGGTTCGGTCTGGGCATTGCGTCCAAAGTGGGGGTGGTCACGTCGATCGTTTTTTTTATTATGTTGATCAACACCCAAGAGGGGGTGATGTCGATTAATCCAGATTTCTTCAGGTTGATTCGAGTCTTGGGTGCCGATCGCTTCACAAGCATCTGGTACGTTGTTCTTCCAGCCTGTATTGCGTGGATTAAGGCGGGGCTTCGTCTTTCAATTCCCTATGCCATTGCGGGTGCGGTCGTTGCCGAGTTTGTAGCCGCCAATGAGGGTCTTGGCTATCGACTTGTGCAGCAGGCCAGTGGCTTGAATGCAAGTGGCACGCTTGCTGTGGTATTTGTGCTTGCGGTACTTGGTAGTTTGTTTAGCGCGCTGTCAAATCGCTTGCTCGCCGAACCGCGACGCCGACCGACGGTTGATCTGCAAGACCGAACTGAACAGTCGGCGACTCAGTTAGTCGATACGTCACATATTAGAAAAGGGGCTGCGTGATGCGCATGATCGATGCTCAAATTCATATTTGGGAGAGTGACCGTGCAGATCGCCCTTGGCCCGCTGATCGACAAGGGTGGTTGCATGGCCCACCGACCGTGACAGCAGAAGATATGATCGCTGAGATGGACAAAGCAGGAGTTGCTGGCGCAATCTTGATTCCGCCCTCCTTTGAAGGAGACTACAACGACTTGGTCATCGACGCGGCTACGCGCTATCCTGATCGGTTTCGTGCATTGGGACGACTGTGGCTCGCCGCCTCCGACGCGCCCGCACAATTACTAAACCTTACGCGCGCTTGGCAAGTGTTGGGAACCCGTGTGACGTTTACTGGTCCGATGCGCACGTGGTTGACAGACGGCACGCTTGACTGGTTTTGGCCAATGGCTGCCGAGCACAACATTCGCGTCTCGGTTTATCCCTTCGGACAGCTAGAAGCCCTAGAGCCGATTCTACGGCAATACCCTACTCTTAAGCTGAGCATCGATCATCTTGGCATTGGCACTGAGGTGCGCGACAAAGGGATTTGGCCGGTCCTTGAGCAGCTGGTGCGTTTGGCGCGCTATCCCAATCTTGCAGTGAAAGCGACTTGCTTACCAGCCTTAGTGACCGAACCCTACCCGTTTCCCTCGCTTAAGCGCGTGCTTAGGACGGTGCTTGACGCCTACGGTGCGCAACGCGTTTTTTGGGGTTCTGATTTAACTCGGTTGACGTGTTCGTACGCCGAGTTGATCAGATTCTTCGATGAGGAGCTGGCAGATCTGTCGCGTGCGGACGCCGCGCTTGTGATGGGTGAGGCTGCAGCGCAGTGGTATGGCTGGACGCCGTACCCTCCTAAATTGGTGAGTAAAGGTTAAACCGGTAGCACTTGCAACGCAACTAACGCGCTGCTCCTTAAAGATACGGTGATCACAACAAAGGATAACGCGATGAAACTAGTAACGAATGTGATGACTGCAGAGGCAAAACGCGCTGAGTTTCGACGGCAGTTAACGCAGGGTGCGTTCTTTCCGACACCGGGGGCGCACAATGGACTGACTGCTCGGATTATCGAGACCGCAGGTTTTCCGGCCGTCTATATGTCAGGCGCTGGCGTTTCAAATACTCTCTTCGGTTTACCCGATGTTGGGCTAATTACTCTGACGGAAATGACTTTCGTTGCGCGTTGTCTTGTTCAAGCGGTTTGCGTACCGGTCATCGCTGATGCGGATACTGGTTATGGTAACGCGGTTGGTGTCGGTCGCACAGTCCGAGAATACGAATCGGCCGGTGTGGCCGCCATTCAACTCGAAGATCAAATGTCCCCGAAGCGCTGTGGCAATATCGCGGGTAAAGAACTCACATCAATCGAAGAGATGACTGGCAAGATTAGAGCAGCTTGCGATGCACGCACGGACCCTAATTTTTTGATCATTGGTCGTACCGACTCTAGAAGTATCATGGGCTTGGACGAAGCGATTCGACGAGGCCAGCACCTTGCTCAGGCAGGAGCCGACTTAGTGTACGGCGAAGGGCTGCGAACGGTAGAAGAGCTTGAGTTGTTTGCGCGCGAGGTGCCCGGCTTAAAGATGATGAATATGGGCGGCTACGCACGAGAACGAACGACGCCAAAGGTACCGCTCGAAGCGGTTCAAGCGATGGGCTATAGCGTAGTGATCTTTCCCCTTGCTGTCACGCGAGCTGGCACGCGTGCGATGTGGGATTTTGCGCATAGCCTGAAGGCAGAAGGTACTGCGTTCGAGCTCGAACACATTAAGGAGTTGGCAGGTCACGCGGTCGAGAGTTGGTATGAATTTACAGGGGTTGAAGGGATTCGAGAACTTGAAGAAAAGTACATGCCAGCGGCAGCGGTGCAGTCGCGCTACGCACAAGGTGATGGCTACGTACCTCAATCAAGCGACAAGCCCTGATTAGTCTTTGACTCGATTTATCTTGATGGGTGCCGGAGGTGCCAATCCAAAGTTGACCGAGGCTTTCATTGACTTGACTGTAGTCAACTGTGGATAACTATACCGGTTTCGGGGCAGTTGTCATCTATTTTTATCAATCGGCAGCTCGCAACGGTCAGCCTGTTCAAACTGTCGTGTCAACACGACCTTTTCCACGCATCCCAGATCGCTAAATCCTGTATTTCACTCGAATGATTGTTCATACGGCAGGGGACACAAATTCGAATCAGCGCAGTACGGCGTGTGCCAGGCTGACGTAAATCGGGATCCCAAACAAAATGTTCAACGGAAACGTCAGGCCCAAGCTCAGTCCGAAGTAAAGCGAAGGGGTTGCTTCTGGAAGCGCGAATCTTAGAACCGCTGGCACGGCGATATACGAGGCGCTCGCGGCAAGCACCATCAGTAAGGCGCCGTCGCCTGCTGGCAGCGCTAAGAGATAGGCCAAACCTAAGGCCAGCCCTGCATGTAAGACTGGCCCAAGTATTGCGTAGGCGATTAGCACGGGCGATGTACCGCGAACTTGCGGCAGATTGCGAGCGGCCATCAGGCCCATGTCAAGCAGAAAAAACGACAGCATGCCCTTGAATAAGTCACCTGAAAAAGGTTGCATGGCTGCCTGTCCGGTGTCTCCGGTGATCATGCCAATAATCATCGCCCCAAGCAGCAGTAGTTGAGCGCCATCGGTAAAAGATTCGTGCAGGATCTTACCGATTGAAACGCTGCGTTTGATGGGTGAGTCGTTCGCGCCGCTCAGTTCACGATTCAGGCTAATAGTCGGCGACCTATTTTTTTGACGCAAGGTATTGGCAAAGACAATCGCCAGGATGATGGCGGGTGATTCCATCAAGGCCATTGCTGCGGCCATGTGTCCGCCGTAGGCGATGTGTTGGTTTTCGAGATATTGGACAGCCGTTACAAACGTTACCGCACTGACAGAGCCGTAAGTGGCGGCAACGGCCGCTGCGTCAAAGCCAGAAACAAAGCGCCGAAGAAACCAGTAACCCAACAAGGGGATCAATATCGCAAGCAAAACCGCTGCGCTCAAACTGATGACCACGTGAGCAGTGAGGCCGGAGTGCGAAAGGGCGAAGCCTCCTTTTAGCCCGAGCGCCATGAGCAGGTAGAGGGCTAAGAATCGCGAGATGGCAGGGGGGATTTCGAGATTGGATTTGACGGCGCCAGCCAGCACACCAACAATAAAAAAAAGAATGACGGGATCGATGAGATTTTGCATAAAGACCTTTTAGATGCTTCATCTTAGAAAGATCTATGCATAATGTAAAATCTATTTTTATGTAACTTTCTATAGATAAAAGTCTATGAATATTACCTTCCGACAACTTAGATTAATAATGGCATTGGCAGAAAAAGGCAGCGTGAGCGCTGCGGCTAAGGCCATGCATGTGACTCAGCCTACCGCTTCCATGCAGCTTAAAGAGATCACCGAATCGGTCGGGCTGCCGCTTTATGAAGTCGTCAGTAAAAAAATCTATCTAACGGATATAGGCAAAGAATTAGCATTAACCGCTCGTTCGATCGCGCAACAGTGGGATGGCTTCGAGCAACATGTCGACGCCATCAAAGGGCTTTCGCGGGGCAAACTTAAAGTGGCGGTGGTGAGCACGGCAAAGTACTTTATGCCTCGCCTCGTGGGCAGTTTTTGTAAAAAATATCCAGACATTGATGTTTCATTAGAAATCATTAATCGCGATGGGGTGGTGCAACGTCTACGTGAAAACTTGGATGACCTTTACATCATGTCGATGCCGCCCAGTGACTTAGATTTAGTTGACGAAGTTTTTATGCCTAACCCGATTGTGGTAATCGCACCCACTTCAGATCCTTTGGCCAAAAGACTGGCGGTGCCGCTGACTGAGCTTTCTAAAAGTCGCTTCATTCTTCGAGAAAAAGGCTCTGGCACGCGCATGGCAGGTGATCAGTTTTTTATAAAGAGCAGGTTTCGGCCAAACGTTCGCCTTGAGCTGGGCAGCAACGAAGCCTTAAAAGAGTCGGTGGCTGGGGGGCTCGGACTTGGGTTAGTGTCGAGCCATGCACTACATGGGCTGGTGAAGGAGCATGGAGTCAGTGTCATTGCTGTTGAAGGATTTCCTTTGCCCTCTGCGTGGCATATCGTTCATCTCGCAGGTAAAAAACTGTCGCCGGTCGCCTTAGCGTTCAAGCAGCATTTGCTCAAAGAAATCAGTCGCCGCAAAGCGAGCAGAGTTTGATCCTTAGCGGGTACGCCTCAACGTCTTAGGCGCCACTTGAGAAAGCGTGAGGGTAAGCAATAAGCACTAGCGTTTAACCGACAGTTCTACCAAAAGGTCAGTCACACTCAAGCACTGCCAATAGTCGTGTGTTGCCCGCTTGGATATTACCGATTTGAGCAGGCAGCCCACAACCAACAGTTTGGTCAGAGTGGCCGCGGGGCAAGCTTCAGCGGCGACACATGGGGCTCTAGCGCGGCGCAGGCTCTGAGTACGGTGAGGTCGTCGTGCATGCGCCCAACGACTTGTAAGCCAACCGGCAATCCTTTAGCGGTAAATCCGCAGGGCAGACTCGCTGCGGGTTGCATCGTCAGATTGAACAGGTAACAAAAAGGATTCCAAATGCGCCAGGCGCTGCCAATCGAGCCGTCTGCCTGTTTGGGACCAAGTTGATTGACTTCAAAGGCGGTGCCCGGCATGGTGGGCAGCACAAGCAGATCCCAGTCAGTATGAAACTCGCGCATGCGTACACCAAACGCACTGCGCTCTTCGACCGCTTGTAGATACTGCGGCAAGGTGTAGGCGCGCCCTCGGTCGGCAGCTTCGCGCAGTCCGGGCTCTAAGACATTCAGTTGTGCTTCAGTCATATTGCGTTGGCCGTACGCACAACCCGACTGCCACAGCACATCAATGGTGTCATTCATATCGCCAATGGGTGGGTTGATTTCAGAGACGTGTGCACCGAGCTCAGCCATTTTTTCAACGGCCGCTTTTACGAGCGCAGCGACGTCTGGATCGACCCCGCCAAAGCCTAAGTCAGGGCTGTAGGCAATGCGCAGACCCTTGAGCCCCGTGCCAGGCAAATCAGCCCAATTCATCTCTTGCTGGGGTAACGCGTTCCAGTCTCTTGCATCCCATTTCGAAATAATCGACAGCGTGAGTGCCGCGTCTGCGACCGTTCTGGTCATGGGGCCGACATTGGCAAGCGTGCCGACTTGGCTTGCAGGCCAGGCGGGTACGCGACCATAACTTGCCTTATGGCCGAAGACTCCGGTGTAGCTTGATGGGATGCGAATGGAACCGGCACCATCCGTGCCGATAGAGATGGGGCCTAGGCCGCAAGCCACCTGTACGGCAGAGCCACCGCTAGAACCACCAGGTGTATGAGTCGGCTTCCAAGGGTTTCTTGTCGTACCTGCAAGCGCAGAATCAGTAATGCCTTTCCAGCCAAATTCTGGTGTCGTTGTTTTGCCTAGGATCACCGCGCCGGCCTCGCGCAAGCGTGCAACCGCTGGCGCATCCGCATCGCAAGGATCATCGGCCGAGGTTGTCAGCGACCCTCGTCTGGTGGGCATGCCTTTTGTGACGAGCAAATCTTTGATGCCGATGGGTACGCCATCCAAACCAGAAAGCGGTGCACCCGCGCTGTAGCGTTGCTCAGAGGCGCGCGCCGCGCTCAGCGCCAGTTCTGGATTCAGGTGACAAAAAGCGTTGAGACTATTGAAAGCAGGGGTGGCTTCTAAAATGGCTTTGGTCGCTTCAACCGGCGACAGTGTTCGAGCGCGATAGGCTTGGGCGAGTTCAATTGCTGTTGCGCTAAGAAGGTTCACGGTAGTTGCCTTGATGTCGATATCCCGAGTGAACGAGATAAAACGGGTTTTGGAAATTTTCGCGTACTTAGTATTTTGAGAGACGACAGGCCAATCAAGCTCAGTAAAGGGTTTCTAGTTGCTGAACTGCATCGAGTCTAGACTAATTGAAATAGCCTAATATGGCAAAAAATCGCCACATATTCAATTAACACCAAAAACAAGCGACGCAAAATGACCTTACTAAAGAAATTTCCACTGCTTGGCATCCTGGCATCTGCATGCATACTTTTATCGCCGACGAGCCACGCTCAAGATAAATGGCCGACGCAAGCGATCACTTTTGTTGTTCCCTACCCGCCGGGTGGGCCAACAGATGTCATGGCCAGATTGTTATCGGTTCCGATGAGTGCCAAGCTTGGGGTGACGGTGGTTGTCGAGAACAAAGCTGGGGCAAGCGGCAATATTGGTACCGCTCAGGTTGCAAGAGCTAAGCCCGATGGTTATACGATTTTGCTAGCGGCAAGCGGCAACATGACGATCAATAAAGTGATCTTCAAGGATCTCGCCTACGATCCGGTCAAAGATTTTGCACCTATCACGCAGATTTCGAAGTTTCCGTTGGTTCTTGAAGTGAGGGCAGATTCACCGATCAAAACACTGCAAGAATTCATTGAGTTCGCAAAGGCAAATCCCAATAAAGTCACTTTCGGTTCAGCCGGTAGCGGTTCGCCGCAACATTTAGGGCCCGAGTTACTTAAAAAAATGACTGGGATATCTATGCAGCATGTTCCTTACAAGGGTGCTGGGCCTGCGGCGAATGATTTGCTGGGTGGTCAGATTTTCAGTATGGTCGACATCACAGCCGGCTCAATGAAATACATTCAAGCGGGCTTATTACACCCAATAGCGGTTACAACTGCCACGCGCTCACCCGCCTTGCCTAACGTGCCCACGATGGATGAAGCGGGTGTCAAAGGTTTTGATTACTTTGCGTGGCACGGTATTGCAGTCCCTGCAAAGACACCCACTGTCATTATCGATAGATACAACAAAACGCTTCTTGAGATTTTCAGCGATCCCGATTTTCGAAAAAAATGGGAAGCTATCGGAAGCGAAATCGTTGCGGGTACGCCTCAACAATTCGCGGATCTGATTCACTCAGAAGCAATCCGTTTAGGCGCCTTAGTCAAGGACTTGAATATTCAGTTGGATTAAAACTTCACTGCAATCTTTACACATGAGGCGAACAAGAAAACGTATTCTCCTCAAATGCATCGCGTAAAACAAAGTACTGCCGATACAGAAAAACGCTGATGACCATGCCCTACACCATCCCAGAAAACATCCCCGCAAGCATAAACGGCATGAGTTTGAGATGTAGGGTCAACGATTTGTAACAAAGGCGCTGAACTCTTTTGGCTAGCCTTGAAGGCTTGGTTGATTTAAGCTTAAAGAGAAAGCAACATCCGTCACACACGAATGAGCCACTGGAGGCATCATGGGTTGCATCTTAAAACAAGGCGGTCTTTATACCCGCGCTCGAATCGGGGCCATATTATTAGCGGCAGGCCAAGGTAGCCGCATGGGTAGTGTGCCGAAATCGCTGCTAGAGTTGCAGGGTGTGCCTCTGATCAATCGGCAACTGATCGCGCTCAGCGGCGCAGGGGTTGATGAAGTTGTTGTTGTCACCGGCTACCATCATGAGCTAGTTGAGCCCGCTGTCGAACAGTTTCCCGTCAAGGTCGTGCGCAATCCTAATCCTGAGGATGGCCAGGCCTCGTCAGTCAGGTTGGGCATTGAAGCGTTAGGCAGTAATTTTGACGCCATCATTATGGCCTTGTCAGATCAGCCTTTGATCAATGCCAACGATATTAGAAAATTAATTGCGGCCTTCAAAAAACGCCCGAGTGGTGAAATTCTGATGCCCGTCGTCAATGAACAACGGGGTAATCCCATTGTCTTGAGTGGCACTGTCATGGGTCAGATTATTGAAGCTGGTCGAAATATGGTTTGCCGAAAATTCATGGATCAACACCCTGAGTTAGTGACACCTTACGAGACCGATAATGAGCACTTTGTGGTTGATGTGGATAGCCTAGAGGATCTAAACACTTTTGCTGCCAAAACTGGCTGGGTTCTAAAACTACCTAAGCTGGTTGACGAAGGCCGCCCGACCACCGAGCGTGCTGAACCGGCCAATCTTGCTCTTCATAAACCAGTGCTATAAATTCTGACTTCTTTGCCTTTTAAAAATTGTTTCTCTGCCTTTCAAAAACTGTTGATGTAGGTGCTGGCTTTCTTGTTTTTCAAAAACTGGCTATCCAAATGCGTGCTTCTTGTTGGACCGTGCCGTTAGCGACTCATCTGTTCCCTGACACGGCCAATATCAACCCGATTCTTGTGCGTGTGTTTAGAGCGATGCGTGCGACTGAAGCGCTAAACAACCCTGATTCACAAGCAGTCACTCAAGGGTTTGATGCGAGTGATGGGTCACTCTTGCATTGAATAAATCCCATCTCTAGATAATTGATCAATGTCGCGTACGAGCGGATCGCAATTAAACGCGTGTGTATCCGACAAATAATTCAGCTAATATTGTCGGAGTTGCGTCTGGTCTTCGGTTTGACCGACTGTGCGGCCGAGCGTGATTGTGTGCTGCATCAACAAAGTGAATCCAATAAAAAATAAGAATGTGTTTGGAGACCAAGAAATGAGTTCAATGATAAATTCGAATGCGCCAGTGAGCGTGCAGCCTTTGCCTGGCGCGCTCGGTGCAGAGATACGCGGAGTCGATTTTTCACAGCCCCTAACGGCCTCTGTGCGCAAGCAGGTTGAAGAGGCCTGGACTAAACATGTAGTGCTGCGCTTTCGTGGGATGCCAACCCTGTCTGCAGATGACTTGATTGCCTTTTCAAAAAATTTTGGTAATTTAGATGCTCGACCGATTGGTAGTTCAGAAAAAAATCCATATTTTGAAGTCGACAAGCCAGAGATCACCATTATTTCGAACGTGGTGGTGGCTGGTAAGCCTATTGGTGGGCTCGGTGCGTATGAGGCAGTTTGGCACTCGGACATGACTTATGTTGACCTGCCGCCGAAAGCAAGTTGTTTATACGCGATAGAAATTCCGCCCTCTGGCGGTAATACCTACTTCGTGAATATGTACGAGGCCTACGACACACTTTCGGCTGGGTTGAAACAGAGGATTGCATCCCTAAGTTGTGTACATGATGCGAGCAGAAACAGTGCTGGTGAACTGCGTAGAGGTTTTGCAGAGATTAACGATCCAACGAAGACGGTCGGCGCAGTCCACCCTTTGGTGAGAGTCCACCCAACTAGCAAAAAGCGTTGTCTATTTTTGGGCAGACGCAGAGGTGCCTATGTGAGCGGATTGAGTTTAGCGGATAGCGAGGCGCTGCTTGATGAGCTGTGGGCACATGCGACTGAACCGCGTTTCATGTGGAGCCAAGAATGGCAACTTGGTGATCTGGTGATGTGGGATAACCGCTGTGCGATGCATCGGCGTGAGGCCTTTGATCCGAGTACGCGGCGCTTAATGCTAAGAACTCAAATCTCGGGAGAGGCGGTGTGACAAGGGTGATGCTGCTCAAAGTCAATCGACGAGGGCCTAGTGCCATAAGTCTCGGTGCGAGGGTAAGATTTTTGCAGCGTTGTCTGTTGTTGTGCTGTGGTTGGTTAGCGCTCTGTGCCCATGCTGCGTTTCCGCAAGCCGCAGTCACGATGATTGTTCCTGGGCCAGCCGGTAGCGGTACGGATCAAGTGGCCCGACTCCTATCTGAGGAGTTTGCTCGGCTGTTGGCGCAGCCGGTAGTGATTGAAAATAAGGCTGGTGCGTCGGGTTCTGTTGGTGTGCAACTTTTGATGCGAGCTAAGCCCGACGGCTACACGATCATGATTGGACATGTTTCGACGCACGGAATTGTGCCAGCCTTAAGGCAACCTAAGCCCTATGACCCAGTGGCCGACTTTGCGCCGATCGGGGCGATTGGCTCGTCTTCGAATGTGTTGGTCATCGCCCCTGATCAGAAAATCAATAATCTTGCGGACTTTATTACGTACGCTAAGCAACAACCGTTGTTAAGTTATGGGTCACCAGGCGTTGGCTTATCTCAACATTTTGACGGATATTCTTTTGGCAAGGTATTCGGCTTTGACATGTTACATGTTCCCTATAAAGGCACTGGCCCTGGGATGACCGACTTGATTGGCGGGCGCTTAACAATGATGTTTGTCACACCACCCGCTGTCATGTCTTTTGTTGAAAGTGGAAAACTGATCGCGCTCGCTCAGGCCTCGGCAGAAAGACAACGAGCCTTTCTTAATATTCCAACTTTCAAAGAACTAGGTCACCCAGAAATCGTCAATGAGACGTGGTGGGGATTGTTTGCTCCCAAGGGGACACCAGATACGATCATATCAGCGCTTCACCAGACGCTGATCACCTCTCTTAAAAGTGAGAAGATAAAAAAGGGTCTGAGCGCTCTGGTTGTTGAGGTGGCAGAGCCCCAAAGCTCTCGTGATTTTGGCGCTTTTGTTGATAAAGACTATCAGCGATGGGTCAAGTTAGTTGAACAGTCTGGTATCAAAGTGGATTGAACGATTGGTATAAAAGCCTAAAGTCGCAGCCGGCACCAACAATCGCGATCGTCTTTTTGGTCATTTTATTGCTGCTCAAGCCTGATGGATCTAAAGGTCAGGTTAATGCGAGGAAGAACAGCACGCTTGGTTTTGGTCAGACTATGCTGCCAAAAATGTTGAGTCGGTGCGTGCATGAGCAGCACACTCCCATTTTCTAAAACAACAGAGGCGCCGAGTTTTTCAAACTTATGTTTAAACGAAAATTTACGCTTACCTCCAAAACTGACTGAAGCGATCGGGGCGTTTTGCTCGAGTTCAATTTCATCATCACTGTGCCAACCCATGCCCTGATCACCGTCGTGATACAGATTGAGCAGGCACGAGTTGAACTTGTAGCTTGCCAGCGCCTCAGCAGTCTGTTTGATGAGTAACAGCTCGGGTGTCCAAGCTTGTGGAAACTTCTTAACGCTCGAATACGTATACGAACAACCTGCATCCCCCACCCAGGCCACTTCTCGTTTGGTCGTAATTAGTTTTCCAAACATGAATAACTGGTCTTGTTGCCAGTCGAGCGTAGCGCGTAACGACGTCAATAACGCCGAGCAGTTGTTTGGGTCGAACACCTTTGAAAAATACGTCACACTGCCATCTTTGGGCAGAAGATTAACAACAACTTTCGGTAAGTCGAGTTCGTTTGGAGTCGGTTCAAATAAGTCGGTTTGCATGTCTGTCATTGTTACATCACACGGCAAGGTACTCGATCGTACAATGAACCGAAATTCATCAAGTGTACGAGGTACAAATCTGTATGTTTGTGGTGTCAGGATGAACCCAGCGCACACTATCTCGGGTGCTATCTATGCAGCCACCGTCGGCATACACGCCAGCGGGATCTCGATAGCGCATCATTCTTTTTAATATTCGGTCATATTCTTTTGGGGCTGCTAGTGTTTCTAACACGCGCTCTTGAACGACCTCTTCATTCATGACTAAATCGCCAGAGTCCTGACGTATGGCACCATCGCGCCAGTGATAAATCTCTATACATTTTTCCTCTAAGGTATAGGGCCTGGCTCTATCCCAGAAATTGACAAATTTCCCAGATCCTAGGTAGATGACCCAAGATCCTTCAAACCCTTTGATGTCAGAAGAGACATTATCCGGATTTTTAAACCAGACTCGGCAGCCAGGAACATAAAATCTCAAGGGAAATGGTTGATTGCTTGAGCCGCGTTCGAACAAAAATGAATTCAGAAAATTGTCTCTCTTAAGAGGTGCTTCACGCCATTGTTGTTCGATTTTTGTTAACAACCCGGTGTTTGATCTTTTCAGCTCATTAGCGAGCCCAGCGAGCATCAGATACTCAGACGCGCGTTGGCAACTAAACCCATAGCGACGTCCAGACAAGTCAGGGCAAAGTGCATGTTCTAAGGCACTAGTTAGGGATGAATCTGGGCGCAACACGGGCCCGATATTTTCGTCGTCAAGCCAGAATTGTTTTGGTCTCTCACCTGCATCTACGTCAAACAAGAGTTCTGTGCGCTTTGCTGTCGCAACAATATCTCGACGCATTCTTAGGTTAGACAGTAACTCTTGATGGTTAGGAAATATATAAGCAATCGGACTAATCGCCATGCTGAGCAAGGCTTCAAGCAGCCAGTCACGATCTGAATGTTCGGAGTCGAGCGATAAATCTCGACCCATTTGTGTGGTGTCGCAATCAGGATTAGACTCCCAAAGTAACGCACTCAGCTTTAAATTGACGAGAAAATCATCAGCGTATTTTTCGACTGAAATATCTGTGTACTGACTGACGCCAATATCCTGACAAATCAGTTCTAACTGTGAGGCTTCGTGCTTAGCCTCATGCAATGAGCGACTAAACAGTACAACACCAGTTTTGTTTTCCAATTTTTCTGGAATGATCATCGTAGTTATCCAAGGTAGGGTGTTGTTTGGTTTGTGTTTGCCCTGTTCTCTATTCATTTGATGCCACCAAATGGCAGCGCGCAGCCCACGAGCGAAAGAATGATTCAGTTATACGACAAAATATAATGGCTGGGTGGTTCGTAGATCAAGGGAAAACCCGTCATTATTCGCAATGAATGTCGCATGATTCGCAAGCGATATCATCGAATTTTTGTCATTCTTTTCAAATGTTATCGCATGATTCGCAAGCGACATCATCGAATTTTTATCATTCAAAGTATTTGTTGACCTCAGTTTCAGCTAACATCGATCGGTTAATTGGATCCTTGGAGAGCGGAATGGTTCGCCTAGCAGACTTGCCTGAGATTGAGAGAGGGCATCACCTCGATCGGGTCAAGCAAATACCTAATATGTCACCGCCGCGGTTGGTCTCTGGGCCACCGCTTGGCCAACGTCGCGTTGCACTCGTCACAACTGCGGGCCTGCATGTCAGAGCCGATATGCCCTTTAACTCGACGGGCAACGGAACCGATTACCGAGTGATCTCTGAGGATACTGACGCTGCCGATCTGGTGATGAGTCACGTATCGGTCAATTTTGATCGCTCGGGCTTTCAAGCGGATTGCAACGTTGTGTTTCCGCTGCAGAGACTCAAAGAACTGGTTGCAGAAAAATTTGTAGGGTCTGTGGCAAAGTTTCATTACTCTTTTATGGGTGCGATTTGGCCAACCACAAAGTACGAAGCTAAAGCAAAAGAGTTAGCCGAGTTACTTAAGTTGGATAACGTAGACGCGGTTGTGCTGTCTCCGGTTTGACCGCTTTGTACGTGCGCCGTGAGCGCCGTCGGCCGTTATTTAGAAGAGTTCGGGATCCCAACTGTGCAGATCAGTTTGATCAGAGAGCACACCGTCGCTTTTAATCCCCCAAGAGCGCTTTGGGTACCGTTTATGTTGGGGCGTCCGTTTGGCGCGCCAACGGACACTGCATTTCAGAAACGGGTGTTAAAAGAGGCGCTTGGGCTTCTTGAGTACGATCGCGAACCGATCATTCAAGATTTTCAAGACGACGCACCGCCTGACCAGCTAGGCTATGACGATCAACAGTTGGTCTGCCCAGTTAGCTTTCCAACTCAAAGCAAGGTTGGCACGTTGCGCGAGCGGGTAATCAGCGAGGTTGCACAACTGCAGGCCTGGCACGAGGTGAGTCTTCAGGCACGCGGTCGAACCACTTTGGGTGTCACTGGCGCCTCGCCTGAACGACTCGCAGAGTTTGTGACCTCGTGGTTAGGTTCAGAGCCCGAGCAGGTTTTGAACGATTCTGAGCAAGCTGCGGCCGTTAGCGTAAAGTTTGCAACCGATGAGCTGAAGTCATTTTATTTTGAGGCAAAACTTGCCCAGCCCGGACAACATACTGCAAAGTCTTTACAAGATTGGTTTTGGTTTGAAACCAGCGCCGGCGAGGCATTTTTAGCCCTGCGTACAAAGTTTGCCGCTGAGGGGTTGCCAGAGTTTAAAGGGCTGGCTACGCTCAGTATGGTGCCTCGGGTGGTCTTAGATTTGCTGGCAAAGCGTTAGGGAGGTGTCATGATTGAAAAAGAAGCCGACTGATCTTGGCTTCTGTTCAGCCACTGGGTAAGATACAGTGAAGTTGATATAAACAAAAAATTAAAACGACAATGACACTTCCGCATGGCGTACCAGCAGGCTTTGAGCCCATTTTTATGGTCGAGCCATTCACACAACGAATTGGCCCTATTTACTCAAAGCCTGATGGTGCAAATCAGTTCAAGCTAGGTTTTTTGGTGGACGAGTCGCACCTGAATATTGAGCGCGTGGTGCACGGCGGGATGCTGTCTACCGTCGCAGATCAGGCGATCGGGATCAACGTGGCGCACGCAAATAGTCAAGCAAACGATGTCTTAACGATGCATCTCTCAGTCGATTTTATTAGCCCGGCAGTTTTAGGTGATTGGGTTGAGGCGACCGCTACGCTCAGTAAGATCAGTGGTCGCGTTCGTTTTGGTAACTGCGAGCTTAAAGTTGGTGAGCGCCTTGTTTTAAAAGCGTCAGCAATATTTGCGGCTAGAACGACGCAACGCCTCAAGCCCTTTTAGCGTTAGCGTTTAAGGCACTGCTCGATCAAGGCGTATTGCGTAAAGCTCAAGGTTACGACTCTATACGAGAGGGATATATTGCGTAAATTTCAAAGTTACGCCTCTAGTCGATCGAGGCGTATGGCATAAAGTTCAAGGTCACAGCTCGATACGATAGATGCGTATCGCGTTTTGTGCAAAGAGCTTGAGCTGATCGGCCATCGGAAGATCAGCCACCGAACGTTTAAATTGCGTATAGATGTAGTCCCAACTTCCTTTTAGGCTATCTACCGGAAAGTTAGACGCGAACATACAGCGTTCTACGCCAAACATCTTTATTGTCTCGCGAATAATTGGGCCATTCTCTTCTAGTGTCCAAGGCCTGTCTGCTACGCAGAGCCCAGAAATCTTGCAAGAGACATTTGGTAGATCAGCCAAGGCTTGCATGCCTTCGCGCCAACCTTGCATCGAGGCAACATCTCTATGCCAAGGATAGCCAGTATGATTCAAAATGATATTCATCTTCGGGTAGCAGGCGGCTACCTCTGCGCCTTCCTTCAGGTGCCACCAGGGCAGTCGCAAATCCCAAGACAAGTTGTATTTTTCAAGCAAGGCCAAGCCTTCAATCCATTTCGGATCCTGCAAGCTGCGAGGTTGCCCTTTCACACTATCTGTTGGGGTCGCCGCGATAATTGGTTTGGTTCGGATCCCTCTGACGCGTTTGTATTGAACCTGCTGCGCCAGTATCTCTTCTGCGTTTGGTGTATCAACCCACGCGTGAGCGACGATCACAGAAGGTAATCCGTATTGTTCACTGACTTCGCTGAACCATTTTGTTTCAGCCACTTGCTGCGAGCGGTCGCACTCGGCTTCAATCGCGACTGTTCCGATCACATTGTGCAGCGCTGTATCTCGCAGATATTCTGGTGCGAGGTAGGTTCTTTGAATGGCAGAATAATTGCCCAGCCAATTATGCTCGGGGTGAACCAACCAATCATAGTTGATGTGCCCTTGAAGATCCCACAAGTGGTGGTGAGCATCGATAATCGGAATGTTGGCTTGCGGGTCGTTATCTATGATTGATTTCATGTTGGATCAGATTGTTAAGTATTGCGTCAGTGGTTGATTTCGTGCGAGATCAGATTGTTAAGTATTGTGATTTCACGGCATCAATTTCATTCATGAACTTTGCGATAGATGCCTGATAGACCATTTGTCCTTTAGACATGACAAACATGTCGTCAGCAATTCTCTCAGCGAATTTCAAGTTTTGCTCGATGACTAAGAGCGTGACACCTTCGTTTTTAAGCTTGATAAACACGTCGACAAGTTCTCTGACGACTTTTGGGGCTAGGCCTTGCGAGGGTTCGTCAAGTAAAAGCAGTCGGGGGTCGGTCGCTAAGGCCCGAGCGATAGCAACCATTTGCTGCTCGCCGCCTGAAAGCTGACTACCCTTGTGATGGATGCGTTCTTCTAGTCTGGGAAACAACTCAAACAGTGCTTTGGTCGACCATTGTTTAGCCGGGGATCGCTGCGCGACTTGGATGTTCTCAAGCACGGTGAGGTCAGGAAATAACATTCTGCCTTCGGGCACATAACCGACACCGGCTCTGGCCACAATATGCGGCGGGCTTTGAGTAATGTCTTGACCGTCAATATAAATCGATCCTTGCGTCACATTGACAAGACCCATAATGGCCTTGACGGTGGTCGTTTTGCCGACGCCGTTACGACCTAAGACGGCACCAATCGTACCTTGCGCCATGTTTAGGTCCACGCCCTGCAACACTTCACCAATGCCATAGTGGGCGTGCACGTTTTGTAATCTGAGCATCAGTCCAGCCCTCCAAGGTAGGCGTCTTGCACGGCTGAATTTTCTTTGACCTCATCAGCGGTACCGTCTGCAATCAGTTGGCCGCGATGCAAGACAGCGATTCGATCAGCGAGGCTAAAGACAACATCCATGTCGTGTTCAACGAGTACGACTGTTAATTTCTCTTCGCTGAGTAAGGACTTCAGCGTGTCGACCGTACGATGTGTTTCTTGTATGGACATCCCCTGCGTGGGTTCATCCAACATTAAAATAGTGGGGCGCTGCGATAAGGCCATTGCGACCTCAACGAGCCTCTGATCGCCATGAGATAAAGTCCCTACGGCAACGTCTTGGATGGCTTTCAAGTTCAGCCGAGACATGGCCTGACTCGCCAGCTCACTTGCTTGCTCAAGGACCTTGCGGCCACCGATAGGCCGCCAGCGATCGGCTAGTTTTCCCTGTGCAGCGAGTCTGACATTGTCAAAGGCAGACATTTCTGGAAACAAGGCAGAGATCTGAAAGGTTCTTGAAATGCCGTAATGACAGATCCTCTGCGCGGTCATCCCAGTGATGTCTTGACCGTCGACAAGCACCACGCCGGCAGTGGGCTTGACCGCACCCGCGACGACATTGAACAAGGTCGACTTACCTGCGCCATTTGGCCCGATCACGGCCCGCACTTCGCCGGGTTGAACGACCAGATTGACGTTTGCGAGCGCCGCAAGCGCTCCGAAATTACGGCCGATGTCTTTGCATTCGAGTGCGGCTGTCATGACGCATGCCCTTGAGACGGTTTACCGGCCGAAGTGTTCTTCTTGAGCATACCCAAAATACCATTTGGTGCAAACATCACAAAGGCAATAAATATCAGACCCATAAAAAGGCCCCACGTCTCTGTCAGTTCGCTCAGTTTATGCTCGACCATAATAAAAAATACCGCCCCAAGCATGGGTCCAATTAAGGTACCTTGGCCACCAACAATGACCATGATGAGGACTTGTCCCGAGACCGTCCAGAACAGCAATTCAGGAATCGCGAAGCCCGCAAACGCGGCATACAGTGCGCCCGCCATCCCCGCAAACATGTAAGCGATACTGACAATCGCAATTTTGTAGCGACGTGTGCTGTAACCGAGCGCAAGCACTTTCATTTCATTTTCACGAATGCCGCGCAGGACCTGACCAAAAGGCGACTTGATTAACGCTCGGCAGAAAAAATAGGCGCCTAATAAGCAAGCGACTGTGAGTAAATAAAAACCGGGCTTGGTGGTTAGCAGTGTCCAACCGAAAGGCCCCGGTCTTTTTGGGATGCCGGATAAGCCATCAGAGCCGCCTGTCACACTCACCCACTTAAAAGCGATCGCATAAGCGAGCTGACCAAATGCCAGGGTCAGCATGGCAAACGAAACACCCGTCGCCATGGTGCAGCTCCAGGCAATCCCAATGGCGATGAAACCGACGATCAATGCCGAGAGCAGAATGACGACCGGCAGGGGAAGCGTTGTATTGAGAGACAGCAGCGCACAGGCATAGGCGCCTAAGCCATAGGCTCCGGCATGACCAAACGACACGAGTTTGGTGTAGCCAACCATCAGATCAAGGCTCATGGCAAAAAGCGCAAGAATCACGAGCTCGGTGAGTAGAGTCATCGCGTAGTTGGGGAGCACTTGTGGCGCTACCAACAAGCATAGGATGGCTAAGATCCCAAGTATTTTGTTTTTCATCATCACGCCTCCTTACCCAGGAGTCCCCCCGGTCTGATAATCAATACCCCGAGCATGAGTAAGTAAAGGATCGCCATCGCAAAGTCCGGGAAAAAGTAATTGCCGAAGGTTTGAACAGCAGCAACAATCAGACTGCCAAGTATTGCACCTAAAAAACTGCCCATCCCGCCAATAATGACGATGACAAAAGCGTCGATGACCGCCGATGACATGCCTGGCGATGCCGTAATTGAAGGTGCTGCAAGCACCCCTCCCAGAGCAGCCAGTCCACAGCCCAGGGCAAACACACCAGATCTGACGAGATTGATATCGGTGCCTAAGGCATGAACCATTTGTGAATTTTGCGAAGTGGCGCGTATTAAGAGACCAAGCCTCGTTCTTTCTAAGAAGCCCCAGATGATCACAGAGGCCAACGCACCAGCAGCAATCAAAAAGAGTCGATACGTCGGCATGGGTTCGTCGAGAATGAACAACACACCGGAAAGGCCAGAGGGCAAGGGGACCTGTAAGGGTGGTGCACCCCAAGTCAGTCGCGTGACCTCTGCCACGACTAAGGTCAGGCCAAAGGTGACTAGTAAGAAAGCGCTTTCGTCTCTCTTGTAAAGCTTGCGCAAAAATCCGATTTCAAAGAACAAGCCTAGTACGCCTACGGCTAATGGGGCGATGAACATCGCAAGCCAGACGCTGCCGCTTAGCTTGGCCGTGGTGTAGCCAATGTAGGCGCCAAGCATGTAAAGGGCACCGTGCGAGAAATTGACAACGCGCATGATGCCGAAGATTAAGGCAAGGCCACTTCCCAAAAAGAATAAAAGAGATGCTTGGGACAGCGCGTTGAGCGTCTGTATCAGAAGAAAAGAAAAGGTTTCCACACGGGTCTCGCTGTGAGAGTGACGAACAAATTTTGTGCCTGCTTGTATTGAACAAGGCAGGCACAGGTGTCGTAGCGCTAGCCCAGGTTAGCTATCAAAGGTCTTTTTACGGCAAGCTGGTGTGATCTGGTCGGCAGGGTATTTTTTAACCAGAACCGGCAGCAAGGCATTGCCGACTTTTTCAACTTTGACCACGAAGCCATCTTCCATGCTTTGATGATCGCAGGCGCGAAAGCTTGCCTTACCTTTAACGGTGTCAAGTTCCATTCCATCAAGGGCCTTGATCAAATCGACTGACTTGGTGTTACCAGTTTTTTGAATGGCGGCGCTAATAAATTGGAGAGCTTTCCATTGTTCGCCATCGTTCCAGTCGGGCGTATCTTTGATTTCTTTAGTAAAGCTATCCACGAATTTGTTATTCACAGGATCGTCGTAAGTCGACATGTAGCGCATGGTTCCAATCACCCCCAAAGAGGCCTCGCCGACCGCCTTAATGGTTGATAATTCAATGAGCGTTGTGAACATTTTGACTTTATCACCCAGGCGGTATTGGGCAGCCTGCGTCATAAACGCATTGGCGTCGTCCCCCGACAAGACCATCATTAAGCCATCGGCACCTGACTGGCGAATTTTTGTGATGTAGCTCGAGAAGTCGCGTGTTCCGGTCGGCGAAAAGACCTTACCAAGAAATTGAATTTTGTTGCGAGCCATTTCTTGTTCAAAGGCTTGAACGGTTGAGTGCCCCCACGAATAATCCATTCCGATGGCATAAAACTTTTTCAGGCCCGAATCTTTGATGTACATCGAGAGTAAGCGTGCCTCTGTTGGGCCCGACGGATTACCGCGAAAAAATCCGGGCACGTACGCCTCGGCTGTCATGCTGGCATCGCCATTACCACAAGCGACATAGATCGAATCCCACTCAGCCAGTCTGGGCATGACGGCAAGCGTCTCGGATGAAAACGTAATGCCTGTGAAGATTCGGCAACCGTCTCGCTCGACCATTTGTTGCACTTTGCGAACACAGGTGGCCGGATTGCCACCCGTATCTTCAATAATCAATTCAATCATTCGCCCATTAATCCCGCCGGCGGCGTTGACTTGTTTGGCAAAGAGTTGGGAGGTGCGCTTCGTTTGCTCGGCCACAACAGCAAGGGATCCTGTCAGCGCGCACGGTATGCCAATCTTGATAGGTTCTGCGGCGCCCGCAATGCGACTGAAATTCGTTGCAGCGGCAGTCAGTGCAGCAAAGCCTGCAGCTTGAATGAGCGTGCGACGGCCTTTTAGAGTTGTAGTCATTTTTTTGTCTCCGAATTATTCGAGTCGTCGCCCTAAGGTCGCGCTCAGTATCATTTGCTAGATTGACTTAAAGTGTCAGTATGAACTTACACGATAAACGGCCGTCGGCATAGGGATTTGGCCTCATCTAAGGTAATCCCTAATGTCGCAATTGCATTGGTCGAGGGCTTGGTGCTCATGCGACCGGTTGGCCACGACTTTTTTCAAAAAGCTCTACGTGATGCCCAAGCTCTGTGAGTCGCACCGCACAGCTTAAGCCCGCGATCGAGATCGCCTTTTTTGGTCATTTTCTAAAATAATACACAGCGAATTGGGCCTATCTACTCGAAACCCGGTGGTGCCAGTCAGTTCAAGCTGGGATTCTTGGTTGAAAAGTTGCATTTGAATATCCTGACTACTCTATGCCAGCTGAAGCGGTAAGCAGTCGTGCGCTTGGGTGACTTGTAAAAGATTGCAACAGTTTGGTCCAAGCTATTGAATTCGGTTGGCTTGCAGCTCAAACTAGATGCTTCGGGTGCTGGTGCCTGAAATTGTTTTGCACAGGAAGCGTCATGAGTACTTTCAATTCTTTGTCTTACGCCACGCAGCTCGTGGCTACTGGCTTGCCCCGTGAGCAGGCCGAAGTGCACGCTAACGCTCTTCAAAATGTCTATGACGAAGAGCACAAGCAATATGCTACCAAGGCCGACTTTGTTGCCTTAAGTAGCGCAGTTAAGTTGCAGATTCACCAACTCGAAATAAAAACTGATCGCATCGAAACTAAAACAGATCAACTTGAAATCAAGACTGATCGTATCGAAGCCAAGATGCTTCAGATCGAGGTCAAGACCAATCAGATCGAAATTAAGACTATCCAGATTGAGGCTAAGACAAATCAGATTGAGGCTAAGACGAATCAGATTGAAGTAAAAATGACTCAGATTGAGAAAAAAATAGATCAGGTTGAACAGAAGCTCTCTGCAGAGCTATCAGGGCTAAAAACAACCATTGATGAGTGCAAAAATGAGTTCTCACATTTTCGAGCTGATGTGTCAGAGCTAAAAACTTCGCATAAATACCTGCGCTGGATTGGCGCGGGCGTAGCAACCATGTGCCTGAGCGTCATTGGTATCAATATTTCGATGTTTATGTTTTTAGCGAAATAGCGTTACGCATAAGCGGCTTTCAACTGTGTTGAGTCGATCTAGCGGACTAGATCGACTCGATTGCAACACTTGTCGTTTAAGAATCCAGAGGATTACCCATCGCCGCATTGGCCTCAGAGGCTTTTGCAGGTCCACGCAAAAAGCGTGCAATGACGACTGCTACGAGCACACCAATCAAAGATCCAACAGCATAGACCCAGTACGTTGAAAAATCCCAGCGGGCAAAATCTGGCCCGAAGGCCCTTGCAGGATTAAACGCCGCGCCGTCAAAAGGCCCGCCCATTGTCCCCAGTGCCATGACATAAGCCCCCACGGCGAGCGGAGCAGAACTGCTGTCTAGCTTGGGGCCGTTGGTCATGCTAAGTACCAACAAGACCATGCCAAAGGTCAGAATCGCTTCGAACGCAACCGATTGATAAATCATGCCGGCAGCAGGCACTGTGGCTGCCAGGTTACCGCCGGTTCCGAAAAGCATGGCTGCGGCACACGAACCCGCTGCTGCGGCAATCATTTGCACAATGATGTAACAAACAGCCATCGGAAAACCCATGTCACCACGCATTGCGAAGGCGAGTGTCATGGCGGGATTGAAATGCGAAGAGATATCACCCAGAAAGAAAACCGCAGCGACCAACCAGAGTGCTGCACAAGCTGAGAGAATGAAGGCGAACTGGTAGGGCGCAAGGGTTGCACCCCCGTACCCCGCTAAGATCGCCGCCCCGCCTGACAATACAAACGTCAGACCTGACGTACCAATGAACTCGGCGACTAATCGCCGGGCGCGGTGGTCGTTACTTTTCCAGTCGGCGGTGAAACGATCGCCAACCTGCTGGCGTAAGGCCTGTTGCCCTGAAAGGGTAGAGTGAAGGTTGGCGCTCATCAATCGTCTCCTGGTTATGCTTTGGCAGCAGGTACGTCTGCAGAGCCTGGACGAGTCATGTTGATAGGCACCACGACACGGTCGAACACAGCTTCGTCAACACCTTTGGCAAGAGCGGCTTGCTTAAGGGTCGTGTTGTTATCGATCGCATAGTGCGCGATCTCTGAAGCTTTGTCGTAACCAATGACCGGCGAGAGAGCCGTCACCATCATGACCGAGCGATCAATATTCGACTTGAGTTGCGCTTCATTGACAACAGCACCTTCGATCATGAACTCGCGAAAGTGATCACACATATCCGCCATAATCAATGCTGAGTGTAAATAGTTACTGATGAGTACTGGTCTAAAGGCGTTGAGCTCAAAATTGCCTTCTGAACCGCCCATTTGCACAGCAACGTCTGAACCCATAATCTGAATACAAACCATCAGCATGGCTTCGGCTTGTGTGGGATTGACTTTACCTGGCATGATCGATGAGCCTGGCTCATTCGACGGAAAGGTCATTTCCATTAAACCGGTGCGTGGGCCTGAGCCAAGCCAACGCATATCATTTGCGATCTTAAACAGTGATACGGCGGCGCACTTGAGTGCAGCGTGGGCACGCACCATACGATCCAATGTGCCTTGCGCTGTAAATTTATTGGTTGCTGTTTTGATTGCAAACCCAGTCATCTTAGTCAGTTCTGCAGCGACTTCATCGCCAAAGCCAACGGGCGAATTGAGCCCTGTTCCAACAGCGGTGCCGCCCATGGCAACCTGCAAAAGCCCTTGCGTGGCATACGTCACATCAGCGATCGCATCATCTAGCGCGCCTACATAGCCTGACCATTCTTGCCCGACGGTGAGAGGTGTTGCATCTTCAAGATGCGTGCGGCCGATCTTGACGATATTTGACCAAAGTTGCGATTTGACATTTAAGGCGTCACGTAGGCGTTGCAAGGCGGGGATTGTTTTTTCGGTTGCCATTTTGTAGGCAGCAATGTGCATGGCGGTGGGAAACGTGTCGTTACTCGACTGACCCATGTTGACATGATCATTGGGGTGAATAGGCTCTTGTGCGCCTAAGGTGCCACCGACGAGCTGAATGCATCTGTTCGAGATCACCTCGTTCAGATTCATATTGGATTGGGTTCCAGAACCTGTTTGCCAGACGTACAAGGGAAACTCACTATCGAGCTTGCCACTGATGACTTCGTCGGCAACTTTCTGAATTAATTGTCCCTTCCACGCAGGCAGACGCCCAGCCTTGGTGTTGACCACCGCGGCAGCTTTTTTGACATAGCCGTAGGCGTGATAAACCTCTTTAGGCATCTTGTCGTGACCGATATTGAAATGGATCAAGCTGCGTTGTGTTTGAGCACCCCAATAATGGTCTGCTGGTACTTGCACTTTACCAATGCTATCGAACTCTTCGCGCAGGCCAGTTGCTGTTAGGCCGATGGGCAAATCAAGTATTTTTGGTGTAGCTTCGTTTGTCATGTTTTTTCCGGAAAGGAATAGATTGTTGAAAGTTTTTTTTGACACTTTGCTACGACTTCGAATCACTAAACTCATACTAATCAAGCAAAGACTCATACATAGGAATAAAGATCTTGGGTACTGGTCGAATGAGCAAGGCTTTGAGGTAAAGCAGACCGCTAGTAATTTTTAATAAATTTATCGGATGACTCCGACTGAGGTGGTCTAAAACTGATGTCGAATTCCGACCCCGACGACGGTGCTTTGTGCCGTTTGAATGGCGGCGTAATTGTTTCCGTATGACGCGTAGGTATAGAGGTTGGTGCGCCGTGAAAAGTTATAAAGGTACGCGGCGCTGTAGACCATTTGAGGCGCTGTCAGCGTGTTAGGCACTGCATCGCCCTGCTGCTGTAAGCGCTGTATCGAGCCCACAATACTGGCTTCGCCAATCGGCACCGTCATGCCTAACATCATTGAACTGGCAGCAGCCCCGGGCAAAAAGAGTGCTCCTGACCCCAATGAGCCGTCTGAGAGCGGACTATTCGGCGTTGAGCCTGCGCCCGCGGGTTGACCATTCCAAGTGCCGTTTCGCGTCTGGCCGTAGGCGAAGGATATTTTGATGACGCTGAAGTCGTAGGCCCCGCCCACAAGCCAAGCTGTCGGGTTTGGCTTAGGTGGGCCGTTTGGGATATTGTCTGGCCCCATGAGTTGATCGTAGGCAATGGCAAGAAGAAGCGGGCCACTCGAGTATTTGGCGCCGAGCGTGAGGGCGCGCAGGTTGTTGTTTGTTTGAAATTGAGAGGCTTGATTAATTGCGACGCATGAGGTTTCAAGGCATGACCCATTGCCTGCATAGATACCAGTCATCTCTGCGGCAAAGGAGTAGCCCGCGCCAAGGGTTAAGGCATCGGTCGCTTTAGCCTGAAGCAGCAGCATATTGCTGTAGCGGACGGTATTCGTTGAGCCAAACGAGGCGCCAATATTTGCTTGTCCGAAGCCTTCAATAAAGGGATCGATCGGTAAAAAATAATTTGACGCTAAGTTGATCTGACGACCCAAATCCAGTTGCCCAATATTGTTGTTTTTAATGCCAATGGTCGATTGCCGTCCAAAGAGTCTGCCCCCTTGTTGGGTAGCGCCGTTACCCGCATCAAAGCCATTTTCTAAAACAAACACTGTTTCATAACCACCGCCCATGTCATGCGTGCCGCGCAGCCCCCAACGTGAACCACTTTGTACGCCGCTTGCAATCCCCAAAAATTGATTGCTTTGACGAGCGTTCTCTTTGGTTTGATTGACAGTTACATACTGCAAGCCAATATCAATGATTCCGTAGACAGTGAGGCTGTCTTGGGCCTGTGCGCTCGCGCAGTGAAGAATGAGCAATGCGACAACAGCAGTAAATTTTTTCATAGACGTTCAGGTGCGGAGGAAATCTTTGTTGAGCGAGCGACTATTGAGCGCTGTACAGCCGTTTGCCGTGCTTAACTGTTTGAACGACTCGGATATTTTTAATATCATCTGGATCGACTTTCAAAGGATTACGATCAAGCTCGACTAAATCGGCCAGCATCCCCTTTGCAAGCATGCCTTTAGACGTCTCTTCTTTGTATTGATAGGCAGCATTCACCGTAAAGCCTTGCAGCGCTTTATACACATCGATTCTTTGCTCTTCGCCGAGTGTTTTGCCACTGAAGGTTTTACGATTGACCGCACTCCACACCGAAAACAGAACATTCGGGCCAGAAGAGGGCGTGTCATTATGAATCCCAATTTTGACGCCCAGTTTGTCAGCAGAACGTAAAGGACTAATATTTTTGGCGCGCTCTTCACCTAGTATTTTTAGATAGACGTCGCCGTACAGCCAAATGTGATTTGGCAGTGTGATGGCCATAATCTTTTTATCTTTGTATTGCACGAGTTGATCCTCTCGTACAAAGAATGAATGAGAAATGACCGGTCTTCGATCTTCAGTGACACCCGTTTCCTTTATCGCTTTGTTTAACGCCGAAAGGGCCATATCGATTCCTGCGTCGCCGTTACTGTAGCCAAAGTACTGAATATTTTTTTCGTAGGCGAGCTTCGCGTAGTGGTCTACCGTGCTTTGTGGGGTAAAGGGAAATCCACGCCAGTCTGGGCTAAAGCCAGTTGTATCCAGAAAGGGCTTGGTGAAGTAGGCAAAACGTAATTGTGGCGCGCCATCCGTAGCCACCATCATGCCTGCTACCTTAAAACCCCTATCACCTTGGCTATAGGCTCCGAACTGGAAATTTGGTTTGGTTTTAAGGATCTCATCCACCACGTCGAACGCGGGCAGCGCAAGCAGATCAAGAGCAATCACTTTTTGCTCGATGGCCGTGCGCATCTTATTCATATCATCGATAGTCGCTTCATAACTTTGCGCAGTCGTAAAGCCATTTGAAAGATAGACTTGCTCGGCCTTGCGGTAGGTGTCAAAGGTGATGTCTTGAGAATAGGTTCCGACCGCGCGCACCACCGCATCCATGAAGGGTGAACCCACTAGCTCTCCGGTGAGCTCTCCTGTTTTGGGGTCTTTGAGTATGAACCCTCCGGCGGCCTGAGTTGTTTGAGTGATAGCAAGTTTTTTCAGTCCGGCTGAATTGACTAGGCCAGTCAGGGTTGAAATATTTTGAATGAGTAGCGGTTGATCAGGGAAAGCTTTGTCTAAATCTGCTAAAGACAGGCCTCCGTCGGATAACATGGCTTCTGAGTAGCCAGACCCAATCATCCAACCATTAAATAGCTTGCCCTCGGTGAGCAGTTTTTGAATCGCTTGAGCTTTTGTCTTGGGCGGATTTTGCGCAAAATACCCCAAGTTCACGCCAAGAGTATTTTGTGCAATCAGCGCGAAGTGCCCCCAACTATCAATAAAGCCTGGCATTAACGTACGGCCGTTCAGGTCATATAACGTTGAGTGGGCGCCTGCCTGCGAGAGCGCTTGCACTTTGTCACCGGCAAACATAATTTTGTCATTCTGCACGACAAGCGCTTCGACGTAGTGAGGGCTGTCGCCTTGCATGGTAAGAATGTCGCCATTGACATACACCGTTGAAGGATTTGCGACTGCTGCCACGCAAAAAAAGGGAAAAAAAAGGTTAAGTATTTGTTGTGCGAGTCGCATAATTTTTGCAGGTAAATGGAAGAACTCACACTAGGCAAACTAGGCAAACAAGGCAAGTGTGAAAAGAAGAGGCTGTGCCGACTCTCAATGCCAGCACCCAAAAAAATGAACTGTTTTAAACAGCGGCGATAATCGCTTTACTCGGGAAAAACGAAGGTGACTGTTGCCCGTGCGCCCCAACCCTGTGGCCCTTCGGGTGTTGAGCTTAGATAATAGGTTGCCCCCAGACTGAACTGCACGGGTTGCTTGCCAAAGACCTCAAGCTTAGACACGCCGGCATAAAGAGGATTTGTGGTCCGGCCGGTGTCGTAGTTGTATAGCGCTTGCATGTTGGTGGAGTACGTCCAGGCACTTTTGGTGGTATAGGCAAGAAATGGCTGCCCATACAGATTATTTTGTGTGCCGTACATTGCATTGCCGCCTGCACTCCACGACCGATAACCCAAGATGCCGTACGTCCACGGACCGTCCCGATTTAAGACGACTCCGGTTACGCCCAAGCCAGTCTGTAGCGAGCCAAAATTACCGGTTTGATTAAGCGGCGCAGTGGCATAAGGCCCGACACCCCAAATCCAGGAGGATCCTGTTTTTGGGGCATAGAAAGACTCGAGGGTGATGTTGGCAACCCCGTTGCCAGAAAAACCATTGATATTATTCATTGCAACGCCCGCGAGAATCGGCCGAACAATGAAAAGGTCTCCGCCACCTAAATTAATGGGGGCCACAGGTTGGAGCAAGAGAGTTTGATTGCTACCTTTTTGATCCGCTCCCATCTTGCCGCCATATGACCACTGAATAGGCATCGAAATCATATTCGCGATGGGATTGGCCAACTGCTTCGCCATCTCCTCTTTATCCAAGGGTGCTGACGCGGCTGGCTTGTTTGCATCCGCGACTTGTTCGCGAGCTGAAATCTCTGCAGCGAAACACGAATTGCTCAAAACCATGCTCAACCAGAGGACTACGATTGTTTGTATACGGATCATTTGCTGGTACTCGTCAGGATTAAAAAAAATAATTGACTGATCCAAGCATGCACGTGCAGTCAACAGCCTTTTCCGTGATTTCTAAAGGCTAACATAAACTTTAATTAAATAGGTGTAATTCCAGTCAGAATCAAGGCTCAAAGTTTTGTTGTAACTAGAGCAAATCCTAGCACCTGTCAGAGGTCAAATTACCTCGAGTCTGTCTAAGATCCGAGGGTCTTGAAGTTTGCGCGATTTCAGAAAAACTTAGTGCTCAGACGACTCTTGCGCGTTAAGAAAATCGTGTGTGCAGCTTCTTGAAACCCGTCGAAATCACCTGAAACATTTTTTCGGCGATGAGCTCCTTGAGTGTCAGATTCGCCGGTGCCAAACTGTTCTCACGGCAAACATCAAGCACGATGTTGCTTTTTACGGAGATCGCATATGAATATCTGTCTGAAAGATACGTACTTTTGTTGGGCCGAGCAAGAGTCGTTTGGCTGAGTAAAAATGGCTCGGTCAGTCTGACTTGGGCACCTGCGGTTACATTTTTTTGATTGGAAAAATCTCATAAGACCTGTAGTATTTACCCTATAGAGGTTGTATTGCTGTCGAGACAGCAGCTCAACAAACGACCCTTTCCACACACGCGAAGTCCGCTGCGCCATGGATTGCGGTTTTCTATGTTGGCGTATAGCACTCGCGAGTGTTTCGAAACCCTTCACCTGGTTAGGATCGCTATGCTCAACGCCCTTGCTGCCTCTTCAAAAACTCGATCGCGAGATAACGAGCGTCCGCTTGTTGAAGATATTCGTTTGCTTGGGCGATTACTCGGCAATGTCATTCGCGAACAAGAGGGCCTAGAGATCTATGAACTGATCGAGAATATTCGTCAGCTCTCGGTCTCTTTCAGAATCGACGCAAATGACGAGGCAGGCAAGCAGCTCAAAAAACTGTTGAAAGCTTTGCCAAGCGATCGTGCCGTGAGCGTGATTCGTGGCTTTACTTTTTTTAGCCATCTGGCTAACTTGGCCGAAGATCGGCACCATATTCGACGCCGAATGATTCACGAGCGCGCTGGTCACGCACAAGAAGGGAGCATCGACGTTGCGTTGCAACGGCTGCGCTCTGCAGGTATCACAAACAAAGTCATCTCTCAAACACTGGCAAGTAGCTTTGTCTCGCCTGTGTTAACCGCACACCCGACTGAAGTGCAGCGACAAAGTATCTTAAGTGCCGAACGCAGCCTTGCTCATTTGTTGCACGAACGCGATGACATTAAGGCGCGTTGTTCACATCGCAATGCAGCCAAAGACGCGCTGATGCCGCGTGAATTGGCTGCCAATGAGGCGCGCATGCGTGCCCGCGTGATGCAACTGTGGAAGACACGTTTGTTACGCCTCTCAAAGCTCACCGTGTCAGACGAAATTGAAAATTCTTTGAGTTATTACGAATCAACGTTTCTTCCTGAGATTCCTAAAATTTATGCTGCGCTTGAAGAGTCGTTAGGGCATCAGCCTGTCGCGTCGTTTTTACGCATGGGGCAGTGGATCGGAGGTGATCGTGATGGTAACCCCAACGTCAATGCGCAAACACTACGAGAGGCGCTTTCGCGTCAGGCTGAAATGGCCTTGCGTTATTACCTGACTGAGGTGCACTATCTTGGACGAGAGCTATCGCTGTCGGCCATGCTGGTTGAGTTTCCGCCTGAGATGAAGGCCTTGGCAGAGCGCTCGCCGGATTGCAATGCTCATCGTCTAGATGAACCGTATCGTCGCGCGTTAACCGGTATCTATGCCCGGTTGGCTGCCACGTTAAAACTGTTGACGGGGGGCGATGCCGCACGGCATGCGGTAGAGCCGCAAAATCCGTACCCAGACGCGCAAACGTTTTTGCATGATCTGAAGATCATTGAAGCTTCGTTGCAGAGCCAACGTGCACAAGCGCTTTCGTCGCAACGTCTGCGTCCCTTGCTTCGAGCCGTCGAGGTATTTGGTTTTCACTTGGCCTCAGTGGACTTGCGCCAAAGTTCAGACCAACACGAGAAGGTTGTTGCTGAATTGCTTGCTTATGCGCATCTCGAAACAAACTACTCAAGTCTGACTGAAGCCGGCAAGCGTGCTGTGCTCTTGAGCGTATTGCAAGACCCTAGGCCTTTGCGCATTTATGGATTCACGTATTCAGAGCATGCTCAAGCCGAGTTGGCAATTTTTGCAGAGGCGTTCAAATCACGATTAACCTATGGCGCAGAGGCGATTCGTCACTACATCATCAGTCACACAGAGGATGTGAGTGATTTGCTTGAAGTGTTGGTATTGCAAAAAGAAGTGGGGTTGCTGCGCCGCACCCTCGATGATGAGGCGGTTGTTGATCTAATCACGGTGCCGCTGTTTGAAACGATTGCAGACTTGCGCAACTCTGCTCGTATCATGCGTGAGTTTTATGCTTTGCCTGGTATTGCAGCGTTAGTGCAACGCTCTGGCGCCGAGCAAGACATTATGCTGGGCTATTCGGATAGCAATAAAGACGGCGGGATTTTTACCAGTAACTGGGAGCTTTACCAAGCAGAGGTGGCATTAGTCGAAGACTTTGAACGCTTAGCCAAGACGCACAACATTCAATTGCGTATGTTTCACGGACGCGGTGGCACGGTAGGTCGTGGTGGTGGGCCAAGTTACCAAGCTATTCTGGCGCAACCGCCCGGTACGGTGCGAGGTCAGATCCGTTTAACCGAACAAGGCGAGGTGATCGGCTCGAAGTACGCTAACCCAGAAATCGGTCGTCGTAATTTAGAAACTCTTGTTGCGGCCACCTTAGAGGCAACTTTGTTGCAACCCACCAAGAGCGCACCCCCAAATTTCTTACAGACCGCCGCTCAATTGTCACAAGCCAGCATGGACGCTTATCGGCGCTTGGTCTACGAAACGCCCGGGTTTGAAGAGTTCTTTTTTTCTGCAACGCCGCTCCGAGAAATCGCCGAACTGAACATTGGTTCGCGCCCCGCCTCACGCAAAGCGACGCAAAAGATTGAGGATTTGCGGGCGATCCCGTGGGGCTTTAGTTGGGGTCAATGCCGCTTGACGTTACCAGGTTGGTTTGGCTTTGGCTCTGCTGTAGACGAGTTTGTAAATCGTTCGAGCGGCAAAGAGCACAAGGCAGCTGTTGCGTTGTTACAAAGAATGGTGAAGCAGTGGCCTTTCTTTAAAACACTTTTGTCAAATATTGATATGGTGCTGGCTAAAAGCGACTTGGCGCTGGCGTCGCGTTACAGCGAATTAGTGCTTGATACTAAGCTGCGCAAAAAGATTTTTTCAGCCCTCGAAGCAGAGTGGCTGAAAACCGCTGAAATGATTTCGTTAATTACCAAAAACCAGCACCGTCTTTACAATAACCCAGCGCTGGCCCGCTCTATTCGCCATCGCTTTCCGTATATCGATCCGCTGCATCATCTGCAAGTTGAGTTGATACGACGGTATCGCGCAGGCAAGTCAGATGAGCGAGTCCGACTGGGCATCCACCTATCGATCAATGGTATCTCAGCTGGCTTACGAAATACAGGCTAAGAGTTAAAGAGGATAGTGGTGCTTTTTCCTTGCACTCGTGAGCATAATAGCTGTCCGTGTGCTACTTGTATTCAAGACCGGCGATGTAGTCGGCCAAAATAGGAATGTCCGTATCTTTGACTGCCGACATAGCAGATGTCATATTGCCGTCCATGTCGTAGCGCGTGTGGGCTTTAAAGCCTTGCAGTTGTGCCAGCAGATACTCGTACTGTTGACCTGCAAGCCGAGGGATATGTTGAATCCCTTTTAAAACTGGGCCGTGACATTGCGTGCAGTTGTACTGCTGCGTAAGCGCTGGGCCAAGTTTTATACTTTCGGCAGACGCTTGATGCGTGGGTGGCGCGACTTTTTCTGAGGCAAAATAGGCCGCCAGATTATTCATTTCACGGTTAGTGAGATTTTCAGCCATCGGCGTCATTTGCACGTTCTTACGATTACCCTCGCGGTAATTGTAAAGTTGCATGCTGATCGCTTGTGCGGCATTGCCTGAAATTGAGGGTGTGCCTGGGATAATTGAGTTGCCACCAGGGCCGTGACAGGCCACACAAGTTTGAGACAGGGTTTTGCCTGCTTCAATATCTGAGGCCCGCACTGAAGGGGTGAAAGCTAAAAAAGCCGCAGCGGCTAAGAGGCCCGCTGCGACTTGCTTCGTGCTTGAAACTTGAAACATTATTTGCTGTAGCTCACGCGATAGATAACGCCGTTGTAGTCGTCTGAGAACAAGATCGAACCATCGGGCAATTGCAGCACGTCAACTGGACGACCCCACATTGGAGGATCAGCCATGTCGTCGGTCATGAAGCCAGTCACAAACGGCTCGTATTTTTCGACTTTACCGTTTGCATCTAACACAACACGCATCACATCATAGCCAAGCTTTTTGGTTTTGTTCCAAGAGCCATGGCGAGCCATCAAGATGTTGTTTTTGTACTCGGCAGGAAACATGCTGCCGGTGTAAAACTTCATGCCTAGTGGAGCCACGTGAGCACCTAACTTGAGCGCTGGTGGTGTGCTGTTTGCGCAGGTGTCGTATTTGCCATAGATCGGATCGGGGATGTCCCCTTGATGGCAGAACGGAAAACCAAAGTTTTCACCTTCTTTGCTCAGCACATTCAACTCATCATTGGGGATGTCTTCACCCATCCAGTCACGAGCATGCTCGGTAAACCAGAGTTTTTTGGTGACAGGATGAAAATCCATACCGACGCTGTTACGCACCCCAGTTGCGACACGCTCGAGCTGACCGGTTGTTGTGTCAGCACGCAAGATCGCGGCTTGGTTGTAGAGCGGCATCGTGATGTTTTCTGGCGAGCCAATATTGAAGTAAAGCTTGCCGTCTGGTCCCATTGCCAGGTATTTCCAGTTGTGTCCGGGGCCGTTGGTCGGGTCAAGACCATCTACCACCAGTTTGCCTGCGCCGGGGTTGTCCAGATTGGCTTCGATATTGTCGTAGCGTGTAATCTTGGTGCGTTCAGCAACGTAGAGGGTGCCTTTTGAGTAGACGATACCGTTAGGGGTATCCAAGCCTTTCAAAATAATCTTAACGCTTCGCTTGCCGTCTTTTTCGGTGATGGCGACTACGTTTTTACCGACGCGGTTACCAACAAACACAGTGCCTTTTTCGCCGATCGCCATTGAGCGTGCAGTTGGGATGCCGTCGGCCCACACTTCGACTTTAAAGCCCGGTGCGACCTTAAGCTTCGACAACTGAATATCCTTGGCTTCAGTGCCGGTCATAATGGGCGCGAAGGGGTGCAGCGTGACCGGCTGCGTGGTGTTGTCAATACCTTGTTTCCAAGCTGGTGGCGGTGCGGGTGCCGCGGGCGTTTGCGAAAAAGCAGGCATTGCAAACGCTAATGCAAGGGCCGATAAGGCAAATTTAATTTGCATTGAAGTCTCCAGAAATATTCTGTGATAGGTTTATTGAAACTTTTGTAGTGCCTGAATTTATAGCACTAATTATCCATTTACGGACACAAAACATTAAGCCGCGTCGGTGTATGGTTAGGGATAACGATAGCCTGTTGGCGGGGCAAGCCGTTCAGCGTAAGGCGCCGCCCGAGCACTGGTGTGTTGGGCCCGACACGGTCTTGCCGGCTAAGTGGTTGATAGGGATATGTTTGGACTAAGATAGCTTGGCGGTGCTTTCCTAAGATAGTTTTGCCGTAGTTTCGAGAGACAAAAAATGATAAACACAATTCGTAGACTGAGTGTCCTGATCGCCTTGGGCGGTTTGGTGTTGACGACAGTGCATGCCCAAGACGTTTCGAAACTCTGGCCTAACAAGCCGCTGCGCGTTGTGGTTGGGTTTCCTGCTGGCTCGGTGACTGACACGGTGGCACGCGTGATGGCCGAGCAGTTAACAAAAGCTTTTGGCCAGCCTGTTGTGGTCGAAAACAAGCCTGGTGCAAACGGTGCGATTGGAGTGGGCGAAGTCGCGCGGGCTGCGCCGGACGGCTATACCCTGTTGGTGACCAATTCAAGTAGCATCACCATCAACCCACAGCTGTATAAGCAGATCACCTACAAGGCGTCAGATTTTGCGCCGATCACCATGATTATCGAAGCGCCGTTTATTTTGGCTGTTAACCCTGAGTGGGCACAGAAAAATTCGGTGAACAGCGTACAAGATCTGATTCGTTACGCTCAAGCGCAGCCTGACAGACTGACCTACGGCTCGGGTGGTCAAGGCAATATGGCGCATTTAAGTTTTGTATCGCTAAGTAATCGGGCCAACATCAAAACCACGCACGTGCCTTACAAAAGCGGTGCGCTAGCTGGGTTGGCGATGATCAGCGGAGAACTGAATGCCGGCTTTGATACCTTAAGTACGGTGCCTAATGTTCAGGCAGGCAAGCTCAAGGCCTTGGCCATCACGTCGTCAAAGCGTATTACTCATTTACCCGATCTACCCACCATGGCTGAGGCGGGTTTTGCTAATTTTGAGGTGATTTTTTGGATGGGCTTATTGGCACCTGCCGGCACACCGCAAGCTGTCATTACAAAACTGTACGAAGCAGCTCGTCTGGTTACGACTAATCCAAAAGCTGAGGCGGTTTTGAAAAGTAATGGTGAGCCCGTCATGCTGGATCCGCAGAGCTTTGCTAACATCATCAACAAAGAGGTGCCGGCGTGGGGTGAGGTGATTCGTCGAGAGGCTCTGGCGCTTGATTGAACGCCTATGCAGCGAGCATGATTGACGGCGGTGTTGGATTGACCGCCGATAAAAAATTGAGCGACCAGCAAGATTTCTGTGATGAAGTCTCTACCCCTTCAAAAAAGATTGCCGTTCAATCGCAACTTTTTTGATGTGCTCAATTGGGCGAATGAGGGCATAGTAAGCCGGAATATTGAGGATGGGAATCCAATCTTCAATTTCGTGCTGTAGTTGAAGAAAATCCTGCATGACCTGGTCAAACTCTTCTTGAGTTTGCGCTTGACTAAACCGCCGTTGAGTGTCATGCAGCATATCGTAGGCATCGTTCACTTTAAGTTGCCCAAGCGTGGTTCGATAGTTTGGAATCAGGTGGTATAACGGGTATGCAATTGCTAGACTGCCAAGAACCAAAAACCAAATTCGATCGATAAAACTGGCGACCCAAAAGGGAAGATGTCGGACGCCTGTTGGTGGCCCAATCGAAAAATAGTGTTTGGCAAGTGGAGCAAGTGGGATAGTGCCGTCTTTGTACGACGGAAACTCATCGGGCCTGGCAAAGAATTGATCACGTGAGTCGCCCAGATGATCCATGGCCATTAAAAACAATAGTTGCAGCGCGGGATGAAGATCTTTTTCAACGACAAGGGTCAGGCTTGTTGCGACCATATTGATATCGGTCTCTGGGTACGCAGGCACAGTCAAAAATGAGCCTCTTGGAACAGAGACAAGATCCAACTGCGGGAGGCGCTTGACGAAGGCTGGAGCGAAGGGAAAATTGGCGACCTTAATGTTAGGGTCGGCGATAAGCTTTTTGATGATTGGCGAGTCAATGCCATCGACTGCAGCTAAAGCATTGATTTCACCGGCCAAGAGCGCATCGACGGACTTCAGATAGGGCCACTCAAGAAAATTGACTTTCAGAGCGCTGTCTTTGCGCGATTGAGCTAGGATTTGGCGAACAAGAGTGTTGGAGCCGGAGTGGGGCTCGCCGATCGCCAAACCAGTAGTTGCGAAATGAACAATTGGTTCATCGACCTCAAAGGCGCTTGCACGATAGAACACCCACAAAGGTTCGTACTGAGAGCTGCCTAAAGACCAAACGTCAGCGAGTTCGCGTTTTTTATATAGACCACCTAAGACCAAGGCACTTTTAATCGAGTTTTCGCGCTGCATGGCCGTGATGGGTTGTTTGCCACCCTCTGTGTACGTCACGTTTAATTTGACACCGTGCTCGGCAAAAAAAGACACTAACTTTTCGGCGTAAATTCCGTCCGAAGTTCCTTCGCGGCCCACTGCGATACCGAGGGTTTTAGGGGGAAAAGGCTCCCAAAAAAATAGCAGCATCGAAACGCCAATTACAAGCGTTAAGAGGTAGATCCAGTCGTAACGTAAAACGTGATACCAAGCGTGCCCCTCTTCACGCAACAGTTTGGCTGTGCGTGTTGTCAGGGGTTTGGGCTTGGCTAATGTTTCGACAGTTGGTTTTTGCTTTTGTTTCATCGCTTTCTGCTTTGTAGGGTCACTGGCCTTGGCGGTCATGCTAGCGCAAAAAAAACCGTACGAACAATACCAGAGCAACACCAGCCCTTGCGCGACTGATTGGGATCGCACTATATTCAAGCTAAAACCTCCGTCTCGTTCCGCGTCAGTGGTGTCCATTAGGACGAGGGCGGGGAGGCTGTCAGCGTGTAAGATTTTCGATCTTGAATAATTAGGATTTTCCATGGCAACTCCAATGACGATGCACGCGCTGGATGGCTGCGACAGCGTGATGTTTACCGAAGTCATGGGCGAGGTGTTTGAACACGCACCCTGGGTGGCTCAGGCTGTTGTTGCCCAGCGTCCGTTCCAGAAGGCCCAGGCACTGCATGAGGCGATGCTTGCGCAGGTAAAGGCCTTGCCAGAGCATGATTTGGTGCGATTGCTGGCCGGCCACCCCGAGTTAGGCGGGGCAGATGCCCGGCTCGGTAAGATGACGGCAGACTCTGTCAGCGAGCAAGGCGCTTTGGCGCTGAATACGCTCGCTTCAGACGCCGCGCAACGCTGGGATGCACTCAATGCCGCCTATCGGGCGAAGTTTGGCTTTCCGTTTATCTTGTGTGTCAGCCGTCACACACGCACCTCAGTGCTTAGGGTGTTTGAAAAGCGGCTACTGAATGATCGTGCGACGGAATTGACCCATGCCCTGGCAGAGATTGGGCTGATTACGCGCTTACGTTTGGCTGCGCGGATTAGCGACCACGGCCTAACTCGTTTGACCGGGGCGCTATCGACCCACGTGTTGGATACTAGTCGAGGTTGCGCGGCCGCGGGTGTGCGGCTGACGTTGCACGAGCTCGGTGGCGAGCCCACGCAGGATCGCCTCTTAGTTGAGGCGGTCACCGATAACCGGGGGCGCACTGTCAAGCCCTTGCTAAGTGGTGCGCCTCTGCGTATCGGGGCGTATCAATTGCGTTTTCACGTGGGCGATTATTTTCGGGCGACAGGCGTGGCCCTGGGCGAGTGGCCTTTTTTAGAGGTCGTGCCGGTCTCGTTTAACGTTGCTGATCCTGAAGGCGATTATCACGTACCGTTGACCGTGACTCCTTGGTCGTATTCGACCTATCGCGGTCAATAGTTTGATAAACCATGTTTTAAGGGGCTAATTACCCTTGGTTTTGAGGTTTCTGGCACAAAAATTGCTTGATTGAACGTATAGAATTTGTTCTCGCAGATTAACAAAAATAATGGATGTCGATTGATTTCGAGTCCTAAAGAGCTCTCAATGCCATCCAGCCCTGAAATTGTTTCCTCACACTCGACCCAAACTGGTCAAAGGATGCCCGCGCGCGCTTTTGGCCTGAAGCTTGAGTCCATCGTGCAGCGCTATCCAGGGTCGACGCAGGCCGCCGTTGATGGGATTAGTCTGGATATCAACGCCGGCGAGCTCGTGGCTTTACTCGGCCCGAGCGGCTGTGGCAAAACAACACTCTTACGGATTATTGCGGGCTTTGTTGCGCAAACAGAGGGTCGCATCATCGTAGGTGATACTGCGATTGACACTTTACCTCCCAATAAACGCGAAGTCGGTGTGGTGTTTCAAAACTACGCGCTGTTTCCGCATATGGATGCGCTTGAAAATGTCGCTTATGGCCTGGCCTGTCGAGGTGCGCCCAAAGAGCAACAAGTCGCGCGTGCGCAAGAGATGCTTGAACTTGTGCAAATGTCGCATCTGGCGAAGCGCTTGCCTCGCGAGATGTCGGGCGGTCAGCAGCAAAGGGTGGCGTTAGCGCGCGCCCTTGCAGTCAAGCCTCGAATCTTATTGCTCGACGAGCCCTTTGCCGCCTTGGACAAGAGCTTGCGGCTAGATATGCAGATTGAAGTGAAGCGCATTCAGCGCCTTGCCGGTATTACCTGCTTGATGGTGACACACGATCAGGAAGAAGCGCAGTCAATGGCGGATCGGGTGGCTGTGATTAATCAGGGGCGCCTGGAACAGTACGCCTCGCCCAATGAGATTTATGACGCCCCTCGAACCTTGTTCGTGAATCAGTTTGTGGGTAACGCGAACTCGCTTCAGGGTACTGTCGCAAGTAAAACTGAGGGTCAGTTGGGCACGGTCTTGGTCGCTGGGGTGTCGCTGCCGGCGCGACTGGTGTCTCGCGCGCTCAAGGTGGGTGACTCGGTTTGGGTGTGTATTCGGCCAGAGCAGCTTGAGTTACGTGCCGCCACAGAACGAACAGAAGGGGCAAGCCTTAAAGGTGTGTTGAGCCTGAGCTTGCCGCAGGGCCCTCAGGTGATTCAAGAAGTGAAGCTGAGCGATGGCTCTGCGATCAAGGTTGCGCAGGCTCGTGCGTCGAACCAGACCATGCTGAGCCCAGGCACCGAGGTCGTTGCGCAGCTGCGAGACAAAAGCTTTTGTCAGGCTTATTCGTGCGCGTAGTTTTAGTCATTGTCTGAGTTGTAGCTATGCCCTTAGATTCTTAGCTGTTTAACGCGTTTTATTTTTTATTCACTGATTCTTATTTAACAGGAGCTTTGCCATGACGTCTCGCCGTCAATTGCTACAAGCAAGTCTTACCCTAGGTGCCCTGCAACTGTTTCCGGGGATGAGCCATGCCCAGGCAAAACGTTTGGTGTTTGCGACTTTTACCGGTAGTTGGGAAGAAGCCCATCGCGCGGTGCTCGTGCCTGCCTTTAAAAAGGCGACCAACAATGCAGAGATTATTCTTGATCCAATGTTGTCGGTTGATCAAATCGCTAAAGTCACTGCAGCGAGAAATAATCCGCCGATTGATGTGATGTTGCATGATCCGGGCCCAGCACTGACCGCCATTGACCAAGGATTGGTTGAAAATTATCCCGTCGCCACCAGCAAAAATTACAAAGATTTGATCGCTGAGGCGCAAGAAGAGACTGGCCCTGCGATTTTCTTTCAAGTTGTGGGCCTCACCTACAACCCTGACAAAATCAAAACCCCGCCGACCTCTTGGAAAGATCTCTGGAAGCCCGAATATAAAGGCCGTGCAGGTATCACGAATTTGAACTCAACCTTAGGGACCGGATTTTTAGTTGAGATCGCCAAGATGTTTGGTGGCTCTGAGTCGAACATCGAACCTGGCTTTAAAGCGTTGAATGATCTCAAACCCAATTTGGCCGCTGTGGCCGCTAATCCTGGCGCCTTGGCGACCTTGTTTCAGCAAGGGCAAGTCGATATCAGCCCCGGTAATTTCAATGCGATTCAAATCTTGAAGGCGCGCGGCGTACCGGTTGAGTTCGTGATCCCCAAAGAGGGTGCGATTGCCTTTAAGACCACGATTCATATTGTTAAAAATTCGCCGAATCGTGAACTTGCCGTAGCGCTGATCGAAGCTGCTATGTCGCCCGACGTGCAGACCAAACTGATGCAAAGCCCTTATCTGGTGGTGCCAACCAATTCGAAAGTCAAAATGGAAGGCGAGATCGCGAAAGTATTGGCCAAAGATCAGGCTGAAATGAAAAAGCGCTTTGTGTTTCAGGATTGGAAGAAAATTAACGAACAACGCGCGCAGTGGATCGAGCGCTTTAACCGCGAGATCAAGCTCTGATCATGCCAACCACTACACGCCTGCCGGTGACCGCCTACCCTTTGTGGTTGGCTTCACCCCTGGCGCTCGCCATGTTGCTATTTTTTATCACCCCCTTGCTGATGCTGGGGGTGGTGAGTTTTTATAGCGACACGGCCATGACGCAGTGGGGATCGTTGGCAAACTGGGCAAAGACGCTAGATGGTTTTGGCTTAACCGTCTTATTAGACACCCTCTGGTTGGGTGTGCAGGTGACCGCGCTGAGTCTGGTGCTTGGCTTTGCTTTAGCGTGGACCTTTTTGAAAATGCCTGGTCGACTGCAGCCGCTGATTATTTTTATTGTCATGCTGCCACTGCTGACCAGTGTTGTGGTGCGAACCTTTGCCTGGATCGTGATCTTAGGACGTCAGGGGATTGTGAATAATTTTTTCATGGACTTTGGCTTGATTGAAACGCCCATCAAACTACTGTATACCCGCCTCGGTTTAGTGGTTACGCTGGCAAATGTTCAGTTGCCGCTTATGGTGCTACCTCTGATCACGGCGCTACAGCGCATCGATATGAATCTGTCAGACGCGTCGGCCTCGTTGGGCGCAAGCGAATGGCAGACGTTCAAAAAAATTACGGTGCCACTCGCCTTGCCGGGCGTCATCGCGGGTTGTTTGCTGACTTTTTCGGCGGCGATTACGGCTTTTATTTCGCAGTCGTTGATCGGTGGCGGTCAGATGCTCTTTATGCCAATGTATCTCTATCAACAAGTGTCTGCGTTATCGAATTTTCCATTTGCTGCCGCGATCTCGCTGACCTTTTTAGCGACCGTTATCTTGTGTGTGTCTTTGTTTAATATGCTGGGCCGCTTATCACGTGGCTATGCAAACGGGTAGCGATTGAAAATCACTATGGCTCATCAAAAAGACCTATCAACTATTTTTTTCAGAGGCTCTCTAGGGCTTTTGGCCGCTTTAACCGTTGTGTTATTGATCGCGCCCACAGCGGTTGTGTTGATTGTGTCTTTTACTGATGGCTACTCGCTGAAATTTCCACCGGTGTCGTACTCAACGCGCTGGTATGTTGAGTTGTGGAACGCCAGTCATCTGCACTTTGCCGCGATGAACAGTATCAAAGTCGGTTTGGCTACAACCCTGCTCTCGGTTGTTTTTGGAGTATTAGCCTCGCTGGCGATTGTGGGATCAAAGAGCGGTTTCGCACGCGCCCTCGATTCATTGTTCATGTCACCGTTAGTGTTGCCAGCCTTGGCATTTGGTTTTGCTGCGCTGATGACGTTTAGCGCGGTGGGGTGGTCCGTATCCATCACCACTTTGATTATTGGGCATACTGCGGTGTGTGTCCCGTACGTCATTCGTACGACATCTGCTGCGCTCGCTCAGATGGATCCTGCCTTGCTAGAAAGCTCGGCAAGCCTGGGGGCGAGTCGCTGGTATAGCTTTCGGTTTGTGACCCTGCCTTTAATCCGTCCAGGCGTCATGGCTGGGGCATTCATTGCATTTATGTCTTCATTTGATAACGTGCCCGTCTCGTTGTTTTTGCGTGATGCTCGCACCGACATGTTGCCCATCAGAATGTGGCAAGACCTTGAGGGCAAGCTCGATGTCACAATTGCCGCACTGTCGGGCGTCATTATCATTTTCACACTGATCATGATGATTGTGATGGAGCGCGTCGCTGGCCTGTCGCGGCGTTTGCGTCAAGGCTAATGACGGCTGACCGCCCGCCACTTCCTGCTCTGCTCGCCGCACGCTATCCGTTACTTGGCGGCTGCCACATGGCCGTGCCCTTGCTCATTGTCTCTTGCGCAACGCTGTTACCGTGTACATTATTGATAGCCATGGAAGCCGAGCTAACATTGACCTAAAGTCGGCTTCCTCACGCCGATCACAATGACAGCTAAAGAAGATCACCTTAAATGAAAAAAGCCTTGAGCGCCCTCGCGCTTTCTTGCGTAGCCTTTGCTACAGCAGCGCAGACCTTTGATGCTTGCGTGGCGGGGTTGCGGCAGACCGCCAGTGCGCAAGGTATCAGTGCCCCAGTGCTTGATCAGGCCTTCAAAGGTATCGAACCCGATGAAACGGTACTGAAGGCTTTTGATTTTCAGCCAGAGTTTCGTACTCCAATTTGGGATTATTTGGCGGGTTTAGTCGATGATGAGCGCGTGGCAGATGGCCAAGCTAAGCTCAAAGAGTGGTCTAAAACGCTTGGTGTGGCCGAGCAAAAATATGGAGCGGATCGGTACACCATTGTGGCTGTTTGGGGAGTCGAGTCGAACTTTGGACGGATACAAGGGACGCGCGAGTTGGTGCGATCTTTAGTCACGTTGGTCTGTGCCAATAAGCGCCAAGCCTTTTTTAAAGGCGAATTGTGGGCGACTTTAAAGATTGCTGAAAGTGGTGAGATCCCCTTGCAAAACTTGGTCGGGTCGTGGGCCGGTGCCTTTGGCCAAACGCAGTTTATGCCCACTACCTATCAACGGATCGCAGTGGATGTTGATGGGGATGGTAAGCGCGACATTGTGAACTCTGTGCCAGACGCCTTAGGATCAACGGCAAACTATTTGAAACTAGCGGGTTGGGTGAGTGGCGCAAACTGGGGCTATGAGGTGCAGGTACCCAAGGGCTACGCGGGGCCATCGGGGCGTACCGCACGTCAGCCTTTAGCTCAATTTACCAAGTTAGGCATCAAGCCCCTCAAGTCTGACCAAGCGGTACCTAGCGAGAC